>JBFKMV010000076.1:0-20878 GCA_041629655.1 Candidatus Polarisedimenticolaceae bacterium
ATGCTGGGCCGGCTGGTCGCGGCCGCCGCGGGGGGCGTCGGCGCGGTGCTGGCCGGCGAGTCCGCAGCGCTGGCCTACGTGACGGGCCTGGTCGCGGGTTTCCTGCCGCTTCAGGTGCTCGAGATGGCGTGGTTCTTGTGGGCGGCGCGAGACGGGCAGGGGGGACGGCAAGCGTGACGACGGCGAGCGAGCTGGAGGCGGTCCGGCGGTCCGTCGAGGAGACGGCCGGACACGGCGCCGCGGCCGAGGGCGCGTCCGACGTGGGCGGGGACATCCTGCACCACGTGATGGACAACCATGTGTTCGACATCGGCCCGCTCCACATCCCGCTGCCCGAGATCCACCTCTGGGGCTACGACTTCTCGATCACCAAGCACGTGGTGATGATGTGGATCGCCGCGGCGCTGTTGCTGATCAGCCTGACCGCGGCGGCGCGGGGCGCCGGCAGCCCGGTGCCGAGCCGCTTCCGGGCGCTGATCGAGGTGTTCCTGACGTTCCTGCGCGACGAGGTGGCCCGCAAGACGATCCCGCACCACGGCGACCGCTACGTCGGCTACCTGCTGAGCACCTTCTTCTTCATCTTGACCTGCAACCTGCTCGGCCTGGTGCCCGGCATGGCTACCGCCACGGGCAACATCTCGGTGACCGCCGCGCTGGCGCTGATCGCGTTCATCCAGATCCAGTGGGGCGGCATCCGCGAGTTCGGCGTGGTGCAGCACTTCAAGCACCTCGTGCCCGGCGGGATCCCGCTGTGGCTCGTGCCGCTGATGCTGGTGGTCGAGTTCCTGGGCATGCTGGTCAAGCCGTTCGCCCTGTGCATCCGTCTGTTCGCGAACATGATGGCCGGTCACGTGGTGATCCTGGCCTTCATCTCGCTCATCTTCATCCTGCAGTCGATCTGGGTGGCCCCGTTCGCCGTCGGCCTGGCGTTGTTCATCAACGTGCTGGAGCTGCTGATCGCCTTCATCCAGGCCTACATCTTCACCGTGTTGACGTCGACGTTCATCGGCATGTCGGTCCACCCGGCACACTGACCCTGAAAATCGAGAGCTGATTCGAAGCGAAAGCCATTAGGAGGAGCGCAGCAATGACACCAGAGGCACTTGCATACCTTGGCGCCGGACTCGGAGCCGGCCTGGCGGTGATCGGCGGGGGGCTCGGGATCGGGCGGCTCGCGGGACACGCGATGGAAGGCATCGCCCGGCAGCCGCAGTCGGCGGGCACGATCCAGACCGCGATGCTGATCGCGGCAGGCCTGATCGAGGGCGCGACCCTGCTGGCCCTGGTGATCTGCTTCCTGCTGTCCTTCAAGTAGGGGTCCAGGCGATGTTGCGCAGGTTGTTGAGCGGCGCCGTCGCGCTGGCCTCGGCCACGGGGGCGGCCGTGGCGGCGGAGGGCGGCGGCGGCTCGGCTTTGATCGAGCCGAAGATCGGCACGATCTTCTGGACGTCCCTGACCTTCCTGCTGCTGGCGTTCCTGCTCGGCAAGTACGCCTGGCGGCCGCTGCTCGGCGCGCTGGACGACCGCCAGCGATCGATCGAGGACAGCCTGGCCAAGGCGAAGCGGGAGCGCGACGAGGCGGCCCGGATGCTCGACGAGCACAAGGGGCTCGTCGCGCAGGCCCACCGCGAGCGCGCCGAGGCGGTGGCCAAGGGCGAGCAGGACGCCGAGAAGCTCAAGGCGGAGATCCTGGAGCAGGCGCGCCAGCAGCGCGACCAGCTGATGAAGCAGACCGACCAGCAGATCAAGGCCGGTATCGCCCAGGCCCGGGACGCGTTGCGCTCCACGACGGCCGACCTGGCGATTCGCGCGGCGGGCAAGCTGCTGGCCAAGGACCTCGACGACGCCACGCACCGGCGGCTGGTCGAGGACTACCTGGCGGGTCTCGAAGGGCCGTCGGGCGGGCTCGACAGCCGCCCCAGCTGAGCTCCTCGCCGTTTTCGTCACGACGGGGCCGGACCGTGAATCGTCGCAGGCCGGGCGCCGGCTGCGATTCGCGGCCGCTTCGGCTTCTCCCCTATCATGCCCTCCGTGCATGAGCTCGACGTCACGTTCCGGGCCTCGCGAAGGGTCTGCCGGATCCGGGTCGGCAGCGGGGCGCTCGACCGGCTGGTCGCCGACCTCGCCGCGGAGCCGCCGGGGCGCCTGCTGGTGGTGGTGTCCGACTCGAACGTGGCCCCGCTGCACGCCGAGCCGCTGGCGCGACGTCTGCGCGACATCGCCGGGCTGCGCGTCGAGACCCTGACGTTCCCGGCCGGAGAGCGGCACAAGAGCCGCGAGACCAAGGCCGCGCTCGAGGACCGGCTGGCCGAGCTGGGCGCCGGGCGCGACACGGCTCTGGTCGCCGTGGGTGGCGGCGTGACCGGCGACCTGGCGGGATTCGTCGCCGCCACGTGGAACCGCGGCGTGCCGCTGGTCCAGGTTCCGACCACCGTGGTGGCGATGGTCGATGCGGCGGTGGGCGGCAAGACCGCGGTCAATCTGGGCCGGGTCAAGAACCGCATCGGCGCGTTCCACCAGCCGTGGGGCGTGTACGCGGATGTGGCGCTGCTGGATACGCTGCCCGCGGCCGAGTACCGCGACGGCCTGTCCGAGGTGGTCAAGTCGGCGGTGATCGGCGACGTCGCGCTGTTCCGCTGGCTGGAGCGGACGCACCCGGCGCTCGCCGCTCGCGAGCCCGAAGCGGAGACCGCGGCGGTGGCGGGCGCGCTCTCGGTCAAGACCCGCGTGGTGGCCCGGGACGAGCGCGAGACCGGGCGCCGGGCCGTGCTGAACTTCGGTCACACCGTCGCCCATGCCATCGAGGCGGCGAGCGAGTACGGCGTCTCGCACGGTCGCGCCGTGGCGATCGGCATGAGCGTCGAGGGCGAGCTGGCGCGCGGGGCCACGGGCTTCCCGGAAGCGCACCTGCGGCGGCTCCGCGCGCTGCTGGTGGCCCTGGGGTTGCCGGTGGCCCTCGACCGCGGCATCGACGCCGCCGCGTTGTTGCGCGCGGCGCGTGGCGACAAGAAGAACCGCGGCGGCGAGCTGCGGTTCGCGCTGCCCTCGCGGCTGGGCCGGATGGCGACGCGGGACGGCACGACCGTGGCGCTCGAGGAGCGGGCGCTCTCGGCCGCGCTCGAGCGGGCGGGCGTCGATTGACTTGGGCGCGGCCGCGGGTTACCTTAGCCCGGTCAGCCGTTACGCTTGCCCCATGAGTCGTTTGCGGCAAATCGAGACCCGAATCCCGGGATGAAATCCGAAACCCTAGGTCGCTACCGAATCGTCGAGGAGCTCGGCCGCGGGGCGATGGGCCGGGTGTTCCTGGCCCACGATCCCCGGATCGACCGGCGGGTCGCGATCAAGACGATCCAGATCTTCGCCGCGCTGCCGGCGGCCGACCGCGACCAGGCGCGCGAGCGGTTCCTGCGCGAGGCGCGCGCGGCCGGAAAGCTGTCGCACCCGGGCATCGTCACGATCTTCGACGTCGGCGAGGCCGACGGGGTGCCGTACCTGGCGATGGAGTTCGTCGAGGGGACGACGCTCGACGCTTCTTGCCGTCCCGGCTCGCTGTTGCCCGCGCCCGTGGCGGTGGAGATCGTGGCGCGTGCCGCGGAGGCGCTCGCCTTCGCCCACCGTTCGGGCGTGATCCACCGCGACATCAAGCCGACCAACCTGATGCGGGTCGGGGAGACCGCGGTCAAGATCATGGACTTCGGGCTGGCGCGCGGCGCGGAGTCCCAGATCACCCACGACGGCGGTCTGCTCGGAACGCCGAGCTACATGTCCCCGGAGCAGATCCGCGGCGAGCCGCTGGACGGCCGCAGCGACCTGTTCTCGTTGACCGCGGTGCTGTACGAGCTGCTCGGCGGCACCAAGGCGTTCCCGGGCGACTCGGTCTCCGCGATCATCTACCGCGTCGTCAACGAGGAGCCGCTCGAGCTTCCCGTGAACGACGTGACGGTGCCCGCGCCGCTCGCCGCGCTGCTGGCGCGCGGCCTGGCCAAGCAGCGCGAAAGACGGTTTCCCGACGGTGACGCCCTGGCCGCCGCGTTGCGCGAGGCCGCCGGGTCCCTGACCACCCCGGCCCCCGTCGCGGGGGCGTCCACGAGAGGCGCTCCCGAGCCGGCGGACCTCCCGCCGCCGCCACGCCGCCGTCACACGCGGCGCCGCGGACGCCGCCTGGCCTGGCTGGCCCCGCTGGTCCTGCTGCTCGCGGGGGGCGGGGCGGCCGGCTACGTCTACCGCGACAAGCTGCTCGCGCTGGTCGAGCCGCCTCCGCCGCCGGAGGTGTGGCTCGAGGCGGCGGTCCGGACCGACCCCCCGGGAATGCCGGTCACGCTGGACGGGATTCCGCTGGACCGGCCCGCGGTGCGGTTCCGGGCCGACGGCCCGTTCGGGGTGCTGGAGGCCCGCCAGGGATGTCGCACGGTCGAGCACGAGCTGAACCCCGCGGACGCCGCGGGCGAGATCGTGCTGGTGCCCGATCCGGTGGAGCTCGAGCTGGCGGTGGATCCGCGCGTCGCCGGCGCGGAGGTGCGGGTCAACGGCCAAGCGGCCGGGACCGGCGCGGTCCGGGTCTCGCTCGACCTGTGCCGCGACAACGAGATCCGGATCGCGGCGGCGGGCCACCGGCCGGCCGTGGTGACGTTGCCCGCGGGCGCGACCCCGCTCGAAGCGCGCACCGCCGTGGCCGCCATCGAGCTGCAGCCGATCCCGCGGGGCAAGCTGCTGCTGTCCGATCCGCGTGTTCCCGTCGCGTTCTACGTCAACGGCGACCGGATCGCGCGGCCGGCCGACGGCGTGGAGCTGCCCGAGGGCCGGCACCGCGTGCGCGCGGTCAACCGTGAGCTGTGGATCGACGTGACGCAGGGCGTCGAGGTCACCGGCGGCGAGACGAGTCGCGTGGCGCTGGACCTTCCGGGAATCGCGGAGCTGGTGGTCCAGGCGTTCCCCGCCAACTGCGCGGTCTACCTGCGCCGCGCCGGCGGGAAGTGGACCTACATCGACGACGTTCCGGTGCGCCACCGGATCGCCGAGGGTCGCTACGAGGTGAAGGTGGTGTTCAAGCCCAGCGGCGAGGAACGCGTGCGCGAGGTCGATCTGGCGGCGGGACAGAATCCCCCGTTGCGCGTGTCGTTCGCGAGGAGCGGTTGATGCGCCGCCCGCTGATCGGAGTCCTCGCCGCGGCGCTCTGGGTGGCGGGGCCGCTGCCGGCCCAGCCGGCCCCGGCGGATCCCGAGGGGGCCGAGCGGCAGTACCGCGTGGCGCGCCGGCTCGCCGCCGAGGCGTCGCCGCAGGCCGCCGAGGCGCTGGCGCGCGTCGTCGAGCTGGACCCGCGGGGGTCGCTGGCCGACGATGCCCTGATCGAGCAGGCGCTGCTCTCGGGCACGGCGCGGTGGCCCGAGGAGCTGGGGCGCATCGACGCCGCCGGCGCCGCGGTCGCCTCCGGCCTGCTCCAGCGCGTGCTCGACGAGCTGCCGGCGTCCGACCGGGCGCCGGAAGCACGCCTGCTGCACTCGCTGCTGCGACTCGAGCCGCTGCCGGCGCGCGACACCGCCGGTGCGCGCGTGGCCCTGCTGCAGGTCGCGACCCTCGAGGCGAAGAGCCCCTGGAGCGCCCCGGCGCGCTACGCGATCGGCTGGCTGGACGAGCGGCAGGGCAACGACGCCCGGGCCCGTGACGCCTGGCAGCGACTGGTGGTGGATGCGCCGGGGACGCCGGCCGCGCGGCGCGCGCTGGTCGGGCTGGCGCGGCTCGACCTCCGCGAGGAGCGGTTCGGCGAAGCAGCGGCGCGGCTCCAGCGCGCGATCGACCTGGAGGTCGCCGACGAGCTCCACGCCGCGGCGCTGCGCGAGCTCGCGGTCCGCGGGGTGCTGCGCCGGCGCGGTCTCGGCGGGGAATGGACGCGGCCCGCGCTGCGCACCTCGCCGGGCATCCGCGTGCTGACCGCGCTGGCCGCCGAGCCGGGCGGGGGCGCGCTGCTGGCCGAGCGCAAGGGCGGCCGGATCGTCCGGCTCGGCGCCGACGGTCGCCTGGCCGGGGAGTGGCTGCTGGAGGACGTGCAGGGGCTGGCGGTGGACGGCCTGGGCCGCGCCTTCGCCGCCGCCGGCGACAGGATCTACCGGCTGGAGCCGGCGGGGACCGTGGTGCAGGTCGCGGTCCAGGGAGATTTCGCTCCCGTGTCGGCGCTGGCGGCCGACGGCCTGGGACGGCTGTGGATCGTCGACCGTCGCGGCTCGCGGATCGGCAGCATCGACGCCGGCTCGTCCAACCCGCGCGGGGTGTGGTCGGGCGACCGGGTGCGGGTCGAGCTGGTGGCCTGGGACGGCCGGCGCCTGCTGGCGGCCGACACCCGGAACGGCCGGCTGCTGGCGATCGGCGCCGACGGGTCGGAGCAGGTCGTCGCGGCGACGCTCCCGGCGGACCGCCCGGTCGCGCTGGCGGCCGACCCGTCGGGCCGCGCGGCGCTGCTCGACGGGCGCACGGGAGAGGTCACGCTGCTCGACGCGCGCGGCGCGATCCTGGAGACCTGGCCCTCCTCCGAGCGCGGGGTGGGCCGGGCGGTGGCGGTGGCCGTGGGCAGCGACGGCTCGCTCGACGTGTTCGACGGCTCGAGCGGAGCCTGGATGAGGGTGCCATGAACGGGCTTTGCCGCCGGCTCGCCGTCGTCGCGGCGCTGGTGCTGCTGGTCGTTCCGGCGACCGCGCAGGACGGTCCGGCCGCGGAGGCCTCGCCGGTGCGGGGTCAGCTCGACGCGATCCGCGAGGACCTCGTGCAGCTCCGGTTCGAGAAGGCGCTGGCGGCGCTCGATGCGCTGCTCGGCGACGCCACGATGGCCGAGGCCGACCGCGTCGAGGCCCTGGTGCTGCGAACCCAGGCCCACGCGGCGCTGGGGGACTTCGACGCGACCGAGGACGGCTATCGCGAGATCCTGCGCTCGCGTCCCGGCTACGTTCCCGAGGCCAGCCTGATCCCGGACAAGGCGATGCAGCGGTTCCGCAAGGTGCGCTCCCAGATGGTCGGGGTCGCGCGGATCACGCTGTCGCCGCCCGAGGCGCGGCTGACCGTGGACGGTCGCGTCGCGATCCCGGGCAGCGACGGCGCCCTCGCGCTGCTGGCCGGGACCCGCGTGCTGCGGGCCGAGGCCCGGGGTCACGACCCGGAGGAGACGGTGCTGGAGATCGCGGCGGGAGCCGAGTTCCCGGTGCAGCTGCAGCTGCTGCCGAACTCCCGCGACGTGGTGCTGCGCACCCGGCCCGGCGGCGTGTCCGTCCTTCTCGACGGCGTGCTGGTCGGCGAGACCCGGCAGGTCGAGGGCGACGTCGAGCTGGGGCGCGACGCGCCCGCGGCGGAGCTTCGACTGCCCAACGTCGCACTGGGCCAGCACGTGTTCCGGCTCGAAAAGCCGTGCTACCGCACCGAGCGCCGGCAGGACATGCTGACGGTCGATCTCCTCGACCGCAGCGCCAAGACCTACGAGACCGTGGTGATGCGACCTTCCCGCGCCGCGGTCACGATCGCCGGGGGCCCCGGCGGGGCGGAGCTGTACGCCGGCGGCGAGCGGCGGGGCAAGCTGCCGCTCGCGGCGCCGCTCGAGCTGTGCCCCGGGACCGTCGAGCTCGACGTGCGGGTCGCCGGGCGCAGCGTCTGGCGCGCGACGCGCACCCTGACGGACGACGAGCGCGCGGTGGTCGAGGTCCAGCCGCGCCCCAACGCCGCGATCGTCGGCGTTACGGGCTGGCCCGCCGGGCTCGCCGAGTTCGGCGCCGGCTTCAGCACCACCGCGGGAGTCGAGGCACCGCGGGGCGCCGACCTGTCCCGCGCCGACGACTGGTCGCGCGTCACGCTGCCGCCCCACACCGACCTGGCGCTGGCGGTGCTGCCGCCCGAGCGCGAGGGCGGGCGCGACCGCTGGGTGCTCTACAGCCCCCGCCTGCTGGCGGTGGAGCCGTTGCCGATGGCTCCGGCCACGACGGCGCGCCCGGGCTGGTCCCGGCCGGTGTGGGGAATGATGGTGGCCGACAGCCGGATCGCCGGCGGCGCGGTGGTGGTCGAGGTGCTGGAGGGCGGGCCGGCCGCGCGCGCCGCGCTCCAGCCGGGAGAGCGGGTGCTGGCGGTTGCGGGTCGCGAGGTCGCCGCTCTGTCCGCGATCCGCGACGCGCTCGGCTCGCTGCGCGGGGACGGCCCCGTGACGCTGCGGGTCCAGGCGGGGGCGGGCGCCCCGCGCGAGGTCGCGCTGACCCCGGCAGCGTCTCCGGCGCTGTGGGCCCCCGGCGAGAGGCAGCACTCGCCCGTGGTGTTCGCGGCGTGGGCCGAGGTCGACGCGGTGGCGTTCCCCGACCGGGCTCCCGCGGCGCTGGCCAACCTGGCGCTGCTGCTCGCCGAGCAGGGCCGGCACGCGCTGGCCGTCGAGACCTGGCGCCGTGTGCGCTGGGGGCAACGCCCGGGCATCGGCGAGGGCACGACGGCCTACCACCTGGGCCGCGCGTTGCTCGCGCTGGGGCGCGAGGAGGAGGCCGTCCAGGCGTTCCGGCGGGCCGCGGCGAGCGCGGCGACGACGGGGCACGACGACGGCCCGGCGGTCGCACCGGCCGCTCGCGACCACCTCGCCGACCTGGGCGTCGTCGGGGAGCGGCGCTGAGCCGTTACTGCTCGCTGAGGCTGGGGTCGCCGGAGAGCATCACGTAGCGCAACGCCTCCTGGGTCCGCCCGATGCGCGTGTCGGTGCGCACCTGCATGTCGGCCAGCTCGCCGAGGATGTAGTTCAGATCCGAGGCGCGGCGCGCGTCGAGCGTGCGCACGAACTGCAGCAGCTCGCTGTCGAACTGGTCGCGCGTCAGCACGGGCCGGCCGGTCTGTTGCTCGAGCAGCTGCCGCAGCTCCTGGTTCTCCTGGTTCACGCGGTCGAGGCGGCCCTGGTAGGCGCTCAGCGCGTCGTGCAGCTCGGCCTCGGTCACGGGGCGGGCGTTGTGCTCGGCGATCGAGCTGTCCGCCACGGGAACCGCCCGGAGCGGCGTCTCCGTGCCGGTGCGCGTGGCGAAGCTCCAGCCTGCGGTCGCGCCCACGGCGAGCAGCACCGCGGCACAGGCGAAACCGGCGGCGAAGGCCAGCAGCGGCCGCCGTAGCGGCGGGGTCGAGAACACCACGACGCGGGACGGCGAGGAGGGCACCGCCGGCCGCGCCTCGCCGAGCACGCGGCGCGCCTCGCGCAATCGCTCCAGCTCCGCGCGCAGCTCGGCCGAGGCGGCGAGACCTTCGCGCAGCCGGCGCTCCTCGTCCGCGTCGAGCTCTCCGTACAGATGACCGATCAGAAGCTCCTGCCACTTGTTGTCCGACGACATGATGCGACTCCTCAGAGCTGGCGGATGCCCTGGCGTTCCAGGACCGATCTCAGCCCGTTCAGCCCGTAGTACATGCGTGACTTGACCGTGCTCTCGGGGCAGCCCAGGATCTCGGCGATCTCGCGGAACTTCAGCCCCTCGTACTCCTTCATGATCAGCACCTCGCGCTGCTCGGTGGGGATCTCGCGCAGGGCCCGCGCGACGACCTCGCAACGCTCGCGCCGCGCGGCCGTCTCGGCGGGGTCACCGAGCCGGGGGCCGCCGTCCGGCCGTGCCGGCTCCGGATCGTGCTGTCCCGAATCCTCCACCAGCAACCTCGACCAGCGCCGTTTCTTGCGCAGCTGATCGCGGCACAGGTTGAGCGCGATCTGGTACATCCAGGTCGAGAACTTGGCCCCCGGCCGGAACCGGTCGGCCTTCTTGAGCACCCGCAGGAACGTTTCCTGGCAGATGTCCCGGGCGTCCTCCGTCCGCGCGATCATGCGGTAGACGAAGTGGAACAGCGGGCGCTCCCAGCGTCCGACCAGGACGCCGAACGACTCGTTGTCCCCGGACTGCGCCGCCAGCAACAGTTCCTCGTCGGTCGGACCCATCAAGGGCTCAACTCCTCGGCCGTGGCCCCGCGGGCCGCGCGCACCCCTCTATTACAACGCGCGGGGGCCCGCTGTGGACGAGCGGCGCCGGTATCCGGATAGCGACAGGGCGTGTCACATCACCGGATCGCGGTGGCAACGATTGTCACCTCGGTAACTGTTCTCGGGACAACGCTTAGCCTATCAGCCGGCTGGAATCGACGCGAACCGACTTCCGCGTGGCGCCACATTCCGGTCCCGGCGTCGAGTCCCACCCGACGATCAAACCCAGTCCCGTCAACGACTTCGATTACATATTCAAGATTTGGTGTGAATGTTGCTCGTAAAACCGGCTCTAAATATGCGACCTGAGTGAAATGCATACATTCTTGAACTACAGCGCTGCTGTCCGCCCGACGCCCGCATCCGTGGCCGGGGTCCTGCCGTGAGCGCGCCCAAGCGGATCCTGATCGTGGACGACGATGCGTTCATCCGCCTGCCGCTGCGGTCGTTCCTGTCCGAGAAGGGATTCCGGCCGGACACCGCGGTGGACGGCGACGATTGCCTGCGCAAGGTCGCGGAGCGACGGCCCGACCTGATCTTCCTCGACGTGGTGATGCCGGGCCGGGACGGGTTCGAGGTCTGCGAGCGGCTCAAGGCCGACCCCGGCTCCCGCGACATCCCGATCATCATGCTGTCGGCACGCGGCCGCGCCCTGGACCGCGAGCGGGGGCTCGCGCTCGGCGCGGCCGACTTCATGACCAAACCGTACTCTCCGGCGGAGCTGATCCGCCGGGTCAACCGCGTCTTGTCCGCCAAGGGGGAGCCGAGATGAGTCTACCTGCCCGCAAGACCACCACCCGCAACGTCGAGATCCGCAGCCTGTCCAGCGAAGAGCTCGACCGGCGCCTCGAGGCGCTGACCGCCAGCGTGCTCGGCCTGGGCCAGCCCGGACCGCGCCACCTCCGCTCCGACGAGGACTGCGGGCCGCGCCTGATCTCGACCGCCGAGCTGGTGCGCCGGATGCGGCCGTTCATCGTCTACAACTGAGCGCTGCCGCGGGGCCGGGCCGTCAGCCGGAGGCGCGCTTCGCCGAGCGCGAGGCCAGCCAGCTCCGGCCCTGACGGATCACGAAGGCCAGCACGAAGCCGAGGATCAGCGTCACCGCGATGTAGGTGCCGGGAGGCAACGCCGCCTCGCCCTCCTGGTTGACGAACCGGGGCACCGCGCCGAGCAGCAGCCAGTTGATCCAGGCGTGGATCGCCGCCGCGAAGTGCAGGTTGCCGGTGATCAGCACCAGGATCGCGAACAGCATCCCCAGCGAGACCGCGAACACGAGCTGCTGGAGCATCTCCACCCCGGAGGCCCCCAGCCGCAGGTGCTCCATCCCGAACAACACGCCGGTCGCGATGACCCCGAGCCAGTGCCGCGCCGGCGGGGTGCGCAGCCCGAGCCGCGGCGCGAGCCGTTGGAGCTCGCACAGCAGCAGCCCGCGATAGTAGATCTCCTCGGAGAACGCCAGCACGCCCTGGCCGGCCAGGTCCAAGTACAGCAAGCCGTCGCCGTGGGGCCAGCGCAGCCGCAGCCCCCCGCCGAGGGCCGCGCCGAGCCCGCCCAGCAGCAGGTACGACCCCGCCACGACCACCACGCCGGCCAGCGCGGCCCGCGGCCAGCGCAGCGGGTGCGCCAGGCGCCAGGTGCGCCGGCCCGCCGGCCGCGAGAACTGTCCCAGCAGCACGGACACCGCGAGCAGGCCCAGCCCGGCGAACGCCACGTAGTAGCGGTCGAGTTCCGCGTGGGTCGCACCCGCCGGGCTGATCGCGTAGAACACCGGGTTGTAGACGGCCAGCGAGATCCACTTCTCGACCAGCAGCATCAGCAGCAGGGGGGTCAGGCTGCCCAGCCGGATTCCCTCGCCGCGCACCGCGCCCAGCCGCCACTCGCGGGCGGCGACCAGCAGCAGGAACACCACCCCGGCGAACAGCAGGCTGCCCACGATCGGCGGCACGTAAGGCGAGTGCGGCGTCTGGTCGTGGAACTGGCGCAGCAACCCCGCTGTGAACAAGGTCAGCAGGATCAGCGTCCAGGCCAGAAAGCGCGGGACCCTCATCGGCGGCGGGACTCCTCCGGCACGGCGGCGAGCGAGGCGTTGCCGACTCCTGGCCCGGCCCGCCGGGGGAGGTCGTTTTCCTGCCGCTCGCGAAGCCAGTAGTATAGCCAGCCGCTCTCACGAGACGAGGGTCGACTCTTGAAACGCAAGGCGAAGATCGGGGCCACCCTGGGGCCGGCGTGCGACAGCGCCGCCACGCTGGGCGCGATGCTGCGCGCCGGGCTGGACGTGGCCCGGCTCAACTTCTCCCACGGCACCATCGAGGAGCACCGGGCGCGGGTCGAGCGGCTGCGCGCCGCGGCCCGGAAGGCCGGCCGGGCCCCGGCCGTGCTGGCCGATCTCCAGGGCCCCCGGCTGCGCATCGGCGCGCTCCCCGACGGCGGCGTCGAGCTGCGCCCGGGCGAGGCGGTGACGCTCGTCTCCGGCCGCAAGCAGTCCGCCGCGGGGACGCTGCCGGTGGACTCGGTGCTGCTGTCGCGCGTGGTGCAGAAGGGCCACCGCGTGCTGATCGACGACGGCACCAAGGCGCTCCGGGTGCTCTCGACCCGCGGCGAGCGCGTGCGCTGCGAGGTCGAGCGCGGCGGCACCGTGACGCCGCGCAAGGGCATCAACCTGCCCGACAGCGAGCTGCCCGTGGCCGCGCTGACCACGAAGGACCGCCGCGACCTCCAGAGCGCGGTCGACCTCGACGCGGACTGGCTGGCGGTCTCGTTCGTGCGCCGCGCGCGCGACGTGGTCTCGGCGCGGCGCCTGCTCAAGCGCGCCGGCAGCGCGATGCCCGTGATGTCCAAGATCGAGCGCCCCGAGGCGGTCGATCACCTCGACGAGATCCTCGCCGAGTCGGACGGCATCCTGGTCGCGCGCGGCGACCTCGGCGTCGAGGTCTCGCCCGAGCAGGTGCCGCTGCTGCAGAAGACGATCGTCGAGGCGGCCAACGCCGCCGGCAAGCCGGTCGTCACCGCGACGCAGATGCTGGAGTCGATGCGCGAGTCGTCGCGTCCCACGCGCGCCGAGGCCTCGGACGTGGCCAACGCCGTGCTCGACGGGAGCAGCGCGTTGCTGCTGACCGCCGAGACCGCCGCCGGCCGCTACCCGGTCGAGTCGGTGGCGATGATGGCGCGGATCATCGAGCAGGTCGAGGCCTCGGGCCGGCGCGCCCGTCGCATCAGGCCCACCGGCAAGCTGGCCGTGCCCGAAGCCACCGCGTTCGCCGCCTGCCGCGCGGCCCACGACACCGGCGCCCGCCGCGTGGTCGCGTTCACCGAGAGCGGCTTCACCGCGCTCCAGCTGGCGCGCTTCCGCCCCCGCACCCCGATCCTGGCCTTCTCGCCCGACGAGCACACGCGGCGCCGCCTCTCGGTGGTGTGGGGCGTCGAGCCCCGCGAGGTGCCGCGGCTCGGGACGGTGGACGAGCTGATGGACGCCCTCGACAAGGCGCTGCTGGAAGCGCGCCTGGCCAGGAAGGGCGAGCTGGTGGTGGTGGTCTGCGGCGCCCCGGTCGGAGTGTCGGGCTCGACGAACCTGATGAAGATCCACCAGGTCGGCACCGGCCGCGGCGCGTGAAGGACTCCCTGGCGGAAGCGCGTGGGAGTCGAACCCACCTCGGACGGCAAGACCGCCCGACACGCGGTTTTGAAGACCGGGGGAGCCACCGGGCCCCATGCGCCTCCGGACCTGCCCGGGCAGGGGCAAGCTAGCACACGGGCCGTTTGTTGACGCTCCCGGGGGTGCGTGCCAGAATGCGCCGGTCTTCCCCCGAAGTGGGCCTGTAGCTCAGCTGGGAGAGCGCATGACTGGCAGTCATGAGGTCAGGGGTTCGATCCCCCTCAGGTCCACCAGCTCGCACGATTGAGACTCGGGCAGGGGAGCGACTACGACCCCGTGTCCATCCCGAGCAACCGAGCAGCCTCCTGACGTTGGAGCAGCGAACCGGCATGGTGCGGGCGGTACTTCTCCTGCCACGCTGCCGTCTCGGTGAACAGCTTGCGCGCGCCGTCGGCGTCGCCCAGGTGCCAGGAGCACATCGCGCTCGCGAAGCCGAAGTTCATTCCGTGGTACGTTCCGCCCGTGAACCGTTCCTTCGCCGCCGCGTACTCCCCGTGCCGGAACAGTGCCATCGCCAGCGCGTCAGCACCCGTCACCCCGGCGCGGTAGGTGAACTCGCCGTGCTCGAGCGCGGCCTCCAGATCCGCGTGTTCGGGACAGCGGTAGAACAGTTCGATGGTGATGGCGAAGGTGACGTTGGCTCGCGTGGCCCAGTTCAGTGGATCGAGTTCGACGGCCCGGTGCAGGTCCCTTAGCGCTTCCTCACAGCGGCCGGCAGCCGCCCGAACCCAGCCACGGACGGCGGTGGCGAAGTTGTGGCGCGGATCCAGCTCCAGGGCGTTGTCCAGCGCCTCCATCGACTCATCGGTCCGACCCAGGTAGTACAGCGCCAGGCCGTAGTTGCTCCATCCCTGGACGTTGTACGGGTCGATCTCCAGCAGGCGGGCGCGGTCACGGACGGCGTCCTCGAAACGGCCGAGACCCGCGTAGGTGTTGGCTCGATCGTTGTACAGGTCCGGGTTTCGCGGGGCCAGCTCGATGGCGCGCTCGATGTCGACGAGCGCTTCCTCGAAGCGCATCAGAGCGTGGTAGGTGCGGCTCCTCCAGCGGTGTACTTCGAACCAGTACGGAACGCGCTCGATGACCCGCGTGATTTCGGGCACCGCGGCCTCGAAGCGGCGGCAGTCGTCGCCGAGCCTCCGCGCCCGATCGAGAGCTTCCTGGGGATCGGAGACCTCGACGGCCGCCGCCGCGTCGCAGTCGTCGTTGAACCCCTCGTCGTGGCCGAACGTCCTGCGCACGGCGGCGCGGAGAAAGAAGTTCCTGAAGTCGCCGCGGTCCGCCTCGACGGCCAGCCCCGCCGCCTCCAGCGCACCCCGCTCGTCGCCCATCACGCGGTATCGCTCCGCGATCTCGCGGTAGGCCCACGCCCGCGCGTCCCGCTGCGCCCAGCCCTCGGCCCGTGAACGGAGCTCGTCGAGGCACGCCACGAGCTCGGCCTCGCGTCCCTGTTTCCAGTAGGCCTCGAGCAGCGGCTCGTAGGCCCACCGATGGTCCGGTTCCAGCTCCAGCGCCCTGCGGGCGTCGGCGATCGCGCTCTCGAAGTCACCGGCGGAGTTGTGCGCCCTGGCACGCCCGTCGTGGAACAACGCATCGGACGGGTCCAGCTCGATCGCGCGGGTGAAATCCTCGACCGCCTTCGTCCACTGCCCCCTGGCGCGGTACAGCCGGGCCCGCGCCTCGAGGTTCAGCGGATCGAGCGGGTCGACCTGCATCGCGCGCTCCAGCTCCTGGAGCGCCTGTCCGTGGTCCGGGCGCGCGGCAAGCACCTGCGCCTTGATCCGGCGTCCCTGCGCCGAGCGCGGGCGCGCGATGATCAGCCGCTCGCAGTCCTGCAATGCGGCATCGAAGTCCTTGAGGCGCCGATAGTGGACGTCGATCCGCTGCCGGAGCGCCTCGGCGTTGCTCGGGTCGAGCTCCAGGGCGCGGTCGAGCAGCCGGAGCTGATCCTGGGCTCGCTGTGCCAGGCTCGCACGGAGGCGGTAGGCCTCGGCGCTGTCCGGCGCGTACTGCTCCACGGCGTCGATGTGCCGCTCGACGGGAATCTGCGGCAGGCCGCTCGCGCCCCGCGCCCCGAGCCCGGCGGCGGCCATCACGAGGTGCGCCGTCCAGTCCTCCGGGGTTTCCTGCAGCAGCGCCTGCGCCTCCTCGACCGCCTCACCGCTGCGACCGAGCTGGAACAGCAGGCGCGCCCGCAGCAGACGCGCGGACGCGTCGCCCGGGTCGAGCGCCAGTCCGCGGTCAACGTGCTCCAGACCTTCCCGGTACAGGCCGGCGTCCAGGGCTCGCTCGGCCGCCGCGAGCGCTTCGACCACCGCCCTTCCCGTCTGTTGCACACGCACGGCACGCCACGCGGTGATACCGATGGCCGCGATCAGGAGACCCGACAGCATCGCGGTCGCGGCGACCGGATGGCGCCGCACCCACTTCAAGGCACGCCTCGGCAGCCCGACCCGACGCGCCGCGATCAAGCCGTGGTGCAGGTACTGGCGCAGATCGTGGGCGAAGGCTCCCGCCGTGGCGTAGCGCCGGTCCGGGTCCTTCTCCAGCGCCTTGAGGCAGATCGTCTCGAGGTCCTGGGGGACCCTCGCGTTGAGCCGTCGCGGCGGCCGAGGGTCCTGGGTCATGATCGCGCCCAGGACCTCGTCGCGGGACGCTCCGGGGAACGGTCGCTGGAGCGTCAGCATCTCGTACAGCACCGCGCCCAGCGAGTAGACGTCCGTGCGGTGGTCGAGGTTCATCCGCCCGGCCGCGATCTGCTCCGGGCTCATGTAGGCCGGCGTGCCCAGGAACGCTCCGGTGACCGTCATTCCCGGTTCCTGGACGATGCGCGCCAGGCCGAAGTCGGTGATGCAGAGGCGTCCCTCCTTCGACAGCATCAGGTTGGCCGGCTTGATGTCGCGATGGATGATCCCGCGGCCGTGGGCGTAGTCCAGGCCGTCGGCGACCTCGGCGATCAGCCTGGCCACCGCTTCGAACCAGGGGCGGCTGCCGGCCGAGGTGTCGCCGAGGCTGCTGCTCACGCCTCCGCCCTGGCTGGTCGTGGCGGGGGGCGAGTCGGCGGGCGCCTCGCGCTCCTTCGGCAGCGCCGACGCGGCGCGCGAGACCGTCTCCGCCAGCAGCGGGTTCGAGCCCCGCTCGGCGACCTCGCGAAGAACGCGATCCAGCGACTGCCCGTCGATCAGGTCCATCGCGTAGAAGTGGTGGCCGGCGTGCTCGCCGATCGCGTGGACCGGGACGATGTTGGTGTGGTGCAGCTTGGCCGCGGCCTGCGCCTCGCGCTCGAAGCGCTGCCTGGCCTGGGAGGGCATCCCCAGCGCAGGCGGGAGGACCTTCAGCGCGACGCGACGCTTGAGCGAGATCTGGCGCGCCTCGTAGACGAGCCCCATCCCGCCGCGGCCGATCTCGCGCAGCAACTCGAAGTCGCCGAGACGCTCGAGGGGTGGAGGCGCACCCGGGCCCTCGTACGGGCCCTCCTCGGCACGGGTCGGATCCTCGTTGCCCGGCGGTTGTCGGGGACCGGACATCCCGGGAGACCCTACCGTGATAGGGGTGCGGAGGAGCCGGGGAATGGGGACAGGGGAGGTCCGGATATCGTGAGCGCGCGGCCTGCGCCTGCTACCGGACTGCTACCACTCGCGTCGGTTCCTCCCTCGGCGAACTGGCAGTCATGAGGTCAGGGGTTCGATCCCCCTCAGGTCCACCAGATCGACGCCGAGCCCGATTCGCTCCGTCGGGTAACCAGCTCACCAAGTCGGCACCGTCTCCCAGCCCGGGAAGGGACCGACCTCCAACGTCCAGCCGGTCGGTGAATCCGGATCCTCGACGGCGCGCAGGTTGGTCAAGGTACGCAGCTTGGCCAGCAGCTCGTCACGCGGGAGCGTGTGCAGCGGCGGCTTCGACAGGTCCGGCATCGGCCACAGGCGGATCGACCCGGCGGCGTCCGCAGAGGCGATCCACCGGCCGTCGGGGGAGACGGCGAGCGTGCCGACGCCTCCGACGCCTCCCTCGTGCCCCAGGAGCAGGTGAGGCTCGCCGCCGCGAACCGCGCCGACCCGGATCGCGCCCGTTCGGTCTGCCGCGACCACGACGGTCCCGGTCGGGTCGAAGACCGCACCTCGCCACGGGGTGCCGATCGCGCCGAGCTCGACCAGCTCCCGGGTAACGTGCTCGTCCCGGTCATGGATCCAGAGTCGGTCCTCTTTCTGGAACAGCACCCGGCGTCCGTTCGGGCTCAGGTCGCGAAAATCGTCCCCGAGCTCGATCTCTTCCCGGATCCGTGGCGCGGGGCCGCCCAGATCCCAGAAACGGAGCCGTGGACCGCCGGCGACCGCCAACTTGTCGGCTCGGGTAAACCTCACGAAGTCGATGTTCTTGCCGTCACCGGCGTCCAGGACTCGCGTCTCTCCCGTCTCCAGGTCCCAGACGCGGACCACGGCGTCCGAGCTCTCTCCGAACCCGGCGCCTGCGGCCACGAGGCGTGACCCCGGTCCCACGGTGAGCCCGGTGATCAGGTCCTCCTTGAAGCCGGTCAGCTCGCGCACCGGCCCACCGTCCAGAGGCAGCACCCGGACCTGTCCCGCGAAGGTGCCGATGACCACGAACGACCCGTCCGGTGCCACCGCCAGCGAACGGGGAGCCGCCATGGCTGCCTGGATCCGGTACAGCACGCGTGATCGCTCGCCACCGCGGCTCCCGAGGGGCCAGACCCGCACCGATCCCTCGCCGGGCGACGCGGACACGAGGTGGCTGCCGCCGGGCGTGAACGCGACCGGATGGACGTTGGCCCCCTCGTGCCCCGGAAGGACCTCGGGATAGGCGCGAGCGATCGGCCAGAGGGAGATGCTGGAGACCTGCGCCGTTGCGAACCAACGGCCGCTCGGATGAAAGGCGGCACCCCAACCTTCCATGTCGCGTCGGAGCCGCAGCGGCTCCGCGTCGGGAGGTCCGGCGAGATTCTGCACGAGCGCCTTGTGGAACCCCAGTCTTGATCCGGAAGCGTCGAACGCCCAGCCCTTGGGGTATGCGACGCCCACGTCCCGGACCGTCCGAATCAGCTCGGGAGGATCACGCTCCACCGACCACACCTTGACCGTCCTACCGCCGGCCGTCGCCAGCCGTCGCGCCCGTCCATCGAACACCGCCCAGCCGACCGGGCGGTCATGTTCGAGCGATGCGGTCGGCACAAGGCTCACGCTGTCGCGGTTCAAGGGCGCCAGGTGGAACGTGCTGCCATCGACCCAGCCGACACGAGACTCGGCCGGATCCACCCCGCGCCACGTCCCGTGCGCGTCCCTGGGGAACTCGAAGCGAGCGACGAGATCGGGGTCGCCGCCGTCGAGGGGCCAGAATCGAATCAGAGCCTCGCCGCGCTCTCCCTCCAGGAACTCGGTAGTGGCGATCAGCCGCTCGCCGCCGCGAGAGAACCAGAAGTTCTGGGTGTACGCTCCACCCATCTCGAGGAACCGGAGAAACCGACCCGAAGGAACCGACCACAGGCCGATCTTGTCGAAGTCGGGGCCCATCACGTACGCGACGACGTCTCCCCTCGGGCCGAACCGGCCCTCCGAGGCCTTGTCGGCCGCATCGCACACCGTCGGGGGGCCTCCGTCGGAGGGCCAGAGCACGCCCCCTTCCGTCGCCAGCCACCGGCCGTCGGGACTGAAGTCGAGGCCATAACTGAAATCGATCGGGTACGTGTCGCCGGCGGGAAGACGGATTTCCGTCGGGCCGTGCCAGAGGGCCTCGACGACCAGGCGTCGCGCCTCGGGCAGGTCGGCCAGCTCGAGGCTGGCCGTCGCGAAGGCAACCGTCGCCGAGGGATGATCGTCGATTCGGAGCTGGGCCAGGGAGAACAGGTTGGCGGCCTCGGCGCGGCGGGTCTCGAGGACGCTGTTGCGCCAGAAGGCGCCCACGGTCCCCAGGACGACGAGCAGCACGACGAACGAGGACGCGATCGCGATCCGTCTTCTCTTCCTACGCCGCTCGGCGAACGCGACCGTCGCCTCGGCGAAGGCGTCCTCGACCGCGGTGAGCCGTCCGGGGTACCTCTCGCGCCACAGCAGGAACTCCCGGTAGGCCGTGCCGGTCCACAGCAGGTCGTCGGGTCGTCCGCGCTCCTCCCACAGCGCGGCCGCGTGGCGAAGCTCGTCCCGCAGCTTGGCGCTGTCCGCGTCCTGCGCCTGCCAGCGCACCAGACGGGGCCAGGCGGTGAGCAGGGACTCATGGATGATCTCCACCCTCTGCGGGGCCGGCTGGCCGTCGCCAACCGGGACCTCGAACGACGTCAGCAGGCGCGCGTCGATCAGTCGGTGAAGCACCTCGACCGCTACCGAGCGCGAGGCGAGGGCAGGTGCTCCCGAGGCCAGCGCTTCCGACACCACGAAGATCGACAGCAGCTCCTCGACGTCTCTTGCCGCCCGTGTCCCCTGCGCCGTGACGAGGTTGCGGAATAGCTCCCGCACGATGGGCTGGCGCGGTCTCCCGATCCGCTCGAGGGTCGCCTCGGCATGTCGGGCCAGGGCACCGCCCACGCCACCCATCTCGTCGTACGCTTGCCGTGTGAGGTGACCCGTCTCCTGGTCGCGATGCTCCCAGAGCCGGGCGGCCGTGAAGGCGATCAACGGCAACGCGCCACGCTCCTTCGTCACCTCGGCCAGCATCTCCTCGACCATCGCCTCTTCCGCGAAACGGTAGCCACAGGCCAGCGCGGGTTGGATCAGGGCGCGGCGGAGGGCCGAGCCGGTCGGGGGATGTAACCCGGTCAGCTCGGACAGCACCGGGGCAAGGCTCTCGTACCGTGTGCACTCCATCAGGAAGTCGTCGCGCATCGCGAGCAGAACGTGGACTTCGGTCTCCCGGGCCAAGCGGCCCAGCAGTTCCGCGAAGCGGCGCTGCGTCCCGGGACGGTTCTGCGTGAACAGCTCCTCGAACTGATCGACGATCAGCAGCACCTCGTCGTGACGCCGGCGCCAGCGACCGATCGCGGAGAGCGCGAGCTGCGGGTCTTCCAGCGCGATCAGCTCGCGCATCGCCTCGTCGTCGCGCCCCACTTCGGGCAACAACACCTGCCCCAGCGCCGCGAACGGCGCGCTCCCCGGTTGGCAGATCACGTGACCCCAGCCCTCGGGCTTGGCCGGAATCAGTCCCGCGCGCACGAACGAGCTCTTGCCCGACCCCGACGCCCCGATGATCCCCAGCAGCGTCGCGTGCTCCAGCTTCTTCCACACCGACTCGACCTCGGCCTCGCGGCCGAAGAAGAACTCGGC
>JBFKMV010000077.1:0-20826 GCA_041629655.1 Candidatus Polarisedimenticolaceae bacterium
GAGCGCCTGGTAGATCGGCACGGTGCCGATCGGGAGCGGCGAGTTCCTGAGGATCCACTCGCGGGTCTCGTGGATGTGCTTGCCGGTGGAGAGGTCCATCACCGTGTCGGCGCCCCAGTGGGCGGCCCAGACCAGCTTCTCGACCTCCTCGTCGATCGACGACGAGACGGCGGAGTTGCCGATGTTGGCGTTGATCTTGACCAGGAACTTGCGGCTGATGATCATCGGCTCGCTCTCGGGGTGGTTGATGTTGGCGGGGATGATCGCCCGGCCGCGGGCCACCTCGTCGCGCACGAAGGCGGGCTCGAGGTTCTCGCGCAGCGCCACGAACTCCATCTCGGGCGTGATCTCGCCGCGCCGCGCGTAGTGCAGCTGGGTCACGCGCCGGCCGGGCCTGGCGCGCAGCGGCGGGCGCGGGTCGGTGAAACGGAGCTCCGCCGTGGCCGGGTCGCGCTGGCGCTCGCGGCGGTACTCCGACGTCGGGGATTCGAGCTGCTCGACGTCGTTCCGGGCGCGGATCCACTCGCTCCTGAGCGCGGGCAGTCCGCGCTCCAGATCCACCTCGTGGGCCGGATCGCCGTAGGGTCCGGCCGTGTCGTAGAGCCGTACCGGCGGGTTGGGCGCCGCCAGCGCGATCTCGCGCATCGGAACGCGTAGCGCCGGCCCGTCGCCGTCGCGCTCGACGTAGACGCGGCGCCCCACGGGTCGCGTGGCCTGGATGTGCTTCATCGTGACCGCCTCTCCCCCGGCAAAGAAAAAAACCGCCGGGCGACCGGCGGCTCCGTCGGACCCGATCCCTGCGCCGGCATTACCCGGATCAGGTTCGCGCGGTCGGCGGAGACTGCGTCCGCCCTCTCAGCCCGGCTGCCCCGAGCTCCCGTTTCTCACGCAACGTCCAGTGTCGCACACGGCAACCGCCGCGAGCCGCAAAAAGTGTCAACCGGGGCCGCGCGGGGCGACACTACGGGGCTGTAAGGGATCGGGCCTTTCCTGCAATCGCCGGCGCCGGCGGCGAAACCGCGGAGAGCGCCGACGGGCCCGGCAGCTTGTGCCTCTTCTCCCAATCCGTTGATTTAATTGGTGTTAGCTCCTCCCCCGAGATCGCGGTTTTTGCGGAATTGAAATCCCTAGTAGATACATAGGCAAACTTGGAAATGGGCATAGGCATTGCACTCCTCTCGGCCCGCACACGAAACGAGACACGAACCAGGAAACCAGGAGTGAAGACGATGGTCCGATCGAACAACAAGCTGGGGTACTTGGCAATCGCGGTGGCGCTGCTGGCGCTCGCGGGCACGCCGCTGCTGGCGGGCGGCGAGCGACTGGTCGTGCAGGTCGACGAGCCGTTCGAGATCAACGGCGAGATGTACGAGGCCGGCGTGCTGTCGGTCAAGGTGCTGCGCGACTACACCCCCTCCTCGACGCTGAACGAGGTCTGGGTGGGCAACGAGCGCGTGGGGATGATGCTGGCGAAGCGCGGCAGCGCGACGCTCGGCACGCGCGCCGACACGGTGGTGTTCGAGCGCACCGCGGGCGGTCACCTGACGCTGGTGGGCTACACCCTGCGCGGCCAGGAGGCCTCGAAGCTCTATCGCTACGAGCAGCGCGAGGGCCGGCAGCAGTGGGCGGCCCCGCTGGACCGCGAGCGCGCGGTGCTGCTCGCCGCGAACTGACCGGAAGGATACGGATGAGGATGGCTCGGGACGCTGTCGCGGCGGACGCGACGGGAAACGTCGCCGCCGCGGTGGGAAAACGCCGCAGCCGATTCGACGCGACATCGTCCCGCTGACAGTTTGTCCCTCAACCCCCTCCACTCTGCGCCGCCTCCCCCGGGCGGCGCTTTTTTTTGGGGGCGGTCGACCGTCTACAATTCCCCTCATGACGCTCACCGACACCCACGCGCACCTCGGCGACCCCGTGTTCGACGCCGACCGCGAGGCCGTGCTGGCGCGCGCTAGCGAGGCCGGCGTCGCGCGGGTGGTGGCGGTGGCGGAAACGCTCTTCGACGCGCGCCGCAACGTCGAGCTGGCCGGGCGGCATCCCGAGATCGCCCCCGCGGCCGGGCTCTACCCGACGGTGCTCGATCTCGACCAGGCCGCGGCGATGGAGGCGTTCGTGCGCGAGCACCGGGAGACGCTGGTGGCGGTGGGCGAGGTCGGGCTCGACTACTGGAAGGTCAAGCACGAGCCGGAGCGCGAGGTGCAGCGGGAGATCTTCCGGCGCATGATCGCGCTGTCGCTCGCGCTCGACCTGCCGCTGAACGTCCACTCCCGCTCGGCCGGCAAGCACGCGGTCTCGTTTTTGCTCGAGCACGGGGCGCGCCGCGTCCAGCTCCACGCCTTCGACGGCAAGCCCGCCGCGGCGCTGCCGGCGGTGGACGCGGGCTACTTCTTCTCCGTGCCGCCCTCGGTGGTGCGCTCGCGGCAGAAGCGGAAGCTGGTCAAGCGGCTGCCGCTCTCGTGCCTGCTGCTGGAGACGGACAGCCCGGTGCTGGGGCCCGAGCCGGACCGGCGCAACGAACCGGCCAACGCACGCATCTCGCTGCGCACGGTGGCCGAGCTGAAGGGCATCGCGGAGGAGGAGGTCGTCGAAGCCGTGGTCGCGAACACGCGCCGGCTGTACGGCGAACGTCTCTAGGGGCCGTCCAAGAAGCGCGGGACGCGCAGCAACGCGCAGACGCTCTTGGCGTCGCGGATCTCGCCGCGCGCCGCCAGCTCCACGGCGCGGTCGAGCGGCATGCGCTCCACGGTCAGCACCTCGTCCGGCTGGAGGTTCGTGCGTGTCGGCTCGAGGCCCGTGGCCAGGTAGAGCCAGATCCGCTCGTCGGTGAAGCCGGGCGTGGTCCAGATCCAGCCCATCGGCGTGAGCTTCAGGGCGCGGTGGCCCGTCTCCTCCTCGACCTCGCGCGCCGCACAGGTCTCGGGCGGCTCGCCGCCGTCGAGCTTGCCGGCGGGCACCTCGATCAGCCAGCCGCCGCTGGCGTAGCGGTACTGGCGCACCAGCAGCACGTTGCGCTCGGCGTCGACCGGCACCACCGCCGCGGCGCCGCGGTGGCGGATCAGCTCGAGGTCCATCACGTGCCCGTTGGGCAGGCGCACCCGGTCCACGCTGAGGTCGACGATGCTGCCCTTGTAGATCGACCGCCGTTCCAGACGCTCCCCGTCGCTCATCCGTCGCTCCCCCGGCACCGGCCCGGCTCCGTGCCACCCGTTATACTCGATGGCGACATGGGCGATCCGATCTATCTCGACTACAACGCGACGACGCCGATGGCCCCCGAGGTGCTGGAGGCGATGGCCGGGTCGCTGCGCGACGACTGGGGGAACCCGTCCTCGGACCACGTCTACGGTCGCCGCGCGCGAGCGGCGGTGGAGCGGGCGCGGGTGCAGGTGGCCTCGCTGCTGGGCTGCGACGGCGACGAGGTGGTCTTCACCAGCGGCGGCACCGAGTCGAACAACGCGGCGATCCTGGGCCTGGCCGAGGCGCTGGCCGACCGCGGCCGGCACGTGGTGACGTCGGCCGTGGAGCACCCGGCGGTCGAGCACGCCTGCGTCGCGCTCCAGGGGCGCGGCTACGAGGTGACGCGGGTCCCGGTCGACGGCCAGGGCCGCCTCGATCCGGCCGCGGTGGAGTCCGCGCTGCGGCCCGACACGGTGCTGGTGTCGCTGATGCACGCCAACAACGAGACCGGCGTGCTGCTGCCGATCGCGGAGGTCGGCGGGCTGGTGCGTGCGCGCGGGGTTGCGTTCCACACCGATGCCGCGCAGTCGGTGGGCAAGCTTCCGGTGCGCGTCGACGAGCTCGGCGTGGACCTGCTGACGCTGGCCGGGCACAAGCTCTACGGGCCGAAGGGCATCGGCGCGCTGTACCTGCGGCGCGGCACGCCGTTTTCGCCCTACCTGCTCGGCGCGGGCCACGAGGGCGGCCGGCGCTCGGGCACCGAGCCGGTCCCGCTGATCGTGGGCCTCGGCGCGGCCTGCGCGCTGGCCGAGGCCGGGCTTCCCGAGCGGCGGCGGCACCTGACCGAGCTGCGCGACCGGCTCGAAGCGCGGCTGCGCGAGGACTTCCCCGACCTGGTCGTCCACGGCGGCGAGGCCGAGCGCCTGCCCAACACGCTTTACGCGGCGATTCCCGGCGCCGAGGTGTCGGTGCTGATGGCGGCGCTGGAGGGCGTGGCCGCGGGCTCGGGAGCGGCCTGCCACTCGGGCACCACCACGCCGTCCCGCGTGCTGCGCGCGATGGGCGTCCCCGACGCGCTCGGCCGCTGCACGCTGCGGCTGACCGTGGGCAGCCCGACCACGGCCGGGGAGGTCGACCGGGCCGCACAGCGAATCGCGGAGGCGGCCCGGCGGGTCCGTGCCGCCGCGCGAACGTGAGCGGCGCTTCGTCCTTCCGGGCCCTCGGCCGTATCAACGACCGACACCGGAGACGGGGGAAACGCATGACGATGACGACCATCCGACGGGTCACCCTGGTTGCGGCCGCCCTGCTGCTGGCGGCGGCTCCCGCGATCGCCGACGACGCGAGCCTGGAGCTGCGCAAGAAGCTGGCCCGCTTCATGGAGCAGGCCGCCGGCGAGGGCTTCACCGGCGCCGTGATCGTGGCCCGCGGCGACGAGGTGCTGCTGCGGCAGGGCTACGGCCGCATCGACCCCGACGAGGACCGCCCGGTGCGCCCGGACACGGTGTTCACCACCGGCTCGATCACCAAGCAGTTCACCGCGGCGGCGATCCTGAAGCTGGAGGAGCAGGGCAAGCTGTCGGTCTCGGACCCGATGTCGAAGTACCTGCCCGACGTGCCGCCGGACAAGCGCGCGATCACGATCCATCAACTGATGACGCACCAGGCGGGCTTTCCGGGAGGGATCGGCGACGACCGCGAGCGGGTCGGCCGCGACGAGTACGTGCGGCGCGCGCTGGCGACGAAGCTGGAGTTCGAGCCCGGCACGCGCTACGAGTACTCCAACGTCGGCTTCAGCCTGGCCGCGGCGATCCTGGAGCGGGTCTCGGGACAGTCCTACGAAGCGTTCCTGCGCGAGCAGCTGTTCCTGCCCGCGAAGATGAAGGACACGGGCTACAGCCTCCCGGGCTGGAAGGCAGACCGTCTCGCCCACGGTATTACCGACGACGGCGGCGACTGGGGAACGGTCGTCGAGCACGCGATCAGCGACGGCGGCCCCGGCTGGCACCTGCTGGGCAACGGCGGCATCCACTCCACGGTGGACGACATGCTGCGCTGGCACCGCGCGCTCCAGGGGGACGCGATCCTCTCGGCGGCCTCGAAGCGGAAGCTCTACGGCAGGCACGCCGACGAGGGCGGCGGGACGTGGTACGGCTACGGCTGGTCGATCGAGCCCACCGAGTGGGGCGAGCTGGTGGCGCACAACGGCGGCAACCCGTACTACTTCGCCGACTACCTGCGCTTCCCCGAGCGTGAAGTCGTGATCTACTACACCACCACCAGCCGCGAGCGGCGGATGAACCGCCTGGCGCGCAAGCTGGCGCGGATCGTGTTCACCGGTGAGGAACCGGCGCTCGACCCGCCGCGCGAGCCGGTGATGGCGGGCGGGCAGGGGCCCGCGGCGCCTGAGGGCTCGGCCGCCGCGAAATGGGGCTTCCCCGGCTCGCACCGCGGGATGCGCGCCGCGGAGCTGCTGGACGCGATCGTCCACGGCGACGAGGCCGCGCGGCGCGCGTTCTTCGACACGGCGATGGCCCCCGACGTCGTCGAGCGGAACGGCGTGGACAAGCTGCTGCGCGTGTTCGACTCGCTGCGCGAGGAGATGGGCGAGTACACGATCCGCGGGGTCCGGCCGGCGGGCACGCACCGGGTCGCGATCGTGATCGACTCCAGCACCCACGGCGCCCCGATGGAGCTGGTGCTCGACCTCGAGCCCGAGGAGCCGCACCGCATCCTGTCGATCGCCGTCGAGGTGGGCGGCTAGGTCCCGGCCCGCGCCGCCACCGACAGGGCAAACCAGTCCCGCGCGTCGGTGAGCCAGTCCTCGAGCCGCAGCCCGGCTGCCGTGAGCAGCTCGGTCACCGACCCGGGCGTGTACTTCTGCGAGATCTCGGTGCGCATCAGCTCGCCGGCGGCGAACGTCACCTCGAGGTCGATCGTCTTCAGCCGCACCGTGTGCGCGCGGCGGGCGCGGAGGTGCATCTCGATCCGCTCCCGTTCCGCGTTCCAGAACGCGACGTGCTCGAAGTTGCACGGGTCGAAGTCACCCTCGAGGTGCAGGTTGACGACGTTGAGCACGTTGAGGTTGAACTCTGCGGTGACGCCCTCGGAATCGTTGTACGCCGCGTGCAGCACCTCGGGATCCTTGACCCGGTCGGTGCCGAGCAGGAACCGCCCGTCGGGGCCGAGCAACCCGGCCACGCCGCACAGGAACGCCACCGCGTCGTCGTGCTCGAAGTTGCCGATGGTGCTCCCCAGAAACGCCACCAGCCGCCCCTCCGCACCGGGCAGCCGGCCGAGGTGGTGCTCGAAATCCGCCACCACCGCGCGGACCGCCAACCCGGGGAACTCGTCGGCGATCCGCCGCGCCGATCGCCGCGCGATCTCTTCGGAGACCTCGAGCGTCACGTACTCGCGGAGGCTGCCGTGCGCGAGAGCCGCGCGGATCAAGGTCGTGGTCTTCTTGGCCGACCCCGAGCCCAGCTCCACCAGCTCGCGCGGCGAGATGCGGCGCATCAGCTCGCCGGCGTGACGGTCCAGCAGCGCCTGCTCGGTGCGCGTCGGGTAGTACTCGGCGAGCTCGGTGATCCGCTCGAACAGCAGGCTGCCCCGTGCGTCGTAGAAGTACTTAGAAGGCAGCGTCTTGGGATCGCCGCGCAGCCCGGCGGAGATCTCGTCGCCCATGGTGGACGGCGCCCCGCCCTCCTCGAGCAGATGCTGGATCACGACCTGGGAGGAAGCCACGGTGTCTCGATTCTAACCCGGCGGCCCCCTGGGACAAAACGGCTGCCTTGCGGCAGCCGCGCGCGGGTTGAGCGTCCGCGCGCGCGTGGGCTAGAGTAGGCGCCCACGACGCGGCCGGCGCCGCACGGAGTTTTCCGATGAGCCGCAAGGTCGTCCACGACGGCGAGGCCTCGCTCCAGATCCGCTTCGCCTTCGACCGTCGGCTGGTGGACCTGGTCAAGACGCTGCCCAACCGCCGCTGGCAGGCCTCCGAGCGCTTCTGGTGGACGCCCGACGACGACGTGGTCGCGGTGGTGGACCTGTTGGAGCCGCACGGATTCGACTTCGACGAGGCGACCTGCGAGCTGTACCGGTCGCTGGGCGGCGCGCTGCCGCTGGAGCCGTCGAACGGCGCGCCGGCGGGCGCGCCGGCGGCGCCGCAGTCCGGCATGCGCGGGCTGTTCGACGAGCCGGCCGCGCGGCAGGCGAACCCCGGCGACTTCTCGGTGTCCCGGCTCAACGAGCGCGTCCGCGAGGCGCTGGCCGAGGCCTTCCCCGCCCCGATCTGGCTGGTCGGCGAGATCTCCGGCTTCAACAAATCGAGGCACAAGCGCGTCGTCTCGTTCCAGCTCGACGAGCGCGACGAGAGCGGCCGCTCGGTGTCCGAGGTCGGGGCGGTGCTGTTCCCCGACACGCGGCTCGAGATCGAGGCCGCGCTGGCCGCGGCGGGCAACCCGTTCCGGCTGGAGGACGAGATCACGGTGCGCGCGCGGGCGCGCGTCGACCTCTACGTGGCCTGGGGCTCGTACCGCGTGGTGATCGAGGAGCTGGACGTCCACTACACGCTCGGCGAGGCGGCGCGGCGGCGCGAGGAGATCGTGCGGCGGCTGACCGCGGCCGGGCTGACCGAGCGCAACACCGCGCTGCCCTTCCCGCCGCTGCCGCTGCGGGTCGGGCTGGTGACCAGCCTCGACTCCGACGCCTACAACGACGTGCTGCGCACGCTCCAGGAATCCGGCTACGCGTTCCGGGTCACCGCGCACGGCGCGCGCGTGCAGGGCCGCTCGACCGAGCCGTCGGTGCTCAACGCGCTGGACTGGTTCCGCGAGCGCGCCGCCGACTTCGACGTGCTGTTGATCTGCCGCGGCGGCGGCTCGCGCACCGACCTGGCGTGGCTCGACACCGAGCCGCTGGGGCGGGCCGTGGCGACCTTCCCGCTGCCGGTGGTGGTCGGGATCGGCCACGAACAGGACCGATCGGTGCTGGACGCCGTCGGCCGCCGCTGCAAGACGCCGACGGCGGCTGCGCGCCTGCTGGTCGACACGGTCCGCGATTCGCTGTTCCGGCTGGAATCCACGACGCGGGCGATCCTGGGTCTCGCGGAGCGCCGGATCGCCGACGCGCGGCAGGCCGGCAGCGACGCCGCCGCACGGCTGGTCCGGGCCGCGATGCACCGGATCGAGCGCGAGCGCGGAGAGCTCAGGCACCACCGGCTGCGGGTGGTGCGCGGGGCGACGCTGCGACTGGCCTCCGCGGGCCGCGAGCTGCGCCGTCGCGCCGCCGCGGTGCCCCGCGCAGCCGGCGGGCGGATCGTGCGCGCGCGGGCGGTGCTCGACGCCGGCTCGCGGCAGCTGCTCCAGGGCGCACGCCGCGACCTGGAGGCCGCGCGCCGGAGAATCGACGAGCTGCGGGCCGCGCTGGGGCCGGCCGGCCGGCGCCGGCTGGCGCGCGAGCAGGAGCGCAGCGAGGCGCGGGGCCGGCGGCTGGCGCTGGCCGATCCGCGCCGCGTCGTCGAGCGGGGTTACGCGATCCTGCGCGGCACGACCGGCGGCGTGTTGACCGATCCCCGCGACGCCCCGCGCGGCGCGGCGGTGACCGCCGAGCTGAGGGGCGGGAAACTGAAGCTGGTCTCCGAGGGAAAGGACGCCGAATGAGCAAGAGCAAGGGCAAGACGGCGAAGGATTTGCGCTACGGCGAGGCCGCGGCGCGACTGGAGCAGATCCTGGGGCAGATCGAGGAGGGCGAGGTCGACATCGACGAGCTGTCGGGGCTGGTCGAGGAGGCCGCGAGGCTGGTCACGCTGTGCCGCGAGAAGATCCAGGCCGCCGAGGTACAGGTCAAGACGATCACCGAGCAGCTCGAGCGCGCCGAGCCGGAGGAAACCGAAGGTGCCACGGAAGCCGCCGCGGAGTCCCCGCCGCTGCTCGACCCCCGCGACTAGGCGGCGCGCGTGAAGGCCGGGGCCCGGGAACTGTTCGCGGGGCGCCTGATCATGGCGCCGATGTCGCGCGGCACCGACCTGCCGTTCCGCCGGCTGGCCGCGGAGTGGGGCGCCGTGGTGTGCGTCGGCGAGATGGCCTACGCGCACAAGATCGTCAAGCGCGCGCGGAGCGAGCTGGCGCTGATCCGCCGCCACCCCGACGAGCCCGTCTTCGGCGCCCAGCTCGCGGGCAAGCATCCCGAGGTGATGGCCGAGGCGGCGCGCATCGCCGCGGACCAGGGCGCGGCTTTCATCGACGTCAACCTGGGCTGCCCGATCGACGAGGCCACCCGACGCGGGTTCGGCGCCGCGCTGCTCCAGCGCGCATCGCGCGTGGCGGCGATCGTCGCGGCGATGAAGGCCGCGGTGGACGTGCCGGTGACGGTCAAGCTGCGACTGGGCTGGTCGTCGGAGAAGCCGACCTTCCTCAAGATCGCCCGTGCCGCGTGCGACGCGGGCGTCGACGCGATCGCGCTTCACGCGCGGAGCCGCGCCCAGCGCTACCGCCGGCCCGCCGACTGGGAGCGGATCCGGGAGCTGGTGGAATCGGTCGAGGTGCCGGTGATCGGCAACGGCGACATCATGACCTGGCGCGACGCCCGCGGACGGCTCGACGGCTTCGGTTGCGACGCGGTGATGGTCGGCCGCTGGGCGCTGGCCAAGCCGTGGATCTTCCGCGAGTTCGCCGAGGCGCGCGACTTCGAGCGGACGCCCGAGCAGCGGCTCGAGGTGCTGCGGCGGTACGTCGAGCTGTGCCGGGAGACGCTCGGCGACGACGAGCTGGGCGCGAAGCGCACCCGGCGCTTTTTGATCTTCCACCAGGACTTCTTCTGCCGCTACCGGCGCGGGGCCGCACGGGACGCCGTCAACTCCGACGACCCGCGCGACTGGGGCGAGACCCCGGACACGGAGCTCGAGGCCTGGCTGTGCCGGAACGACCTGGCGGCCGGCGAGGCGCTGTGCCGCTGGCTGGTGGACGGCGGCCCGCCCGAGCCGCCGCCCCCGCTGGAGCCCGGCGCCCCGCGCGCCGTCAAGCTGGCGGCCCTGGGCTGACCGGGAGGTGAGCCCGGGCGCCCGGCGCGCTAAGATGGCTGGTCTGGAGGTGACCGTGCTCAACCGACTGCCCGTTTCGATCGTCCTGCTGTCGCTGCTCCTGCTCGCCGCCGCCTGCGGCGGTAACCAGCCGGCGGAGCCGCAGCCCGCCGCCCCGTCCGGTAACGCGTCCGACGGCGCGGCCAGCCCGCGCCCCGCGGCGACGCTGCCGCTCCCGGGCGAGGAGTCGGGTGCGCTCCCCGAGGGGCATCCGCCGATCGGCGAGGGCAGCTCGATCCCGACGCCGCCGGCGCCGTCGCGTGCCACGGCGCTCCACTGGGACACGCCCGCGTCGTGGGTCGAGGAGCAGCCGGCCTCCAGCATGCGCATCGCGCAGTACCGCGTCCCGGGACCGGGCGGCGACGCCGAGTGCATCGTGTATTACTTCGGGCCCGGTCAGGGCGGCAGCCCGCACGACAACGCGGTGCGCTGGGCCGGCCAGTTCGAGCAGCCCGACGGCGGCTCCTCGGTCGAGCGGATGGACTTCCGCGAGCTCGAGGGCGCGCCGATGCCGGTGATGATCGTCGAGGTCACCGGCACCTATGACGGCGGCATGACGATGACCGCCGCGCCGGCGGAGAAGAAGCCGGACTACATGCTGCTCGGCGGCATCGCCCAGGGCCCCGATGCGCCGTGGTTCTGGAAGCTGACCGGTCCGCGCAAGACCGTCGAGGCGCAGCGCAAGCCGTTCGAGCAGATGCTGCGCGGCCTGCACGCGGCCCACTGACGCCCGGGTTCCGGTTCCCCTGCCACAACGGGACGCCCGAGCGTTTCGGAACGGAAGCTCCCCCGAACGCTTGATCGGCGGCGCGACGCGGGCCTAAGTTCGTCGCGGTTCCGATCGACGTCCGTCCGGGGGGGAGGTACTTGGGCGCTGCGCGCACGGGCTCGCTGCAGGACGATCGCTTCCTGGTGCTCGAGGCCGTGGGGCGCGGGGGGATGGGCGCGGTGTACCGCGCCTTCGACCGCGTGGACGAGCGCATGGTCGCGCTCAAGGTCCTCGACGACGACGAGCGTCCGGGCCCCGCGCACCCGCTCTCCGCGGAGTACGAGCACTGGGCGCGCCTGCGCCACCCCAACGTGGTGCGCGCCTACGCGCTGCGCCGCGCGCGCAACGGGCCGTTCGGCGAGGGCAAGCCGTACCTGGTCGTCGAGTACTTCGCGGGGGTTCCCGTGCACCGCGCCCTCCGTCCCGGACGCTGCGACGCGGCGACGCTGGAGGAGCTGGCGCGCCGCGTGCTGCACGGCCTGCGCCACGTCCACGAGGCCGGGCTGGTGCACCGCGACCTCAAGGCGGGCAACGTGCTGGTCGGCCCGTCACGCGCGGGCCCGGGCCGCGTCAAGCTCACCGACTTCGGGCTCGCCGAGCCGGCGGGGACCCGCTGCGAGCCCGGCCGCCTGACCGGCTCGCTGCCCTACGTCGCGCCGGAGACGATGCTCGGCGGGCGGCTCGACGGCCGCTCGGACCTGTACGGTCTGGGCATGCTGCTGTTCTTCCTGGCCACCGGCCGCATGGCCGCGCCGAGCCGCGACCCGGAGCGGATCGTGCGCTGGCACCTCGAGGGATCCACCCCGGATCCACGCGAGCTGCGCCCGGATCTGTCCCTGCGGCTGGTGCGCTTCATCCGCCGCCTGACCGCGCGCGACCTGGACGAGCGGCCGGCCGGCGCCGACGACGCGCTGCTGCTGCTGGGCGGCGTCCCCCCGCCCCCCGTCGCCCGCCGGCGCGACGTCGACCGTGGGGAGATCGCCCGGCTGCGGCTGGCGCTGGATGCGGTCCGGCTCGGCGCGCGGCGCGCCCTGGACCTCCCGTTGGACCGCCCGACGCGCGACGCGGTGGTGCAGCAGGCGCGGCGGCTGGCCCACGTGCACGGGCTCGACCACCAATGGCTCGGCCCGGCGCGGGGACGGGGCGCGGGCAGCCTGGAGCGGCTGGTGGCCTCGCGCCTCTGCGAGCACGGCGAGCGGGCGCCACGGCTGATCGCCCGCCACCGGCTCGACCGCTTCCTGCCCTTCGCGCTGCTGGACGGCACGGCGATCCGCGATCGGGCACGCGAACAACTCGCCGACGAGGTGCGTCACGGAGCGGTCCGCGCCGCGGCGGCCGAGCGTCTGGCAGTGTTCCTGCTCGACAGCTCCGACGATCATCCGCTGGTGCTGCAAGTCGCGCGTTGTGCCGCCGCCGATCCGCTCGTCCGCGACATGCTGGCCCGGTTGCGCCGGGTCATCGAGGCCTCGCCGGCGCCGCGACCGCACCGCGGCGGGCTGCTGTTGCTCCTCGATCCGGGGCGCTAGCGTGGGCGGCCCCCCACGCACCGAACTCGGGTATCATGCGGCCGCGCCACCGGCGCTCCCCTGTGCGTCCGGGCTCCGGTCCGGAGGCCGCGAAAGCCCGCTCGACGTGCCCGACCGAACAGCCGAAACGTGGAGACGCCGGACCGGCGACGTGCTGGTCGCGGGACTGTGGGTCGCCCTGGTGGCCGGTTGCCTGTTCCTGCACGAGAACCACGCCGCGTGGGGCTTGGATCGCGACATCGATCAGTACCTCTACAGCGTGCGCGACTTCCAGCGCACCGGCGAGATGTACGCGCGGGCGCCCACGGGCTACATCTACCCGCCGCTGATGTTCCAGGTGCTCTGGCCGTTGTTCGGCTTCACGAGCCACCACACCTCGGCCGTGAGCTGGTTCGCGCTCAACCTGGCGATGCTCGTCGCCGCGACCGCACTGGTGGCCCGCCAGGCGAGCGCGCCGTGGATGCGCCGGGTGGTGTGGGGCCTGCCGATGCTGTTTCTGCCCGTGCCGTCGAGCCTGGTGTCCGGACAGGCAACGATCGCGCTGTATCTGCTGACCGTGGGCGGCTGGGTCGCCTACCGTCGCGACCGGCGCGCGCTGGCCGGAGCGCTGCTCGCGGCCGCCGCATGGATCAAGTTCTACCCCGGTCTGTTCGGCGCCTACTTCCTGTGGAAGCGCGACCGGCGCGCGGTCGCGGGCTTCGTGGCCGGTGCCATCGCGCTCCTGGTGGTGCAGTTCATCGGCTTCGGCCCGCGCTTGCTGGTGCGCTACTTCACGTCGGTGCTGCCGCCCCTGCTGTCGACGGGCCAACCGGAGTACGCGCACTCCAACCTCTCGGTGCTGGGCTTCTCCCAGCAGTTCTTCACGCAGGTCCCCAACGTGGGGACGCTGGTCGACAGTCCGGGCTTCGCTCAGGTCGTCAGGATCGGGTTGACCCTTGCGCTGCTCGCCGGCACGGCGCTGGTGACCCGGCGGCGCCATGGCGTCCCGGACCGGCATCGCATCGATCTCGAGTTCAGCCTGGTGCTGCTCACCGCGCTCGCGATCGGGTCGACGCTGTGGATCCCGAGCATGGTCTCGGTGCTGCTGGCCGTAGCCGTGCTGCTCGACCGGCCGCCCGCGGGAATCGGGCCCGGCGCGATGTCGAGACTCGTACCGGTGGCGGTCGCAATCGCGCTGATCGAGCTGATGGTCGTGCAGCTGCGTATTCCGATCGACGATCCCGAGGTCCGATTCTCGCCGTTCCTGCTCTCCGGGGGGTTCTTCGCGATGATGCTGCTGTGGTGGAGCACGGCGAGGCAGTTGGCGGTCTCGTCGCGCTACGCGCCGCTGCGGAACCTCAAGTCCAGGTAGCCCCGCACGGGCGCGCCGTCCCGGCTCGCGGGCGAGTAGCGCCACAGCCAGACCTGCCGCGCCACCTCCTCGGCGTACCGTCGGGCGACGTCGGAACCGGCCGGAGTGGCCTCGGTGACCTTCACACCCATCGGGCTGCCGTCCGCCGCGATCAGGACGCGCACCACCGCCTCGACCGGCTCCGCGACGTCGCGCAGGGCCCGTTCCAGATCGTCGGGAAGCTCCGGCGTGGCGCCGGCCAACAGCTCCGGCGGGTCCCAGCGGTCGCCCGTCGAAGCACCGACCAGGCCCTCGATGGCGTCGACCGGACCGAGGTCGACCTCCCGCGACGGTGACGTGCCGCCGCCCTGGATGCAGGCCGTCGAGAGCACGGCCGCGGCCAGCAGGATCGGAAGGCTCGCGCGATTCTTGCTCATGGGTGCCGGAACCGCAGGTCCAGGTAGTCCATCGCCGGCGACCCGCCCCGCCGCCCGGCCGCGTACTCCCACCGCCATACCGCCTCGAGCACCGCCTCCGCGTAGCGCCGGGCGAGCGGCGAGTCTGCGGGGCGGGACTCGACCAGCCTGGCTCCGATCACGCGACCGTCGGGGCCGATCACGATGCGAACCAGCGCCTCGACCGTGGCGCCGGATTGCTCCAGCGCGTTGACGAAATCTCCCGGCAGCTCCGGGGATGCGCCCCGCAACACCTGCGGTGGATCGCCGCCCTCCCGCGCCACCGCGCCCACGAGCCCGGTAATGCCGGCGACCGGACCCAGCGGTACGTCGCGTCGCGCGGGCTCCCTTCGCGGAAGCGAGATCCGCGCAGCCTCGCGCTCGACCAGACGACCGCCCTGTTCGTCCAGGGTCAGCTCGAGACGTGACGCCAGCTTGACGAAGTCCGGATCGGCGCGCAGCGCCGGATCCACCACGATCCGGGTCTCGCCGAACGGCTTCGACAGCAGCATCGTCTCGACCAGCGTCCGCTCGCGATTCGAGAGCGGCACCTGCTCGTTGTCGGAGGCACGGGACAGCTGCTTCTTCTCCCACTCGTAGAGGTAGGCTCCGATCGGCGTACAGGTCCACTTGTTCGGGCACGGATTGTCGTGCTTGAGCAACACCAGCTGGTAGTCGCGGAACACGACGCTGGCGTAGCTGCGATACGCGGTGATGAACGCGTCGATCGCCACCTGCGGTCGAAGCTCGTCGGGCACGCCGACCCAACCGTAGTCGTCGAAGATCAGCAAGCCCCCGTTCTTGAGCAGCGGCCAGCAGAGGACCGCATCCGCCAGCACGTCGTCGGCGGAATGCGAGCCGTCCACGTAGATCACGTCGTACGAAGCGTCGGGCAGCTTGCGCAGCTCGATCTGCGAGAAGCCGGTGATCGTGGTGACCTTGTCGGCGTGCTCGGATTTGCCGATGTTCGCGAGATACCGCTGCTTGAGATCGTCGAAGAACGGGTCGATCGCCGTCGCCCGGGCCGTGGGGTGCGTCAGGTAGTTCTCGAGCATCCACACCAGCGTTCTGCCCTCGTAGACCCCCACTTCCAGGTAGTTCAGCCCGGGACGCCCCCGCAGCGGCTCCAGCAACTCACTCCACAGCGGGACCAGGCGCGAGGTCCAGTCCTTCGTGTAGGCGTCGTCCTCGGTCGCCTCGTCCGCCGGCGCGGCGGAGCCCCCGCTGAGCAGCAGGACGGCCAGTCCCAGTCCGAGCATCACCGTTTTCGCACGCTGATCCGCCATGCGCAGGATCTCCCTGTCCGCAACCGCGACCCGCCTGTCTCCGTCTCGCGGCGGCGTCGACCTCGCTGCGGCGGACCGAGTGTAGTCTACCCGCGGGTTTCTCGTTGCCCGGGGGAACCACTCAAGGCGACCGCTTTCCGGTCAAGCGGCTGTTGAAGAACTCGATCGTCCGCTTCCAGGCCAGCTCGGCCGCTTTCTCGTCGTAGCGCGGTGTCGTGTCGTTGTGGAAGCCGTGGTTGACGCCCTCGTACATGTGCATCGTGTAGTCGATGCCGTGCTGCTTCAGCGCGGCCTCGTAGGCCGGCCAGCCCTCGTTGATCCGCCGGTCCAGCTCGGCGTAGTGGATCAACAGCGCGGCGCGAATCTTCGGCACGTCCTCCGCGGCGGGCTGGCGGCCGTAGAACGGCACCGCCGCCTTGATCACGTCGGGCAGGGCGACGGCCAGCGCGTTGGCGACGCCGCCGCCGAAGCAGAACCCCACTACGCCGACGTTGCCGTCGCAGTCCGGGTGCTTCTGCAGGAATCTCGCCGCGGCGATGAAGTCCTGGGCCAGCTTGTCGCGGTCGAGCTTGCGCTGCATCTCGCGGCCCTCGTCGTCGTTGCCGGGGTAGCCGCCCAGCGGCGTGAGAGCGTCGGGGGCCAGGGCGACGAAGCCGGCGACGGCGACGCGCCGCGCCACGTCCTCGATGTACGGGTTGAGCCCGCGGTTCTCGTGTACGACCAGCACGCCCGGCGCCCGGGCGGCGAGGTCCGCCGGTCGCGCCAACAGGCCGCGCAGCGTGACGTGTCCCTCGGGCGACGGGAAATCCACAAACGCGGTGCGGATGCGCTTGTCGTCGGGCTCGACCTGGCGGGCCCAGGCGTAGTTCGGTCCGAGCGTCTCGAGCAGCGCGGCCGCCGTCAACCCGCCGACGGCGAACTTGCCCGAGCGTTCGAGAAACGCCCGTCTGTCGATCAGGCCATGGGCGTAATGGTCGTAGAGGTCGAGCAACTCCTGGGGGAAATCGCTGGCCACGTTTCTCTTCATGGTGTCTCCGCGGCGCCTTCTTGGCCGACGTTTCGGGTCACTGCTTCGCCTCGATCGTAGCCCGGAGCTCCTCGATCGAGCGTGCCACGCCCCCACACACGACCCATTCCAGGCTGCGCATGTTCGCGATGTCGCGGGTCGGGTCGGCGGCGAGAACCAGCAGGTCCGCCGCTTTGTCTTCCTCCAGCGTGCCCAGCTTCTCTCCGTTCGGGAGAGACCCGGCCGCGCCGCTCGTGGCGGCGACGATCACCTCCATCGGCGTCAGCCCGGACGCCTGCATCGCTTCGAGCTCCGCGTAGACCGCGGGTCCGTGAAGGGTCAGCGGATTGCCGGCGTCGGTTCCCATGACGACCGGGATTTCCGCGCGCTGCACGGCCAAAAGGTTCTTCTTCGCTTGCGCGAACTCCTTCGCGGCGCGCGCTTCGTAGGCCGGGAATCGCTCCTTCCGCTCGTCCGTCGCCGTGACGCCTGCCGTGGAGCGCACCCGCTCCAGCGTCGCGGGGTCGACGCAGCGGTTCGGATCGTCGACCACTGGAGGAGTTCCCGAGATGACCGACGCGGAGAGCCGCACGTAGCCGCTGCGGACGGTCAACGTCGGGCAGTAGGCCGTGCCGGCCGCCCGCGCCAGAGTGAGGAACTCCTCGTCGACGTCGGCGTCGACGACGCTGTGGACCAGAAGCCGGGCTCCCGCCTTCACTGCGACCTTTGCCGTATCGAGGCTCGTCGCGTGCACGATCAGCGGAAGTTCGAGCTTGTTCGCCTCGTCACCGGCGGCCATCACGGCCGCCTCGGCGTCAGGCTCGACACGGATGAACCAGACCTTGATCGCGCTCGCTCCGATCGCGGCGAGATAACGAGCTCCCTCCCGGGCCGTCGCTTCGTCCGAGATGTGGATGAGCTGCTTGTCGGCCGGGAGGTTGAGGATCTCGTGGGAGATCGTGGAGAGCAGCGGGCCGGCGGCACGCACGGCGGGTGTCCGGGAATCCTGCGCGGCGCGCTCGGGGAGCCGCACCGTCCAGGACATGCCGCCCACGTCGAACACCGCGGTCACGCCGGAGCACAGGTACGAACGGAAGAACGTCTCCGGCTCGCGTCGCAGTCGCGCGTGCGTCTGCTCGAACGGATGGCGTTCGCGAACGTCGAGCGCGTCGGGTCGCGCGTCGGCCCAGCCGGTCTGGGAGAAATGTACGTGCATGTCGATCAGACCCGGCGTGATCCACTTGCCGCGCGCGTCGATCGTGGTGATCCCGTCCGGCAGCGGACATTCCGATCGGGACCCCGCGCAGTCGATCTCTCCGTTCCTGACGACGACGACGGCGTTTTGGACCGGTGGTCCACCGCTGCCGTCGATCAGCGTCGCCCCGGCCAGCGCGAGCGGCGGCGGCGGAGTACCGGGAGGGTTCTCGAACGCCGAGGTCACCGCGATCTTCCACGCACCCGACTCGGTCTTGACGAAGAAGCGTTCGGAGATTCCGGACGACTCGTTCGCTCCGTAGCGGACGCGGTAGCGATACGTGCCGTAGACGATTCCGGGCCGGACGGGAACGAGCCGCAGGTCGCTGCCGACGAACGTGTCCGGCCACGCGCTCCCGACTCCGCTCGCCAGTTCGTCGTAGCCGAGGCGGATCCCCGTCGGCCCGGTCCGCGCCAGGGACGGCGATTGGAGGTAGGTCGAGAGATACGTCTCGCCGTCCTTGGCTTCGATCGCTCCGAGGTTCTTCTCGAACAGCGCGCGGGCCGCGGCGACGTCGTCGGATGCGCCGGCGGACACGGCGGCCGAAAAGGCGAGGGCCAGAACCGCGATCGTCAGCAGGGTCCGGGGCATGGGTTGTCTCCTCGGTCGGGGGGACGAGCATAGCGTCCTAGGAAAACGTATCCAGCACTTTCCGCACGGCGATGAAGCCGAAGAACAGCAGCGTCAGCAGCAGCGCCAGGTTCGCCGCCGGGCCGCTGGTGAACGACGCGCCGACCCAGCGGCGGCGGTTGTTCAGCAGCAGCAGCGTCAGCGCGAGCAGCGGCATGAAGAACGAGCCGAGCACGGCGTAGCTGAGCTGCGCCCGCTCGAGCGACAGCCACAGCAACGGCAGCGGGACGATCGTGATCAGCCACAGGTAGAGGCGGTACGGTCTCGTCGCCGCGAAGTCGACGTCCCTCGCGGAGCCCCGCCACAGCGCGACGAAATCCGCGAACAGGTACGGCACGCTCTGCCAGACCCCGAGCAGGCTCGAGAACACCGCGCCCCAGAAGCCGGCGAGGAAGATCCACTCGCCGGCCGGGCCGAGCGTCGCGCCGAGCTGCGCCGCCAGGTCGAGCGCCACGGTCGGTCCGCCCTCCAGGCTCACGCGCGAGCCGATGATCACCATCGCCATCCCGAACAGCGCGGTCATCGTGTAGCCGACCGCGAGATCGATGCGGCAGGCGCGCATCCCGCGGGCGCCGGTCCGTCCCCGCTCGCGGATCCAGTAGCCGTAGGACAGCAGCGTCACCGTTCCGCCGACCCCTCCCAGCACGCCCAAAACGTATCCGGTGCCCCCCTCGGGGATCCGCGGGACGGCGACCCCGCGCGCGACCTCGCCCCAGTCGGGACGGATCAGCAGCGCGGTCAGCATCACCGTCACGAACATCATCGCGATGCACAGCGACATCAGCCGCTCGAACAGCCGGAAGCCGCCGAGCCGCACCAGCGCCAGCCCGGCGAGCGAGTGCACGATCCCCCAGGCGATCTTCGAGGTCCTGAGGTCGTCGGCCAGCGGCAGCAGGCCGGTGCCGGCGACCCCGCAGGCGTTGACCAGCGCGCCGCCGGTGAAGAACGTCCACACCACGAGGTAGGCCAGGAACACCCAGCGCACCCATCCGCCGAGCCGCTCGACCCAGCCCTCGAGCAGCGTGGTCCCGGTCGCCATCTGCCAGCGCGCGATGCCCTCGTTGAGGAACCACTTCAACAACGCGCCGATCCAGGCCGCCCACAACAGCGCCAGCCCGTGTCGCGACCCGCCGAGGCTGGCCGTCAACAGGTCCCCGGCCCCCACCCCCGTGGCGGCAATCAGGATCCCCGGACCGAGGAGCGCCAGGAAGGAGACGCGCTTCATCGGCGCATGGTACCGCGGACTACGGGGACGTTTTCCTAACCCCGGAATAGGAGGCAGCTATGGGAAACGCGCAAACCGAATACTGCCTCCAAAACCCCGGTTAGGGAAACGTCCCCTTGCGGGGATCAACCGAAGAGGTTGGAGACGATCTCGTAGCCGCCGACGTAGGTTCCGATGATGCTGCCGATGCTGGGCAGGATGAAGGCCAGGAACACGCGCAGCAAGCGGTTGCTCCACCAGCAGCGGAGCTTGGCGATCTCCTCGGAGACGCTCTGGAAGTCGCGCACGCGCGGCGGCCGGACCCAGGCCTGGACGAACGCGGTCACGTAGCCGGCCCCGATCACGGGGGTCAGGCTGGTGATCGGCGCGGCGACGACGGCGGCCAGCACGGTCAAGGGGTGCGCCATGGCCAGGATCGCGCCGATACCGCAGGGGATCGCATTCGCCAAGATCCAGTAGATCAGGTTCTGCCCGGCGACCTCGCCGCCCTTGGTCCAGGCGATCAGCCCGAGCGAGCCGAGGATAATCGCCGGGATGCCCCAGCCGATCCACTTGGCCACGGGCAGCGCCTTGGGGATCCGGTCGATCGGCGCCAGGTCCACCTCGCGGCCCTCCGAGAGCGCCTGCCGCATGCCCTCGACGTGCCCCGCCCCGACCACGGCGACGATCTTGCGTCCCTCGGCCTGGCGGATCTTCTCCGCCAGGTAGGCGTCGCGCTCGTCGATCAAGACGCGCTTGAGACCCGGCATCGCCGTGGCCAGCTCGTTCATCAGCTCGGTCAGCACGTCCTTCTGCCGTAGCTTCCGGAGGTCCTCCTCGGTCAGCTCGTCGCCCTTGCCGAACCCGACCAGGATCGATGCCAGCAGCTCGTTCTTCTTCCAGAACGACATCGAGCGCCAGGCGCGCAGCATCGTGATGCGGATGTTGCGGTCGCACAGCGAGACCGGAATGCCCAGCTCCTCGGCGACCTTGGTCGCCTCGAGCAGCTCCGTGCCCGGCATCACGCCGAGCTTTCCGCCGAGCCGCTTCTGGTACGAGCCCAGCAACAGGTTCACCAGCAGCGTCGGCAGCTGCTGCTTCTTGATCACC
>JBFKMV010000078.1:0-20677 GCA_041629655.1 Candidatus Polarisedimenticolaceae bacterium
CGGACGAAGTGCTGGAACGCATCGAGGGCGTCCTGGCCAACAGGCCCGAGCTGCCGAAGCAGTTCTGATACGTGAGATTCACGACCCGTTTCGCGATCCTGCTCGGTGGCGTGTTCCTCGCCACCGTCGTGCTGGCGCCGCTGGTCAAGCTCGCGCTGGACGGTCTGATCGGGACCGCGCCGGGTATCGCCGACACGCTGCGGCTGCGGTTGGACGACGGCGTCTACGACTTCGGGCGCGTTCACCGGCGCGTGTTCCTGCTCGTGGCGCTGGTCGCGATCGTGGGGGCGCGCCGCTGGCTGGGCGGGGTTCCGTTGCTCGGCGTGCGGGGCGACGAGGGTCGGCTGCGGGCCCTCGGCGTGGGTCTCGCGGCCGGGATCGTGTCGTGGTCGGCGTTCCTGCTGCTGCTGCTGGCCGCGGGCCGGCGGACCCTGGACGCGGAGCCGGCGGCGCAGTGGCTGACCGCGCTGCCGGCGGCGGTCGTGACGGCGCTGCTGGTCGGGCTCGTCGAGGAGACCGCGCTGCGCGGCTACCTGCTCGGCGGACTGGCCCGCGAGATGCCGCGGGTCGCCGCGGTGCTGCTGAGCAGCGCGCTCTACTCGGTGCTGCACTTCATGCGCGCCGAGGTGCCGGTGCAGGTGGGCCGGACCTCGCCGGGGATCGGTCTCGAGGCGTTGCTGGCGCACCTCGGACCGCTGGCCGATCCCGCGGTGCTGGGACCGTTCGTGGGGCTGTCGCTGGTCGGCGTGGTGCTGGGCTACGTCTACCTGTGGAGCCGTTCGCTGCCGCTGGCGATCGGCGTGCACGCGGGGTGGGTGCTGCTGATCCGCCTCGACGGGCTCGTGTTCCTCGAGCCGCTGGGGCAGCGCGGCGTCTACGGCAAGGACGGCGTGCTGGCGGGGGTCGGCGGGTGGCTGTTCCTGCTGCTGCTGCTGGCCGCGTTCCGCCCGCTGGCCGCGTGGTCAGCCCGAGCGCCGGCCGCTGCCGGAGACCGCGGTTGACGGATGGCGCAGCGCCGCGTGCTCCCGTTGCGCGTAGCGGTCGGCCAGCCAGTCGGCAAGCTGCTCGACCCCGCGCACGGTCTCGTCGTCGAAGGCGTCCAGCTCGTGACTGTCGATGTCGATCTGGGCATAGACGCGCTCGCCCTTGCGGATCAGCACCACCAGCTCGGAGCGTGTCGCCGCGGAGACGGCCGTGTAGCTGGAGTTGTGCGACACGTCGGGCACGTTGAGGTTACGGCGCTCGGCGACGGCGGCGCCGCAGACGCCCTGACCGACGGCGACGAACTCGTGGTCGGCGGGAGCTCCGACGAAGGGCCCGAGTCGCAGCACGTTGTCGGGAAGCAGCTCGTAGATCCCCGTCCAGTGGAAGCGGCGGTTCGCGTCGTGCAGCAGCTCCACCGCGCGCTCCAGGATCTCGGCCAGCGGCCGGCCGGCCGTCTCCATCCGCCGTAGCTCCCGGCAGATCGTGCGGACTCGCATCTCGGGGTCTCCCGTGGCCTCGGGCCGGAATATGGGTTCGGGTCCGGACCGCGGCAACCCGTCGAGCGACGCGGCGTCCCGAGGCGGTAGCATGGAGGCGCGATGGACGGGACGACCTTCAAGGTGGCGCTGGTCTCGGAGGTGTTTCACGGTGCCGACGCCGCGACCCGGCTGGCCAAGCTGCTCGCCGAGGCGCGGGACGGCGGCGCCTTGCTGGCCGTGCTGCCCGAGCTGCCGCTCGACCCCTGGTACCCGGCCACGCGGCAATCCCGCGAGCAGCACGCCGAGCCGCCGGGCGGTCCGCGGCACACGCAGCTGGCGCGGGCGGCGGCCGCGGCCGGCATCGCGGTGATCGGCGGCGCCATCGTGCGCGACGCGGCGACCGGCGTGCGGCACAACACGGCGCTCGTGTTCGACCGCGAGGGGGTGCTGCGCGACTCGTACCGCAAGCTGCACCTGCCCGAGGAGCCGGGCTACTGGGAGACGAGCCATTACGCGCCCGGCAGCGAGCTGCCGCGCGTCATCGATGGGTTCGGGCTGCCGTTCGGGATCCAGCTGTGTTCCGACGCCAACCGTCCGGAGCTGTCCCACGCTCTGGGCGCACTGGGCGCCGAGGCGGTGTTCGTACCGCGCGCCACGCCGCGCGAGACGTACGAGCGCTGGAAGCTCGTGCTGCGGGCGAACGCGGTGACCAGCGGGCTGTACGTGATCTCGACCAACCGCCCGCGGCCGGAGTCCGGTGTGGACATCGGCGGTCCGTCGATCGCCGTGGCGCCCGACGGCGAGCTGCTGGTCGAGAGCGAGCGAGCGGTCGCGATCGTGACGCTGGCTCGCGACGCGGTGCGAAACGCCCGCAACGAATACCCCGGCTATCTCGCGACGCGCGCCGATCTCTACGCGCGCGCCTGGAACGAAATGATCGAACGCGAAGATCAGACCGAATGAAACAATGAAACGTTGTCTACCCGACAGGTGGGAGTTACCGCACGCAAGCCGTTAGAAAACGCTTTCCAAACCGCGGCGCGCGCAGTACAATTCACAGGTGGTGGGGCGAATCGCGGGGATTGTTCGCCGCGGTTTCACGCAGCGTCCGGTCCTCCACCGTATGGAGCCCGCGCCGCCCCACTCGCCTTTCTTGAAGCCCGGGCCGCTTGTCGGCGGTCAGGGCTTCATTTACCCGCAACAACGCGTTCCGGTTGCGCTGCCGGTGTGAGGCAGTCCGGTGTGGGGTCGGCTCAGTCCGCGAGGACCCTCGAGCGGATCCCGGGGCGGACGCGGTAGTCGCGCTCGCCCGGGGTCGCGAACGTCTCGGTCTCGACGGGATCCCAGGTGCCGCCGGCGCTGCGACGCGTCCAGGCGACCTCGTTCGCGGCGTCGACCCACTCCACCCACAGCCAGCCCGCGTGGCTTCGAACCCGCGGGAAGGCCGCGCCCGCGTGGTGCGTGATCGCCACGACCTCGGGCTGGTAGGAGCCGTCGACGAGCCGGGACAACACGACCTGGCGCGGCGTCTGCTCGTAGCCCCAGTCGTGCACCTCGTAGGAGACGTAGAGGTCTCCGCCGTGAACGACCGCCGCCGGACGCAGGGCGATCTCCGCGGGCGCGGAAACCTGGTCGGGCGCCGTCCACGAGGACAGGTCCGCGGGGGCCTGGCGGTGCATCACGCGCGGGCTCGTATCGTCGACCCACCAGAACAGGTGCACGTCCCCGGTGGCGGGATCGACCGCGAGCTGCGGATCGAGCTCGTCCAGCGCGGAGCCGGCCAGCACCTCGGGCGCGCTCCACGCGCCGCCGACAAGGCGACTGATCACGACGTCGTATCCGCCGGCGGAGTTGCGTGACCACGCGACCAACGGCATGCGCGACACGGGGTTCCAGAGGATCGCCGGCGGGCCGTCGCCGTTGACGTCGCCCTGGTCGTTGAGCACCTTGCGCGAGGGGCTGTCCGGACGGTAGCGGACCCAACCGATCGGGTCGGGGTCGTCACCGATGCCGAGGGTCATGTACACCGGAACCTGGTCGGACTCGCCCGTGGCGGGATCGATGATGCCCCCGACCTCCGCGGCGACACGTCCCGCGCCGGGTCCGAACAGCAGCGAGCCGAGGACGAAAACGAGGAGCACCCTGGCGGCGCTGCGGAGCTTCATGACCGGCCTCCCGCGAGATACGCCCGGTAGGCCTCGGCCTCGGGCGCATGGTCGTCGGCCCGGCTCAAATAGGTGCGCAGGGAACGCTCGTTGGCCTTGATACTCCCCTTGTCTCCCCGGGCCTGGGCCATCTTCCATAGATAAAAGCAGTTGCGAAATACCAGCGCGAAGAACTCGCGCGGCCGGGCGATGGTGTTCGACATCAGGAAATGCGTCTCCGCCCGATCGAGGTCACCCTTGACGAACGCGATCTCCGCCAGGTTGCTCAACGCCAGGGCGCGCAGCCGGTCGAAGCTGTGGTTCTCGCTTTCCTCCAGCGCGTTCTTGAGATGAACCGAGGCCTTCCCGTGGTCGCCGAGCGCCATCATCACGTCGGCGACGTTGATCCGCGCCCGGCACAGCTCGAACGGGTTGGCCAGCTCCTTGAGCGCCCGGAGCGCCTCGGTGAAGGATGCGAGCGCCGCATCGAGGTCACCGGTGATGCGCTGCACGCGCCCCTTGAGCGTCGCCAGGTGCGCCCGCAGCTCGCCCGGGTCCTCGGCCCGGGAGACCTCGCGTTCGGCCTGTTCCAGCGCCAGCATCGCGACCGCGAACTTGTGCAGGCGGTAGCAGCAGATGGCGAGGTATTGCAGGGCGACCACCCGCTGGCGGGTCGTCAGCCGCGCCGCGCTGAGCAGGTCCTCGCAGGCGTCCTTGGCCGTCGCGAAGCGGTCCAGGTGGACCATGCAGTTGATGCGATGCAGCCGCAGCTGGGCGATCGGCTCGGCGGCTGCCGCGCCGTCGTTCGTCCGCGAGCTGCGCTCGGCAACGCCGTGCCGCTCGAGCAGGCCCTCGTAAAGGACCAGCGCGTCGGCGTAGAGGCCGGAGAGCCAGAGCTTCTTGGCCTGCTCCAGCACCTCCTCGTCCGTCCGGCCGCCGAGCTCCGCCGGAAGCGTCTCGCGCTTGTACTCGATCTCCAGGCGTTCGGCGAGCGACGTCACCGGTACTCCGTAGATCTGGCTCAGCGCGAACATGCGGGGAAAGGTCGGCACGGCTTGCCCGTTCTCGATGCGCGAGAGGTGCGACTTCGTGATGCGTTCCGGGTAGCCGATCGACATCTCCTCGACAGCGTCCAGCGACAGCTTGCGACCTTCGCGGATCTTGCGCAGGTAGCTTCCGAACCGTCTGTTTTCAGCCTGTGTTTGTTGCGCTCCCACCTCAACCCCGCTTATGCCACGATGATCCCCGACGTGACCGTTGAACCCCCTTCTCGAACCCCCGCGGTCAATCCGGATCGAGCCTCCCCCGAAACTCGTGGCTCCCCCCGGCATGGGTCGCTGGATGTATTGATAGACCGCATCTGGTCCGGGGGAACAACCGGAATCTGCGAATTGGGTTGCGGATTCGCAACCCGGCTCAAGGTCAGCCGCTACAGGAAGATAGCGGCTCATCCCCGGGCCGCCCGGAAACCCCTGAATACCGCGGGTTGTTGAAGCAGCAGGACGGCTGTGGGTCAGCGGCCGCGCGGCATCAGGATCCACAGGATCACGTAGACCAGGATCCCCGGGAACGCCGCCGACAAGATCGAGACCACCACGTACAGCACCCGCACCAGCGTGGCGTTCCAGCCGAGCCACTCGGCGATCCCGCCGCAGACGCCGCCGAGGATCCGGTTGGTGCTCGAACGATGGAGCGGCATGACTCGGCCCTTTCCGTCGCCCAGTATACATTGGCCCCGAGGGAACGTTGCAGATGCCTGCGAGACGGAGTCTTCCGATCCACGGCTGGATCGGCCTGGTGCTGGTCGGCGTGTCGTGGGCGCTCAACTGGTCGCTGGAGGGGCTGCGCACGCACCTCGGCTTCTTCCCGCTGTGGCTCGGCTACTGCCTCGCCGTCGACGGGCTGAACGTGCGGCTGCGCGGCACCTCGCTGGCCACCCGCAACGTCCGCGCCTACGGCGCGCTGTTCCTGATCTCGGTGCCCGCCTGGTGGCTGTTCGAGGCGATCAACCTGCGCACCGCGAACTGGAGCTACGTCGGCCGCGAGCATTTCAGCGACGCGGAGTACGCGCTGCTGGCCAGTCTCAGCTTCTCGACGGTCGTCCCGGCAGTGCTCGGGACCGCCGAGCTGGTGGCGGGGCGGGGCGGGGTCCGCCGGCTGCGCGGGCGCGGCGCGTTCCCCCGCGGGCGCGGGACCGCGGCGTTTTTCGTCACGGGAGTGTCGATGCTGGCGTTGACCCTGGCCTGGCCGGCGGTGTTCTACCCGTTCGTGTGGCTGTCGCTGTTCTTCCTGATCGAGCCGCTCAACCACCGCCTCGGCTTCCGCACGCTGATCGAGCGCACGCGGCGGGGCGACTGGCGCGAGGTCGGCGCGCTGTTCGTCGGGGTGCTGGTGTGCGGGTTCTTCTGGGAGCTGTGGAACTACGGGTCGTACCCGAAGTGGGTCTACCACGTTCCCGGGCTCGGATTCGCGAAGCTGTTCGAGATGCCGGCGCTGGGCTACCTGGGCTACCTCCCGTTCTCGCTCGAGCTGTTCGCGCTCACGCACCTGGCGTTCGGGCTGGCGGGGCACCCGCGGAGCGACTACGTGGTCGCCGGCCTGACGCGGGACGGGGACGACGGTTGAGCGGCTCGAGCGCCAGGCGGACCCGGGCGCGCGAGGCGGCGCTGCGCGCGGTGCTGGTGCTGGGCGCCCTCGCGGCGGGCCTCGCCCTCGCCGAGGTCGGGCTGCGCCTCGCCGGCGTCGCCCACCCGGTGTTCTACCGCGTCGACGAGCACCGCGGGTGGGCGCTGCTGCCCGGCGCGGAGGGCTGGTGGGACGCCGAGGGCGGGGCGCGGGTCCGGATCAACCGCGACGGGATGCGCGACCGCGATCACCCGCAGGCCAAGCCGGACGGTACCTACCGCATCGCGGTCCTCGGCGACTCGTTCACGGCGGCGTTCCAGCTTCCCGCCGAGCAGGCCTTCTGGTCGGTGCTGGAGCGGCAACTGACCGGCTGCCCGCAGCTCCGCGGCAGGACGGTCGAGGTGCTCAACTTCGGCGTCAGCAACTACGGCACGGCGCACGAGCTGCTGACCTTCCGGCACCACGCCCGCCGCTACGAGCCGGATCTCGTGCTGCTGGCCCTGTTCACCGGCAACGACATCCACGACAACGCGCCGGCGTTCCATCGTGGCGGGAACGGCCCCTACTTCGAGCTCCGCGACGGAGCGCTGGCGCTCGACACCTCGTTCCGGAACAGCGCGCGCTACCGTCTGCGGATCTCGATCGTGGGCCGGCTGTGGTACCGGGCGGTGCGGTCCTCGCGGGTGCTGCAGCTCGGGCGCCAGGCCGTGCGCGCGGTCCGGGTCTCGGGAGCGCGCACCGACGGGAGTCCGAACCGCTTTCCCGACGCCGGCCTGGCGATCTACCGCGAGCCGGACGAGCCGGAGTGGCGCGAGGCCTGGCAGGTCACCGAGCGGTTGCTGCCGGCGCTGCGCGACGAGACCCGCGACGCCGGGGCGCGGCTCGCGGTGGTGACGCTCAGCAACCCCGAGCAGGTCCATCCGGACCGCGAGCGTCGCGAACGGCTCGCGCGGTCGCTCGGCGTCGAGGATCTCGGTTATCCCGACCGACGGTTGCGCGAGCTCGGGCAGCGCGAGGGCCTCCCCGTGCTCAACCTGGCGCCGCTGCTGGCCGGACACGCCGAGCGGACCGGCGAGTTCCTCCACGGTTTCCGGAACCCCGGGCACGGTCACTGGAACGAGCGGGGGCACCGCATCGCCGGCGAGCGGATCGCTGCGTGGCTGTGCGACGGGCGCCTTTGACATAGAATGGCGCCGAGACGACAGCGCGACTCGCGCGGAGGAATCCATCCCCGATGAGTGCCATGAGCACCGCCGGCCGCCAGGCCGACCGGGACGTCGGTCTCGGCCGGCTCGTCATCGACGACCTGCGCCGCGCCCGGTTGAACCGGGGCACGCTGCGCGAGCTGGAGGAGCTGTACCGCTTCTACGTCGACGACGAGGCGCGCCGCAGGCTGGCCTCGATGGGCCGGATCAAGCGCGCGTTCTGGGTCCTGGGCTGGCTGCTCAAGAGCCTGCTGCTCAAGCTGTCTCCCGGACGCGCGTTGATGCTGGTCGCCGCGATGGTGCTGGTGCTGTTCGAGCAGCTCGAGTTCGCGGTCGGCGTGACCCAGATCGAGACCCACCCGCGCATCTGGGCCTTCCTGTTGCTGCTGCTGGTGCTGATGCTGGAGCTGAAGGACAAGCTGCTGGCCCGTGACGAGATCGACGTGGCGCGGCAGGTCCAGCTCGCGCTGCTCCCGCAGCGGCAGCCGAACGTGCCCGGCTGGTCGGTGTGGAGCTACACCCGCCCGGCCAACGACGTCGGCGGCGACCTGGTGGACTACCTGGAGTTCGGCGCGGACCGGGTCGGCATCGTGCTCGGCGACGTGGCCGGCAAGGGGCTCGGCGCGGCGCTGCTGACCGCCAAGCTCCAGGCGACGCTGCGGGCGGTCGCCCCCGAGTGCACGTCGCTGGACGAGCTGGGACACCGCGCCAACGCGATCCTGTTCCGCGACGGGCTGGACAACCGCTTCGCGACGATGTTCTACCTGGAGCTGGAGGGGCACGACGGCCGCGTGCGCTATCTCAACGCGGGCCACAATCCCCCCTGCGTCGTCGGCCCCGGGCGGGCGGAACAGCTTCACGCCTCGTCGTTGCCCCTGGGCATGATGGAGACTGCGAGCTACAGCGAAGGCGCCCTGGACCTGCGGCCGGGGGACGTGCTGCTGGCCTATTCGGACGGCCTGACCGAGGCGACCAACGAGCGGGACGAGGAGTTCGGCGTGGAGCGGGTCGAGCGGCTGCTGCCGGAGATCCGCGAGCTGGCGCCGGACCAGGCCGGCCCGCGGGTGCTCCGCGAGGTCGACCGCTTCCTCGGCGACCTGCGGCCCGGCGACGATCTGTCGCTGGTGATCATCCGCCGGGATTCCTGAACGGGACCATCGATGAACCGAGGGCAGGCGGACCGCCCGCCTGCCCTCCTGAAACTCGGATCCTAGAGCGCCGACTCGTTGCCGCAGGCGTCGATGGCGCTGACCTTGTAGTAGAAGTCCTCCCCGCTCAGCGCCGCGCCCTCGTGGACGAAGGTCCGCCCGTCGCTGGTGCCGATCCGGACGGCCTCGCCGAAGGCCGCACCGCCCAGCTTGTACACGGCGAAGCGGGTCCCCGGAGCCGGGTCGGCCGTCCAGTCGAGCACCACGTCGTTGCCGACGCGGTCGACGAAGATCGTGCCCACCGGGTCCACGGGCACGGCGCAGCCGTTACACCCCTGGTCGCGGTCGAGCAGGTCGAACCCGTCGATCCCGGCCTCGACCAGCGAGCCGCCGGCCCCCGCGTCGAGCGCCGTGAAGCGGAACCGCATCTGGCTCGTCGGCGCGATCACGCCGGCCAGCGGCAGCTCCACCTCGACCCACGCCAGCGGCGTGCCGCCGCTGACCTGCTCGAGCTGCGTCCAGCTCCCGCCGTCGTCGTTGCTGACCTCGACGGTGAACGGGTCCTCGCCGGGCGAGCCGCCCCGGTCGTTGGTGAACCAGCGCGCGTAGCGCACGACCGGGTCGACCGCGGCCGACAGGTCGTACTGCGACGAGAGCAGCGTCGTCGTGCCCCCGTCGATGTCGTTGCCGCCGCCGCCGCCCCCGCTGGCCAGACCGGTGATCCAGGCGTTGGTCCCCGGATCCGGCGTGAAGTCGTCCTCGGGCTGGTAGCTGGTGCCCTCCGGATCGCCCCACTCCCAGTTGCCGGTGCCGGCGTCGTTGGGAGCGACGACCGACCAGCCGCCGGCGTCGGGCTCGAACTCCTGCTCGAGCAGGATCGCATCCAGGATCCCGGCCGCGACGGTGAAGCGCACGTCGTTGCCGTCCTCGTTGCCCACCTCGTCGCGCGAGCGCACCAGGTAGGTGTAGCCGGTTCCCGGGACCAGCGCCGCGTCGACGAACTGGAGCGACAGCGTGGAGCCGATGCGGTTGCCCGGTCCCGGCACGAAGCCGGGGTCGGTCGAGCGGTAGACCTCGTAGGCCACCGGCCCGCTGCACGTCTCCTGCGCGGCGGCCCAGCCCAGTACCGTCTCGCCGCACTGGGCCCCGGAGGCCGCGCTGTCGACGCCCGCGAACACCGGCGGCTCGAGGTCGCCGCCGGCCGGAGAGACGACCGTGTGGCGGACCAGGTTCGAGTCCTCGCCCGAACGCGAGTCGTAGGCCCGCACGATGTAGTGGTACGTCTGGCCCGGGTCGAGCAGCGTGTCCTTGAAGCTCGTTCCCCCGACGTTCGAGGCGATCAGCGTCGCGGCGGAAGGCACGAACGCCGGATCCGTCGAGCGATAGACGTTGTAGCTGATCGTGGCGTTCAGGCAGTTGCTGCTCGCCGTCAGCCAGGACAGGCTGGCCTCGGCGCACGAGGGGCCGGGGTCGGCCGTGGCGAGGCCGTCGAAATCCGGCTCGACGAAGCAGGCCGGGGTGTCGTCGCAGACCGGCGTCTCGATCCGCACCTCGTCCACCGCGGCCTCGATCAGGTTGCCCAGGTCCACCCCGGCGCCATCGGAGGCCTGGAAGCGGATCCGCACCTGGTTCGTCAGCGGGATGAAGTCCTGGAGCTTGAACTCGCGGCGGACCCAGCTCGGGGCCGTCTCGTTGCTGCCGAGCGTCTCGAGGTTGACCCACGACGCGCCGTCGTCGGACGAGACGTCGGCGGTGAAGAAATCGTTGGGGTCCTCGCCCAGATCGCGGTTCGCGAACCAGCGGTCGTAGGACAGCAGCGCTTCGCTCAACGAGGACAGGTCGATCGTCGGCGAGACCAGCACCGTCACGCCGTCATCCACATCGTCGACGCCCGCGCCGCCGCCGTTGGTCGCCGTGAACCAGCAGAACCGCCCCGGATCGGGCGTGGTGTCGTCCTCGGGCTGGTAGGCGGTGCCGTCGGGGTCGCCGTAGACCCAGTGCCCGGCGCTCGCCGTCGACGCGCCCGCGTCCCACAGCCAGCCCTGGTCGATCTCGAAGTCGTCCACGTAGACCAGGTCCCGCTCGCCGAGCGTCACGTCGAGGTACGACGGCTCGGCAACGCACGACGAGTCGCTGGTGACGTCGAGCCGGAACCGGATCCGCTCGCCGCAGGCGACCTGCGCGTCGTCGGTCTCGAAGCGCAGGATGCTCGCGTTGCCCGCCGAAGCGCCGGCACCCAGGTCGGGCCAGCTGTCGGTGCCGTCGAGGACCGTCACTCCCGGGGTGACCGCCGTCAGCGTGCCGGCGATCGTCGCCGCGCCGAGGTCGCCCACGTTCGCCAGCGTCAGGCCGAGATCGACCTCCTCGCCCGGATCCGGGAACCCGGAGCGGTTGCCGCGCGGCGTGTCGTCGGCCAGCGCGGCGGAGAGGGTCAGGATCGGCTGCGCATCGAGCCGGGCCAGCACCGGGGCCTCGAGCGTCGACTCGCAGCCGTCGGGGGCCACGGCCACCACGACGTAGCGGTAGTCGGTCGACGGCGCGACCTCGGTGTCGTCGAAGCTGGTCTGCCCCGGGGCCAGCGACGCGATCTCGACGAACGCCGTGTCCTCGCGCAGCTCGTTGCGCAGCACCTTGTAGGCGTCCACGCCGACGATCGAATTCCAGGACAGTGCCACCGAGTCGCAATCCGGCGTCGCCGTCAGCGCCGGCTGGTCGGGCCGCAAACACTGCGCCGACGAGCTGCGCGGGGTCCCCGCGATCTCGTGCTCGTCGAAGGCCGCGAAGATCTCGGCGCCGTTGGGCGTGCCGTTGGCCAGGTTGCCGTCATCGTCGTCGGCGTTGATGTAGGCGTCGTAGATCGGCATCGTCCCGTCGTTGAGGTACGAGCCGGAGTCCGGCAGCGCGGTGAAGAACACCCGCTCCAGCGTGCGCCAGCCGGTGTGGTGGCCGTGCTTGGCCACCAGCGCCTGGGAGAGGTCCCAGTGCGTCTGGCCGTAGATCTCGCCCTCGCAGTGCACCGCGCGGCCCAGCGGACCGCTGCCGGCCGGGCACTTGGAGGTCACGTTGCTGCGGGTCAACAGCCCCTTGGCGGTGCGGTTCTTGTCCACGTCGCGCACCGGGTCGCCGTCGGTCTGGAAGTAGGGGCCGATCCGCGCGCCGTGCGTCATCGAGATCGAGACCACGTCGGCGGTGCCCTCGCCGGTCGCGCCGTCGCCGCCCTGCGTGTTGCCGTCGATGCCGTGACCCCATTCGTGGTAGATCACGTCGCTGATCTCGCCGGTGTTGTTGCAGCCGCCGCCGGAGCGGTAGAAATTCGCGGTGCCGTCCCAGAACGCGTTGCACGTCGCGTTGATGTTGACGTTGACGCCGACGTTGCTGTCGAGCCAGCCGAGCGACGGCAGCCACTGCCTGGCCACGCGGCGGACCTGGTTCAGGTGGTAGAAGGCGTTCCGTTCCGCCCGGGTCGCGCTGCCGTTGCCCGTGCCGTCGAGGCCGCCGAAGCCGAAGTCGAAATCGCCGACACCGACGCTGCGCGTGATCTCCGCCTGCCCGGGATTCGTGCAGCCGTCGGCGCAGCTGGTGGTGAAGTACGTCCCGTCGAGGCCGGAGCGCGCCTGACCGCCCTGGTACAGGAACGCGCCGGCGGCATCGGCGGCGACGACCGTCGAGCCGTCGACCACCACGGTGGCGTGCGCCATCGGCGCCGTGATCTCGGTGTCGATCACGGTGCGCGGGTAGACGCCGCCGCGCACGCGGCCGTAGCGGTTGACGTCGCGGAAGCCGACGACGTCGCCGCTGCGGGCGTCGACCCGACCTTCCCAGGTCTCGACGGTTTCGGGGAGCTTGTACTCGAAACGCCAGACCAGCCGGTAGCCGATCGCGTCCCCGGCCTGCTCCTGCTGGATCAACAGCTCGGGCTCGCCGCGGAACCGCGCCAGCTCGCCGTCGCCGGTGTACGCGAGCAAGGCCTGCCGCGCCGCCGCGACGTCGACCGCCGGGACCGGGTCGACCGCGGTCGCGCCGACGCCGGGAGCGCCGAACTGGGTGATGTTGCCCGAGTTGAGGCGCACGAACACCCGCGCCCCCTCGACCGGCACGCCGTCGATCGTCCAGTCGTAGTTGAGACTGATCAGCCGGCCGTCGGCGCGGACCAGGCTGGCTCCGCGGTCGAGGACCAGGCGGCCGCGCGGCGGACCGACCAGCGCACGGTGCTCGGCGAGGAACCGCTCGACCAGCGGCTCGACGGTCTCGATGGTCACGTCGCCGTCGGCGACGGGCAGCCCGGCCAGCGCCTCTGCGCCCAGCGCGTTGCCGCGCCCCGGGATCAACACCACGCCGGATCCCTGGACCATCCGGGCGAAGCCGGTGCGCGGGTCGAACGAGAACTCCCACTGGCCGCCGCGGCGGGCCAGGAAATCGGCGGCGGCGCGGGCGGCCGGGCCGTCATCGCCCGGCGCCACGGACTCGGCGCGCGGGGACGGCGCGGGCGGCTCGAGCACGCGCTCGTGGCTCACCGCATGGGGAGCCTGGGCCATCACGGTCAGCGACGACAGGATCAGCGCCGCGAGCGCACCGGTCGGGACCATCGACTTACGCACGGGGGACACCTCCGGGGGGTTATGCGATCAGAACATGAGCGGGAAGTTGTACGCTGAAATCCCGAATCCGGCCAGTCGGGCCGGCCGGGGTCAGCCGAGGCGCTCGTATTCGGGCAGCAGGGCCGAGAAAACGCGCGCGGCCTCGCGCCCCAGTTCGGGGGAGCCGACCAGCTCCGCCGCCCCGGGCAGATCGTGCCGCGCGCCGATCTCCCACCACACGCCCCGTTCGGCGGCCTCGTCCAGCGAGCGCTTCCAGTCGGTCCGCGAGCAGAACACCTCCCGCGAGCCCTCGGGCCAGCGCGCCGAGGCATAGACCCTGAACGCCAGCCCGTGCCCGGCCGCGGCCCGCTCGAGCCGGTCGCCGAGGCCGCCGTGCCGGCACAGGAACTCGAAGCGTCCGTAGGCGTCCTGGCCGGTGTCCCAGCCGAGCCGGATCGCCACGTAGTCGCGGTGCACGCCGAGATTCAGCTGGGCGCGCGCCTGGTAGCCCTGGGCCTCGTGGGACAGCGCCAGCCAGGTGCAGAACGGCTGGTAGTCGCGCGGCCAGTCCAGGCGCGGAAGGTGCGCGTGCAGCTCGCGGTCGCGGCCGGCGCCGAGCTTGGCGATCAGGTCCCGGCCCAGCTGCTCCAGCGCCGGGTGGAACGTGTCGACGATCGCTCGCCGGCGCTCGACGCGGTCGCGGAGCTCGAACACCCGGAAACCGTCGATCGGCAAGCCCGGGAAGCCCTCTTCGCGGTCGAACAGCATCGGGCGGCTCAGCGCAGCGCGCGGAGGGCCAACCAGCCCAGCACCAGCACCGCGAACCCCAGCGCGATCCACAGCACCACCGGGTGGCGCTCGGTCCACGGCTCGGGGCTGACCCAGGCGTCGTTGATCGCCTCGGCGCCGAGACCGGCCGCCGGGGCCCCCGCGGCGACCTCGCGCGGCGTCAACCGGGCCAGCTCGTAGCCGGGCGCGGCGGCGCGACCGTTGCCGTAGATCAGCCGGTAGCCGGTCCCGGGCTCGGCGGTGAACGTCACGTGCCGCGGTGTGCCCCGGAGCGTCAGCGCCAGGTCCTCGATCGGCGGATCGTTGCGGTCGTGGACCACGACCCGCCAGTGGCGCCCGCGCGCCTCGGAAAACTCCACGTCGAGCTGCGACCGGGGACGGTCCCCGCCGTCGTCGCCCGTCGTCGTCGGATAGCGGTAGATCTCTCCGTGCCCGACCTCGCGCCAGCTCTCGCCGTCGTCGCTGGTCTCCACGCTGACCGGCCGGTGGAACGGGTCGCGCCGCGTCTCGAACCGCACCTGCGATGCCGGCACGCCCGCGAGCTCGGCCCGCCAGCGGCTCCGGCCGGCGGCGCCGGGCTCACGCCGGAACGTCGCGGGCAGCTCGCGCAGCTCGGCCGGCTCGACGATCCGCTCGGCGACCCGGCAGCCCGTGACGGGCAGCTGCTCGCCGGGATCGAGGATCCGCAGGCGCAACCAGCGCGACCGTGCGTCGGGATAGGTCACGGTCCGCGTGCCCTCGAGCCGGTCGCGCTCGAAGCGATAGACCGGTGCCCGGTCGCGGACGATGCGCCAGCTGCGCCGGTCGTCGCCCGCGGCGACCTCGACCCAGGCGAAGAAGTCGGCGCGGCCGGTGTCAAGCTCGACGGCGTTGTGGACCGCGCCGTCGGGCCCGGTATCCACCGTCACCTCGGTATAGCGCCCGGGGACGAAGCCGACGTCGACCAGCGCGACGGTACGCCAGGACTGCGTGGTCCGCCCGGTCCGCGCCACGAGTACGAACGGGATCTCCCGGCCGTCGTCGTCGATCACCCGCAGGTCGCCCAGATCGGCCCTGGTCTTGCCCAGCGCTTCGGCCGGCACGGTGACGCGGACCATCCGCGCCGCGTCCCCGGCGTCGAGCACCACCGGGCGGGCGTAACGCCAGTGCCGCCAGGCGTCCGGCAGCGTCGCCGCGGACACGGCGCCGTGGGCCGCTGCGACCAGCGCGCAGGCGATGGCGAGTCGCCTCACGGGCCTTCCCGGGAGCGCTCGGCGGCCAGCTTCTTCTGGTACAGGAACGACACCACCAGCAGCACCAGGCCCAGGGCGAAGAACGACAGGATGCGGTAGGCGCGCTCCAGGAACGACAGGTCGAACAGGAACACCTTGGCGACGGTCAGCGCGATCAGCACCAGCCCCTGCCAGCGCAGCCCCGCCGCGGACCACCGGACGCCCGCGACGATCAGCACGGCCGCCGCCGACACCCACAACAGCGACAGTCCGAGCTGCCGGGCCAGGTCCCGCTCGACCCCGCTGTGGACGCGCTCGGCGAAGTCCCACACCTCGAGCGATAACGCCCACACCGCCAGCAGGTTCGCCGCCACGCCGACGACCCGGAACGCGCCGGCCTCGTCCCCGGGCAGCCGCTTCCCGGCGCGGCGCGACAACGCGTACGACACCGCGTAGCACGCGATCACGGTCGCGAAGGTCATCAGGCGCACGTTGAGCAGCGGGCGGACCGCCCGGATCGGATCGGCGGCGAGCAGCAGCGCCGGCAGCACCAGCAGCGCCAGCCCGGCCAGCCGCAGCGGGCGGATGGCGCCGCGGAAACCGCTCCAGACCAGGATCAGGCCCTCGACCGCCCAGGCCATCGTGATCCACTCGCCCTCGAGACGGATCGGGATCGCCAGCGTGACGAAGGTCAGCGCGAGCCCGGCGTACAGCATCCGCGCCACCGGCGGCCCCTTGGCCTGCGCGTCGCGGAGCAGGCGGACCGCGGCCAGGTGCCCCGCCGACAGCGCCAGCACGGCCACGGTCAGCCACCAGCGGTGCTCGCGGTACAGCAACACGTTCAGCGCCACCGTGAACCAGGCCGCGTTGGCCAGCACCAGCCCGATCTGCTCGGGGCGCAACCGCTCGCCGCGGCGGCCGCGCAGCACGGGCAGCGCGGCGAACTGGACGAACAGCAGGGCGTAGAAGAACGCCGTCCGGCCGAGCTGGGTCGCGTCGTAGAACCGGTCGTGCCAGCCCACGACGTAGATCACGCTCCACAGCAGCGCGAACGGCTCCAGGGTTCGCCAGCGGCGCAGCCGCGCCAGCACCAGCAGCCCGCCGTTCAGCACCGCGAGGTACGTGAACAGCACGACCTGCGCGTTCTCGCCGGTGCTGAGCAACGTCGGGGTCAAGAACCCGCCGACCAGCGCCAGGAAGGCCAGCCGCTCCGAGTTGCGGCCCACCGCCAGCGCGATCAGCGTGGCGGTCACGACGATCATCCCGGCGAACGCGACGGCGCCGGGCACCAGCTGGTAGAAGCTCCAGGCGGCGTAGATCGACAGATACAGCACGCCCGCGCCCAGCCCCGCCATCCCCTCGGAGAAGTAGCGGTAGGACCGCTTCAGCAGCAGCTGGCTCCACGCCAGCAGCAGCGTCCCGGCGACCAGCCCGATCGCGACGCGCCCGGTCGGTCCGATCCACTGGTTGTCGAAGGCGAACTTGAGGAAGAACGCGGCCGCCAGCAGCAGGGCCACGATCCCGATCCGGTTCAGCACGCGCCCGGCGATGATCGACTCCAGATCGATCCCGCGCCGGGGCGGCGAGGGCGGCGCGGCGGCCGGTGCTTCCGCAGCAGGCGGAGCAGCCGCGGCGGGCGGCTGCGGCGCGGCCGACGACGGCGCGGGCGCCGCGGCCGCGGGGCCGGCCAGCTGCTCGAGCCGCCGCGCCAGCCACTCGGTCCGCACCTCGAGCCGCGCGATGCGCTCGATCAACGGGGCGGCGTCAACGTCGGTGCGGCGCCGCAGCTCGCGAACGCGCAGCAGCGCGATCAACCCGAGCAGCGGAGCCCCGAGCAGCAGCGCGGCCAACGCCAGCAAGACCAGTACGAGCGTGGCGTCCAACGGGCACTCCCGGAAGCAGGTCGCTTGCGGGCTCCAGCATAACAAACTCCGCCGGATCGCGAATAAGCCGCGACCGGGCGGGTATCCAATGGTGAACGACGGATCATGAGGAGGCCGAACCATGGCCAACGTGATGGCACCGACCATGCGGCGCAGCTACCAGACGCTGGTGCTGCCGTTCTTCTTCGTGGTGCAGCAGGAGACCGCGGCGATCATCCAGCGGTTCGGCAAGTTCGACCGCATCGCCGAGCCGGGACTGCACCTCAAGCTGCCTTTCGTGGAGAAGGTGGCCGGCACCGTCAACCTGCGGGTCCAGCAGCTCGACGTCAAGGTCGAGACCAAGACCGAGGACAACGTGTTCGTGCAGGTGATCGTCTCGGTGCAGTACTACGTGCTGAAGGACAACATCTTCAACGCGTTCTACAAGCTGGACGACCCGGTCAAGCAGATCACCTCGTTCGTGTTCGACGTGGTCCGCGCGCGGGTGCCGCGGATCAAGCTCGACGACGTGTTCGAGAAGAAGGACGAGATCGCCGACGTCGTCAAGGAGGAGCTGTCGCAGGTGATGGAGAGCTTCGGCTACGGGATCGTCAAGGCGCTGGTGACCGACATCGACCCCAACGCCAAGGTCAAGGAGGCGATGAACGAGATCAACGCCGCGCAGCGGCTGCGCATCGCCGCGGCCGAGAAGGGCGAGGCGGACAAGATCCTGCAGGTCAAGGCCGCCGAGGCCGACGCCGAGAGCAAGGCGCTGTCGGGCAAGGGCATCGCGGATCAGCGTCGCGCGATCGTCGAGGGCCTGCGGGAATCGGTGGACGAGTTCCAGCGCACGATCCCGGGCGCGTCGCCGCAGGACGTCATGAACCTGATCCTGATGACGCAGTACTTCGACACGCTGAAGGACGTGGGTCAGACCTCGAAGACCAACACGATCCTGATCCCGCACTCCCCCGGTCATCTGGCGGACCTGGCGGCCCAGCTGCGGGACGCGATGATCGTGGCGTCGGAGGTTGCCACGCCCCACTGACCGTCTCACCGGCCGGCGGCGCCGTCTCGGTCGGCCGGCACGGCGGGGCGATCTCGAGCAGTGCCCCCCGCGCCCCGTCGATCCAGCCGGCCGCGACGTCGCCGGCCACTTCCAGGCACAGCGGCTTCGGAACGCCCGCCGGCCCGTCGCCGGGGCCCGGCGCGTGGACCACGGTGCAGCCGAGCCGCGGCGCCTCGGGGTCCGCGGGACCCAGCTCGAGGTGCACGGTCGGAAAGGCCCGCCAGGGGTGATGGGTCGGCAGCACCCCGGCCCGCTGCGCACCGCGGACGATGCGGCGACGGGCGCGCTTGGACGGGTGGCGGTAGCCGATCGCCTGCACCCGCACACCGTCGAACGTCGCCGGAGCGGCGATCTCGAGCAGCCGCCGCACCAGACCCAGACCCAGCGGCGCTTCGGGCACCAGGTCCTCGGGCGGTCCCAGCGGGGCGACCTGCGGCAGCAGGATGCGATGGAAGCCCACGACCTGCCGGTCGGCGTCGAAGGCCGGCACCAGGGGCGCGATCACGCGCACCTGCGTCGGGGGCGGGAACCACTCGCCGAGCTCGCCCCAGCGCCGGTCGACGACCTGCAGCATGCGCGACGTCTCCTCGACCGGGACCCGCCGGTCCAGCAGCCGGTTGGCGGCCCAACCCTCGAACCCCACCACCAGGTCGTACGCCGACACGTCGCCCAGCCACTCGGCCAGGTAGCGCTGCAGGTGCTCGGGGTGCACCGGCGGGAGCTGGGTCGTCAGCGCGGCGCGCAGCGCCCGCGCCTCGTCCGGCGCCAGCTCGCGCAGCCGCGCCGAGTCGGCGAGCACGCGCTCGATCTCCACGCGATAGTCTTCACCGGCGCGGCGCCCGGCGAACTCCCGGTAGCCGGGGTAACCGAACAGGGCGCGCCCGAACGCCTCGCGCAGCTCAAGCAGCGTCTGCCCGTGCAGCCAATCCGAGGTCAGCTCACGGCGCGACGCGCTGCGCCGGTCGCTCGCGTCGGCGGGCGGCCGGAACGGGGCCAGCCCGCGCTCCAGCAGGTACAGCAGCACGCCCTCGGGAACCGCCAGGTCACGCTGGAGCTGTTCGAACGGCGGGACGTTGAGCCGGAAATCGCGCGGACCCAGCTCGGGGCGTCCGTCCGGGACCGCGTAGAACTTCCCGCGGATCCAGTAGCTGATCGGCCCGTAGAGCTGGGCGCGCTCGCCCAGGATGTCGGTGGCGCGTCCCCGGATCTCCCGGGGGTCCAGCTCCAGGTGGCCGGCGGCCGGCGGCGCGCCGTCCTCGGCCCACCAATCCCGAAACGCCACGCGCGAGCCGGAGTCGCGCGGCGGCGGCTTGCCGTACGCCGCGGCGGCCGCGTCGGCGAGGGCACCGGCCGCCTGCTCGATCCGCGCTGCCGGGCCCGCCGAGACGACGCGGCAGCGCCCCGCAGCGCGGGACCGCACGCGCACTCGGCGGCGCCGCTCGTCCTGCCGGTCCGCGCGATCGCGCGGTCCCTCGCCGAACGGCAGCGGCCGGTAGGTCACGAAGCCCTCGCGCTCCATGCGCCGGCGGATGTCGTCGAAGACCAACGACAGGCCCGCGGTGTCGCGGAGCTTGAACAGCCGCCCCCCCGAGCGATGGGCCAGCCGGTCGAGCATCTGGGTCGGTCCGTCCGCCGGGCCGACCCGCACGGCGAGCGGGTCGCACGAGGCCGGCAGGTCGACACCGATCGGGTAGACCGTGAGGTTCTCCGTTCGCTCGGCCAGCTCGATCACCAGGCGGATCGGGTGCAGCCGCAGGCTGGTGCTGTCGCAGCCGTCGGTCAGCACGACCACGACCTTGCGCTCGGGTCGCGCCTGCAGGTAGCGCACCGTGTAGTACAGCGCGTCGTTGAACGCCGTGCCCATTCGCACCTCGACGCGCTCCAGGGCGCGGCCGAGTCGCTCGCGATCGCGGGTCGGCGGCGCGTGCAGCACCAGGTTGTCGCTGAACGACGCCAGCATCACCTGGTCCTGGGCCGGAAGCTCGCGGACGTAGTCCCCGGCGGCGCGGACGGCCCGTCCGAGACGGTCCCGCATGCTGAGGCTGGCGTCGATCAGCACCACGTGCAACGTGTCGAGACGCGTGCGCTCCACCGCCTCGGGGCGAATCGGAACACCGTCCTCGCGCACCTCGATCTCCTCCGGGCCGAGGTCGTCGCAGCCTCCCGGCGTCTGCGGAACGAAGCGGACCGGCCAGCGGATCCGGCGAACCCGCGCTTCCTCCTCGAGCGTGCTCGCGAGCGGCGGCGCTTCCGCGCGGCGCGGCGCGACCGTCTCCGCTCCGGAGGCGCGGGCCGGCGCCGGCCCGGCCAGGACCGGGACCAGCAGCAACGTCAGGCAGGCCAGGCGGCGCATCACGAGCATTGTCCCCCGGAACGGCGCGCCGCGCATGAAGCCTCCGCCGGGGCCGCGGAGCGGGAGTCGCGCCTAGTTCCCGGCTTGGAGCTCGCGCAGCCGCTGGTCGAGGCGCTCGGCGAGCTTGCGCGCGGAGGCGGCCGTGGCGGCCTCGCGGGCCCGGCGCAGCTCTCGACGCGCGTCCGCGGTGCGCCCCGCCGCCGCGAGCGCCACGGCCCACTCCGCGCGCGC
>JBFKMV010000079.1:0-20437 GCA_041629655.1 Candidatus Polarisedimenticolaceae bacterium
TGCCGGAGCAGGCGGCCGCGGCGCCGCTGTTCGCGTTCCGGGCCCGCGCGCGCGCCGCCGCGGGCGACGGGGCCGGCGCCCGGCGCGACGCCGCGGCCGCGGTCCGCGCGGGGCCGGACGATCCGGTCGTGCTGTCGCTGGCGGCCGACGCCCTGGAGACGCTGGGCGACGGCGAGACCGCGCGCCGGCACTGGACCCGCGCGCTGTTCCTGCTTGCGGGACGCAGGTCGAGCGACGAGCGACTGGGTATCATGGTGCGGCTCGCGCGGCTCGAGGAGCGGGAAGGCTCGCCGGCCGCCGCGCTCCGGAACTGGCGCTCGATCCTGGAGCTCCAGCCGGAGCACGCGGAAGCGCGCCGGAGGATCGAGGATCTGACGGGCCTTCGCCGCTGAGGAGACGTACGTGCCGCTGCTGTCCATCGTCATCCCGGTCTACAACGAGGAGCACACCGTCGCCCGGCTGCTGCGGACGGTGCTCGACGCTCCGCTGCCGGGCGGCGTCGAGCGCGAGCTCGTGATCGTCGACGACGCGTCGAGCGACGGGACGGCGGGCGCCCTGGCGCCGTTCGGCGACGATCCACGCGTGCGTCTGTTCCGGCAGCCGGCCAACCGGGGCAAGGGCGCGGCGCTGCGCCGGGGGTTCGCGGAGTCGCGCGGCGAGATGGTGATCGTGCAGGACGCGGACCTCGAGTACGACCCCCGCGACTACTCGAGGATCCTGCAACCGATGCTGGAGGGCAAGGCCGACGTGGTCTACGGCTCGCGGTTCGTGGGCAGCGACGCCCACCGCGTGCTGTTCTTCTGGCACATGGTCGGCAACCGGCTGTTGACGTTGCTGTCCAATATGACCACCAACCTCAACCTCACCGACATGGAGACCTGCTACAAGCTGTTCCGGACCGAGGTGTTGCGGAAGATCGAGCTCCAGGAGGACCGCTTCGGCTTCGAGCCGGAGGTGACGGCCAAGATCGCGCGCCTGGGCGTGCGGATCTACGAGGTCGGCATCAGCTACGCCGGGCGGACCTACGAGGAGGGCAAGAAGATCGGCTGGCGGGACGGGGTCCGGGCGATGGTCTGCATCCTGAAGTACGGGGTGTTCCGCCGGTGAGCGCCGCTCCCGGGCCTGCCACCGCCTCAGGTGCCGTGGCGCCGGTTCTGCCGGTAGGCCGCGGCGGCGATCAGCGCGCCCAGCACCGACAGCAGCACTCCCGGCAGGGCGACGCCCACCAGCAGCGGGCTCAGCCGGACCTCGTGGCCGCCGAGGCTCACCGCGATCACGAGCACCGCGGCGCCCATCGTGAAGCCCCACAGCGCGGCAAGGCCGAAGAAAAAGAACCGGACGCGGCTGCGGGTGGAGCGGCTCACGCGCCGGGACCGGGAGCGGGAGCGGCGCCGGCGGGGGCGCACTCCTGCCGATGCGCTAGCATGGCCGATGTTCGGGGTTTCTCGGTGTTCGAGCGAGACAACCTCCCGTGACCCTGGTTCAGACTAAAAGAGACCGAGGATCCGAGTCAATATGGTTTTTCACCAACCCGGAAAACGCGGACTGGCCCTGATCTGCGCGCTGTTGCTGCTGGCCGGCCCCGTCGCGGCCAAGGGCCAGGCCAAGGACCGGCCGGCCGGTGACGGGCTGAGCTCGGTCGAGGGGCGCGTGCGCGCCCCGGACGGCAAGCGGGGGGTCGCCGGGGCCAAGATCCACGCCTACAACCTGGCCACGGGCCAGACCTACAGCTCCGAGCCCACCGGGCCCAACGGCGCCTACCGGATCGAGGGCCTGCCGTTCGGCTACTTCGAGCTCGCCGTGGAGACGGGGGACGGTCTGTTCGTCGCGGACCAGATCGTCAACGTCGGACCCTCGGCCAAGGCGCTGGTGCTGCTGACGCTCAAGCCCTACGACCAGCAGCCCGATTCCTGGTGGGCCGACCACGAGCGGCGGTCGTTCTCGGGATCGGAAGACGAGTCCTCGGGCCTGGCGGAGCTGCGTCGGCGCCGTACCGGCCGCGAGTTCGTCCGCAGCACCAAGGGCGTCGTGCTGCTGTCCACCGTGGGAGCGGCCGTGCTGCTGGTCATCGCGGCCAGCGACGACGAGACCTCGGCCAGCCCGATCGTCGGCGGGTTCTGACCCGCACCGACGGGGCCCGAGCCTTGACAGGAAAACCCGCGGGAAACAGAATCGGGGTCCCGGTCGAACGGGAGTCGATCGGTGCGCCGGCACGTCGCCGTCGGGGAGGTACCATGACCAAGCTCGTTCCCTTCCGCCGGGCCCTGGCTCGCTCGCTGGTGCTGGCGCTGATCGTGCTGTCCGTCCAGCTTCCGGCGTCCGCGGGCGGGGGCCTGTTCAACGGCAGGGTGGTCGAGCCCGACGGTCTGACCCCGCGCGAAGGCGTCGTGGTTCGCCTGGTCGACGGCGAGCGGAGCTTCCCGTCCGCCCCGACCAACGCCGAGGGCCGCTTCCGCATCGCGGACGCGCCGGCCGGAACGTACGTGCTGGTGGCGGACACCTCCGAGGGCGCGTACGTCGCGACGGAAGGTCTCACGATCGCCGAGGGTCGCAACGAGCCGCTGCAGCTCCGGCTGCGCAGCGGAGGCCACGCGGCGGCGGGATCCGGCGGCGGCGGCGGCACCGCGGCCAAGGGGCTGCCCAAGGCCGTCAAGGGCGTCATCGCGGGCATCCTGGTCCTGGGTGCGTTCTTCGCGTTCGACAGCAACACCGAGGACGTCGCCTCCGACGACGTGCCGTTCTAGGCCTCCAGCACCTCCCGCAGACCCTCGATCTCCCCGGCCGAGGCGTCCCGCCACAATCCGGCCTTGCGTTTGCGCTCGATCGCGTCGCGGCTGTAGCGCACGCTGGACACGAGGCGCCCGTCGGACGCGAAGAAGTGGGTGCGCCCGCGGTCCCCCAGCACGACCAGCGTTCCCCGGCGCTCGTCGAACAGCACCGCCGCGTCCGCCGCGGACCGGGCATCCTCCAGCGCCTTGCGCGTCGGGCGCGCGCCGGACTCGTGTCGCTCGTCGGCGTGGCGGGTGCGGCGGCCGCGCGAACGGTGGTCCCGGGCCAGCCGCCGCGCCAGTCCGTTCAGGATCCCCTCCACCCGGCGCTCGATCCGGGCCCGCGCCTCGTCCCCGTCCCCCGCGGGCCGCGCGACGGCCGCGCGGACGCGGATCGATTGCAGCGCCGACTGCGCCCAGCGCACACCGCGGCGCCACGGTAGGTCACGGTGGCGCTCCCACAGCGCACCCAGCTCGCCCCCGGACGGGGCGCGGCCGAGGATGTTCAGTCCCAGCCGGACCTGCCCGCCGCGCGAGCGCGAGGCCGCGACCTGGAACGTCAGCGCCACGACCCCCCGCCCCTCTTCGAGGCGGGTCTGGACCGGGAAGAAACCGGCGGTGAGCTGGCCGACCAGCTCGTAGGACGGCGTGTCGAACGCATCCAAGAGCCGCGCGCGCAGCTCGCCCGCGCCTTGCACCTGGGTCAGGAAGGCCGGGGGGTCGCTGTACAGGCGGTCGACCTCGGGGTGGCGCAGGTCGAGGCAATACTGGGCGAAGTCCTGCCACCGGGGAACCCCGGTCGGTTCGTAGCCCACGGCGACGTGCCGGTGCGAGGGAGGCAGCGAGTGCTCGCACGCCGCGGTCCCGCAACGATGGCAGAAGGCGTGACCCGGCCGGAACGAGGCCGCGTGCTCCACCGCGTCGTCGAGCATCGCGTCGATCGCGGCCGCGAGCCGTTCGGCGAACCGCCGCGGCTCCGCCGCCTCCCCGCGCAGCGCGAGCGGCAGCTCGAGCGGCAGCTCGCGCAGCCGCCCCTCGACGAGGTGTCCCCCCGCCTTCCGCGCGACGAGCTCGCGGACCATGCGCTGCAGCACGTCCCAGGCGACCTCGCCGAGCGCCACGACGCGGTCTTCCATGCGCCAATCATAGGGGGCGCCGGGGCGGCGTCGCCAGGGCCGCGGGCCGCCGCTGTGTTACCGTCTTGGCGGCGTCCGGAAAGGGTGGATGGCGCGATGGACGACACGCCCGAGAACACCGCGCGACCGGGCCGGCCCTCCGGCCGCCCGCTGATGCTCCAGAAGTGGGGCCGCCTGCTGTTCATGCACTGGCCGGTCGCCGCGGAGCCGCTCGGCGCGCTGCTGCCGCGCGGGGTCGAGCTCGACCTCTACCAGGGGCAGGCCTGGATCGGCGTGATCCCGTTCACGATGTGGGGCGTTCGTGCGTCGTTCCTGCCGCCGATTCCCGGCACCGCGTCGTTCCACGAGCTGAACGTCAGGACCTACGTGCGGGCCGGCGGGGTCCCGGGGGTGTGGTTTTTCTCCCTGGACGCGAGCAGCCGGCTGGCGGTGCACGCGGCGCGGCTGGCCTACCACCTGCCGTACTACAGCGCGCGGATGGATCTGCGCCAGGAGGGCGAGACGATCAGCTACCGCTCCGTGCGGACGCATCGCAACGCCCCGCCGGCGCGGTTCGAGGCGACCTGGCGGCAGCAGGCGCCGCTACCGGAGTCGAGGCCCGGCACGCTGCAGCACTTCCTGACCGAGCGCTACTGCCTGTACACGGAGCGCTGGGGCCGGATCTTCCGCGGGCGGATCCATCACCCGCCCTGGCCGCTGCGCGAGGCGCGGCTCGAGTCGCTGGCCTCGACGATGGTCGAGTCGCACGGGCTGCCCACGCCCCAGGGCGAGCCGCTGCTCTACTACGCCGACCAGCTCGCGGTCCAGATCTGGCCGCTGGAGGCCCGGCCGGTGTTCAGCCGGCAGAAGCTCGCCGAGCAGGCCGCGGCGGCGCCGGAGCCCGTCGCGCGGACCAGGCTGCCTCAGAAGGGCGAGCCGTCGTCCACCACGACGCCGACCTGGATGACCTCCACGATCGGCCCCGGTGCCCCCATCTGAACGAACGCCTTCTGGCCCCCCGGGACGGTGATCGCCGCGGACACCTCCACCTCGCCGGCGGTCGTCAGCAGCCTCGCCGCCACGATCCCGTCGAGCGTCGTGTCGCCCGCGTTGACGACGCCGACTGCCAGCATCGGGCCGACCGGCGTCACGCCGTCGACCACGAGCCCCGAGTCGGCGCCGATCACGGCCACGGGAACCGCGGCGAGGACCGCGCTCCCGACCAGTGCCGTGCAGCTTCGAATGGAGATCATCATGGTTCCCGCTCCTCCTACATCCGGATCTAGCTCGAATTCAGCATGCACTCCTCATGATCCGAAATGGTGTCCAGAGAAAAACATATATCCGAGAAGTGGAGACGCAATATAAATTATAATAATACTAACTACATAGGATTGATGGGAATTGGATGCCGGGAATCGGAAACGTCGCGGTGATAAGGGGATCCCGGGCCGGGCCCCCGCCCGGGCTCAGAGACCGTGCTGCCGGATCTTGCGGTAGATCGTGGCCCGCGAGACGCCGAGCAGCCGGGCCGCCCGGCGCCGGTTGCCCTGGCTCGCCTCGAGCGCGCGCCGGATCTGCTCGCGCTCGCCGTGCCGGAGCGAGAGGGCCGGCGGCCCGGCCGCGGCCTCGCGCAACAGCGTCTGCCGCAACCCGGGGTCGGACTCGATGACGTCCAGTGTGATCGGCTCGCGGCCCGCGAGCACGGACACCCGCTGGATCGTGTTCTCGAGCTCGCGCACGTTGCCGGGCCAGGCGTACCGTTCGAGCAGCGCCAGCACGGGCTCGTCCAGCGCGGCCGGCGCGCGCCCGCGCTCCCGGCCGATCCGGTCGAGGAAGTGCGTCGCGAGCAGCTCGATGTCGCCGGGCCGGTCACGCAGCGGCGGCAGCTCGATCGTCAGTACCTGGATCCGGTACAACAGGTCCTGGCGGAAGCGGCGCTGCCGCACCTCGGCGCCGAGGTCGCGGTGCGACGCGGCCAGCAGGCGCACGTCGACGCGCACCGTGCTCTCGCCCCCGACCCTGCGCAGCTCGCCCTCCTGGAGCACGCGCAACAACCGCGCCTGCATGCCCGGCGACATGTCGCCGATCTCGTCCAGCAACAGCGTGCCGCCGTCGGCCTGCTCGAACAGCCCCGGGCGGTCGCGCTCGGCGCCGGTGAACGCGCCGCGAACGTGCCCGAACAGCTCGCTCTCCAGCAGGGTCTCGGGAATCGCGGCGCAGTTCTCGGTGAGAAAAGTCTGGCGGCGCCGGCGACCGTGGGCGTGGATCGCGCGGGCGACCAGCTCCTTGCCCGTCCCGCTCGCGCCCTGGATCAGCACCGGCAGATCCGTCGCCGCGACCTTCTCGATCAGGTCGAACACGGCCTGCATGCCCGGCGAGCGGCCGATCAGGTTGTCGAAGCGGGTGCGGGTGGCGGCCGCGGCCTCGAGCCGCCGGTTCTGCTGCTCGAGCCGCACGCGGGCTCGAGTGTTGGTGAGCGCGAGCGCCGCGTGATCGGCGAATGCCTCCAAGAACCGCAGGTCGTCGGCTCCGAACAGCGAGCCGTCGCGGCGACTGTCCAGGTACACCGTCCCGAGGATTCGCCCGCGCGATCGCAACGGCACGCACATCAACGAGCGGATGCCGTAAAGGCTGACGCTCTTCAGGTCGCGGAACCGGGCGTCCTCCCCGGCGTCCACGGCCAGCAGCGACTGGCCGGCGCCCGTGGCCGCGGCCTGCACGATGCTGTGGCTGTACGACTCGGCGTCGCGGACGGTCTCGTCCTCGAGGTTGCGGGCGACGCGCACCGAGAACCCCGTCGCGTCGCCCCGTTCGTCCTTGAGCAGGATCATGCCGCGCTCCGCGCGCACCGCACGCAACGCCATGTCGAGGATCGATTCCAGCAACGCCTCGGGATCGCTCTCGGAGTTGAGCACCCGGATCATGTCGTACATCGCGACCAGCCGGCTCTCGAGCGCTCCGCCGCCCAGGGTCGCCTCGCGACCCAGGGCGCGGAACACCGGCCTGCGGAGGAAATCCCGGCGCACCCCGGGGTCCTCGATCCGGCCGGCCGCCCGTTCCAGCAGCGTCCGGCCGCGCTCCAGCGCCCGCGCGGCTCCGTCGTGATCGCCGAGCCGTTCCAGCGCTTCGCGCAACAACGCCTCCGCGCGCGCCCCGAACGCGGCGGCTCCGGAGGTCTCCGCCTCGCGCGCGGCCCGCTGGGCCGCGTCGCGCGCCGCCTCGGCATCGTTCCGCGCCAACCGTGACGCGGCGCGGGAGAGATCGGCGCGCAGGCGGATCTCGCGGTCGTAGGCCTCCGGGTGGCGCGCGGCGATCGCCTGCAGCTCGCGATCCAGCGGCTCGAACGGATCGGCGCAGTCGGGCCGGGCCCGGCGCTCCAGATCGATCACCATCGCCATCAGCAGCGGCCGCGGCTTGCGCCGGCGGCGGCAGCGGCGCAGGCTCTCGTCCAGCAGACCGCGCACCGTCTCCTCGTCCGCGCTGCCCGATTCGATCCAGGCGTCGGCCAGCAACATCCGTCCGTAGTCCACGTTCTCCGGCTCGACCTGCTCGAGCGGACGGTCCAGCACGTCGCGCAGCCGCCCGATCGCCTGACCGGCGCGCCCGCAACGGATCAGCGCGTCGGCGTGTCGGAGCCGGTCCAGCACCATCAGGTTGGGCTCGCCCAGGTAACGGGTCAGGTCCGCCGCCTGTCCCGCCAGCACGATCGCCCGGTCGAGCCGGCCCTGGTCGATCGCCACGCTGGCCAGCCGCGACAGCGCGACCTCCTGCAGGCTGAGGTTCCCCTGCTCGCTCACCGCCGCGAGCACCTGCTCCAGCAGCTCGACGGCCCCGTCGTGATCCCCGGCCCGCGAGCGGATCACGGCCAGCCCGATGCGCGACTTGTGCTCGCCCGAGTCATCGGCGAGGTCCGGGTGCTCGGCACGCGCTCGACGGCACAGCTCGATCGCCTCGCGGAAATCGGCCTCGGCCTCGCTGGCGCCCAGGCGCACCCGGCACGTGGCCAACGCCTGCACGGTCTCGGCCTCGGCGACCACGTTGCCCAGGCCGCGGAAGACCTCGCGCGCCTGGAGCAGCAGCGGGATCGCCTCGCGTTCACGCCCCAGGCGGCCCAGTACCATGCCGGCAACCTTGCGCGCGCGGGCCTCCTGCTCGCGGTCGCCGCGCCCGGCCGCGCGCCGCGCCGCCGTCTCGGCCACGTCGAGCGCTCGCCGGAAGCGTCCGGCGTGGACGAGCGCGGTCGCCTGCGCGGTCATCACGTCGATCCGCCCGCCGTCGTCCGGCGACAATCGCAGCGCGGCCCCGAAGGCCCGCGCCGCCGCGGCGTGAGTCCCCGCGCGCATGCGGGCCTCGCCCTGGCGGATCCGCAGCTCGCGGCGGCGCCGCCGGTCACTCCCGGCCAGCAGGCGCAGCGCCCGGCCGTAGCGCGCGGCCGCCTCCGCGGGATCGCCCTCGGCCAGCGACTGCTCCGCGGCGCGCGCCGCGAAGTCGACGGCGCGGCGCGGGTCCCCGGCGCCGCTCCACAGCCGGGACAGCAACCAGGCATCCGGCCGCTCGCGGTCGTGCTGCTCGATCCACTCCGCCGCACGGCGGTGCAGCGTGGTCCGGAGGTCCGCCGGCATGGCGCGCAGCAGCAGCTCGGACAGGCCGCGCGAGTCGGGAGTCCAGCGACCGCCGCGTCGCGTGGCCAGACCGGAGGCGGCCGCTTCCTCCGCCGCCGCGCGGGCATCGGCGGGGGCCAGCCTGGCCAACTCGCCGAGCAGCGGCTCGGGCGCTTCGGCTCCGGTGACGGCCAGCGCCTCGAGCCAGCGCACCGCGGGCGGCTCCAGCAGCTCCAGCCGGCGATCGGCGGCGGCGGTCGCGCGCGCCGCGACGGCCGCGGCCCCGCCGCGTTCCCAGCCGCCCTCGACCAGCAGCGATTCGGCGACGGCCGGAACGCCTTCGGACGCTTCGCGCAGCCAGCGCACGCGCTCGTCCGAGACCGGGCCACCGGTCGCGCGACAGGCCATCGCCCGGATCCCGCGCTGGTCCAGGCGACCGAGCTCGACCCGGTGCAGGGTCGGCACGGTGCCGGTGTCGGCATGCAGCCGGCGCAACGCGGGGTGCGTGATGCGTCCCGGCGAGAGCGCGGCGACGATGCGCAACGGGGCCGCGCCGCGCTCGCGCGCGACGCGCTCCAGCAGCTCGACCGTGCGCCCGGCGGCGTCGTTGACGTCGTCCAGCAGCACCAGGGTCGGGCGTTCCGCGGCCAGCGCGCGCAGCTCGTCGACCGACCACCGCTCGTGCGTGCCCGGCCGTCGCACCTCCCAGCCGCGCAGCATCGCGTCGGCCTCGAGCCAGCGCAGCACCCGGCTCTTGCCCGAGCCGGGTCCGCCGACCAACCACACCAACGCGGACTCGTCCGCATTCTCGACGCGCTTCCAGACCTCCGCGATCTCGCGCATCCGCTCGGTCGGCAGGCCCGAGCGCAACCGCGCCGCGCGGGTTGCCGGAACCTCGGCGGGAAACGCGGTCCCGCACGCGGTGTTGAGACGGGCCAGCGCCTCCGGAGCCGTGGCCGGCCGACGGCCCGGATCGGGCGACAGCAGCTCGTCGAACCAGCCGCGCAGACCCGAACGGTAACCCGGCGGCAGCCGCGGCCGCGAGCGCCGGCCGGACCGCACGGCGTCGATGAAGCGCTTGAGGTCGGACGGTTCGAGCTGGAACGGGGGCGCGCCGTACACCGCCTCGTACAGCACCGCGCCCAACGCGTAGAGGTCCGAGCGCCGGCTTCCCCCGCCCTGCTCGAACAGCTCGGGCGCCAGGTACGGCAGCGTGCCCTTGGCCTGAACCGAGGCCAGGGGCTCGCTCTCGGCACGGGCCAGCCCGAAGTCGACGATCACCAGGCGGCAGCCGAGCTTGGGGCGGTCGCGCACCAGCAGGTTGCCCGGCTTGAGGTCGCGATGGTTCTGGTTGCAGTCGTGCAGGAACCCGAGCGCCCGGAGAGCCTCGACGGCCAGCTCCAGAAACGCCCGCGCTCCCTCGTGCGCGATCGCGTGCACGATGTTGCGTCCCTCGATGAACTCGAGGGTGAAGCGCGGCAGCCGCGACCCCGGCGCGGTGTCGAACTCGTGCACCTCGACGAGGTTGGGGTGGCGCAGGCTGGCCAGCGTCGCGAACTCCCGCCGCAGCTCCTGCTCGTGCTCGCGCCCGGTCGGGCCGCCGGCCGCGGGCTCCTTGAGCGCCAGCGGCGTGCCGGGCCGCAGCCTGTCCTCGACCAGCCAGACCCTGCCGGCCCCGCCCTCCCCCAGCAACCGCCGCAGGCGGTAACGCTCGCCGTGACCGTCGACGCCGTCCATGGCCCCGGATTATAGGCCCGAAGTCGTTAGGAAATTGAATTAAAGGGGCAAGGGAGGAAGAAACTGTCTCGGATACGAGAATCATGTGGAGATTACCCCTCATGGAGATAAAAGGCTTTTCTGCAAACGTTTAAGCTGAGACCAACCCGAGTCACGTCTCGTTTCCGAGACAATCCTCCTGGGATTGCCCGGAGTGCGTGATGACACACAACATCATATTTATCAACAATTTAACGTGCGACGAGCCCGGACACCGGCGGGCGGTCCCGATCTTGCGATGTGACAGGGACGTGCGCGGACCGGATCCGCGATAGGGGCCACAAGCCGAAGGGGGGTTTCCGATGGTCACCAACTTGAGCCGGACAGGCAGGGGCGGGCTCCTTCGGGTCCTGCTGATCTTCGGCGCCGTCCTGGGAGCCGTGACGCTGCTCGACGCAGCCGGCGTGCGGGCCTCGGGCGACTGCGTGAGCATCCGGGTCGATGCTCCGCTGCGGCTGCCCGACGGCAGCGTCCATCCGTCGGGGAGCCTGACGATCTGCCACTCGATCCGCTACTCGCCGGTCTCGTCGTTGCACGCGACGTACGTCAACGGACAGCCGCTGGGCCTGCTGCGCAGCCGCACCCGGACCAGCGAGATCGGCGACGACGCGCCCGCGATCGTCTACTTCAACCGATCGAACGACGGCACGCTCGAGTTGTTCGGTTACGTGGTACCGGAGCGGGACACGAGCGTCACGTACCTGTTCCGGAGCCGCGAGGCGCGCCAGGCCGCGATCGCGCGCAACTCGAAGGGCCGCAACAAGAGGAAGTTCGTGACCTCCCCCTCCACGCAGCCCGGTCTGGTGGCCGTGGCTGTACCGACCCCTTAAGTACGGGGGGAAGGACCTGCGGGCCGCGGGGGCCGACCAACCCTGCAAGTGCCCCGTCCGGTGCTCGCGACCCGCAGGTCCAGTCTTTTTCTTGTCAGGGTCGGGGCCCGCGCACGGACGCGCGGGCTCCAACGCACGGGTCGACCCCGGCGGTCCGGATCCCCTCCGTCGCACGGACGCGGCCGCGGGGGGTCCGGGCCGCCGTCTCGCTTTTCACCCGACAATCCCGAAAGCCCCGCCAGGCGAGCCGTGCCACGAGGCTCGCCATTTCGGGTTGGTGCCAGGGCAATTCTCCCGTATCCCTTAATCCAAGGAGCGACCCGCACTTCGATCGGAGGCCAGCCGTGGCGTTCAGAGACCTGTTTCGCATCAAGCCCCCCGCGCCGCCCGCGCCGCGCCTCACGCCGGCGGACATCGACGACCTGATCAAGCGCCGCGAGTTCCGTGACGCGGCACGGCTGCTCCGCCAGCTGCTGCGGTCCCGGCCCGACAGCCTCGCCACGCGGGTCAAGCTGGCCTACGTGCTCGCGCGGTCCGGCGAGCGCGCGGACAGCGTGACCGAGTACCTCGCGGTGGCCGAGGCCCACGCCGAGCAACAGCGTTTCGACCGCGCGGTCCAGACGATGCAGCTGGCGCTGAGCGCGCTCCCGGCGAATCCGTTGCTGATGCGCCGCCGCAAGCAGCTCGAGCGGCTGCGCGCCGCGTGGCGCCGGCTGGACGGGATCGAGCGGCGGATGGAGAGCCGGCTGATCGAGGCGGAGGGCATCCGGAGCGTCACCTCCTTCGACCTGCGGGCCCTGTGGTCCGAGCTGGGACTGTCGCGGCTGGTCACCGAGCTGGACGACGATCTGCTGGGCCTGTTGTTCGCGGCGGGGAACAAGCACGCCTGCACGACCCACACCAGCCTGGCCCGCGTGGGCCAGAGCCTGCCGCTGTGCTGCGTGGTGCTGCGCGGCGCGGTCGCGGCGCGGGCGGGGCTCGAGGGCGAGGACCCGGTGCTGCACGAGTACGGCCCCGGGGAGGTGTTCGGGCTCGAGCAGCTGCTGGACGGGACCCGGTGGCCCGCCGACTACCGCGCCGCGAGGGACGACACGATCACGCTGCAGCTCGGGCGGCGCGAGCTCGAGCGGATGCGTCCGGACGGCGCCGCCCCACGTCTGATCGAACACCTGCGCCGGCTCGACCACGCCCGGCCCCCCGGGACGACCGGCTCACCCACGGATCATTGAGCCGTCGGGCTCAGGCACGCGTCAGCAGCCGCTCGACGATCCGCTCCCCGATGGCCAGCGCTGCGGTGGCGCCCGGGGACGGGGCGTTGAGGACGTGCACCGCGCGGGCGGTCTCGTCGAACAGGAAGTCGTCGACGAGCGTTCCGTCGCGCGCCAGCGCCTGGGCGCGCACGCCCGCGGGCGCCGGGGCCAGGTGCTCCGCACGCACCTCGGGCACCAGCCGCCGCAGCGCGGCCACGAAGGCCCGCCGGCTGAACGAGCGCCACACCTCGCCGGCGCCGGTTCGCCAGTGACGCGCCGCCAGTCGCAGGAAGCCGGGATAGGCCAGCGACTCCAGCAGGTCGCCGGGGCGGATCACGCTCTTGCGGTACCCCTCGCGCGCCAGCGCCGGCACGGCGTTGGGACCGCACTCGACCCCGCCGCCGATCATGCGCGTGAAGTGCACGCCGAGGAAGGGAAACCCCGGGTCGGGGACCGGGTAGATCAGGTTGCGGCACAGGCCGCGCGCCGCCGGGATCAGCTCCCAGTACTCGCCCCGGAACGGCACGATGCGCACCGCCGGCCGGCGTCCGGCGAGACGCGCCACGCGGTCCGAGTGCAGGCCGGCGCAGTTGACCAGCCAGCGCGCCGCGACCTCGCCGGCGGTCGAGCGGACGATCACCCCGTCGGCGCGCTCCTCGATCCCCTCGACGCGGGCGCCGGTCAGGATCGTCCCGCCCGCCTCGCGGACCCGGTGCGCCAGGCGCCGGGCGACCTGGCCGAAGTCGACGATCCCGGTCTCCGGGACGTGGATCGCGCGGAGCCCGGCCGCGTGCGGCTCCAGCTCCCGGAGACGCGCCGCGTCGATCGGCTCGCAGCGTACCCCGTTGGCCCGGCCGCGCTCGAGGATCCGCTCCAGCGCCGCCTGCTCGGCGGGCTCGACGGCCACGATCACCTTGCCGCAGCGCTCGAACGGCAGCTGCTCCTGCTCGCAGAACGCCTCCATGGCCCGCTTGCCCTCGCGGCAGTTGCGCGCCTTGAGCGAGCCCGGGCGGTAGTAGATCCCGGAGTGCAGCACGCCGGAGTTGTGCCCGGTCTGGTGGAGCGCGACGTCGCGCTCCTTCTCCAGGACCACCACGCGGGCGTCGGGACGCCGCCGGGTCAGCCGCCAGGCCGTGGCCAGACCCACGATCCCGCCCCCGACGATGGCGATCTCCGCACGCCCGCTGCCCATGCCCGAGGTCCCTCCGGCCCCGATGATGCCACCGGAGGCACCGATCTGTAACGCCGCCCCGGGAGGGTGGACTTGTCTCAGGAAGCCGGGGACAGCCGGTCGCCGGCGAACGGGAGGACCGAACGATGAGAATCCGCAACACAGGACGGGGTCGGGCACGGCTGGCCCTGGCGATCGCGATGCTCTCGGGGACGGCCGGGGCCGTCGCGGCCGCCGACGGCCGGGTCCCGATCTACCAGGCTCCGCTGACCATCACCGACCCGGGCACCTACTACCTGACCCGCGACGTCACGCACACCGGGGCCGGTGAATCGATCGTGATCCAGAGCAGCGACGTCACGATCGACTTCAACGGCCACACGCTGACCAAGGACAACGCGGGCAACTACGCCGTCGCCATGAACGGGAACTACACCAACATCACGATCCGGAACGGTACGGTGCGCGGCGGCAACATCGGCATCCGGCTCGAGAACACCACCGGGAGCGACTTCGCCGTGCGCATCGAGGACATGGAGCTGTACGGCAACCTCAACGAGGCGATCTACGTCGAAGGACAGAGCCTGATCGGCTCGTCCCAGGTGTTCATCGAGCGCAACGTGATCCACGACAACGGCAACGACGGCGTGCACCTGAGGTGGATCTGGGGCGGTCGCGTGGCCGACAACGTGATCCAGTCCAGCACCAGCGGCAGCACCGCGGCGCACGGGATCTACCTCAATTCCTGCCGCGGCGTCACGGTGACGCGCAACACGATCAGCCACTACGACGGCGACGGGATCCGGGCCTGGTGGAGCTGGTACTGCGCCTTCGACTGGAACCACATCACCTACAACGACGGCTACGGCCTCAACATCTTCGACGGGGACAGTCACGTGTTCTCCAACAACCGCGCCTACGGCAACGGCAACGGCGGCTTCACGATCCCCGGCGCCGAAGGTCACGTCAACGCCGGCGGCAACTATCCCCCTCCGTGACCCCGGCAAACACCAGGCGTCACGCACCCCTCGGGAGGACACAGGTCATGAAACACGTCGCGACGAACAGCCCCTGGGTGCTGGTGGCTGCGCTGGGCGCCCTGCTGCTGCCGGGCGGGCCGCTCGGTGCCGAGGAGTTCACCTTCTCGGTGGACGTGCCGGCCGACCTCGCGCGCACCACGTACCTGGCCAACCAGACCGTGCTGCGCCAGGCCGGCGCCTACAGCCTGAGCTTCGACGGGCCGGCGGAAGGACTCGGACCGGCGGTCAACATCGACGCCGTGTTCGTGCTCGGCCCGGACCGGTTCCTGTTCTCGCCCGACGCCCCGGCCTCGATCGGCGGCATCGATTACGAGGCCCGGGACGTGGTGCTCTACGACAACGGCGCCTTCTCGATGCACACCGACGGCGAGGACCTGCGCCTGCCCGTGGACGCCGACATCGACGCCCTGTCGCGCGACCCCGGCGGCAACCTGATCCTGTCCTTCGACGCGCCGACCACCGTCGGTCTCGTGACCTATCGCCCCGAAGACCTCGCCGTCGCCGCGGGCGTCGATCTCTCGTTGTTCCTGTCGGGCCAGTCGCTCGGGCTGCCCGAGGACACCAACGTGATCGGCTACGACCGCACCTCGGCGGTCGACTATTTCATGTTCGACGCCCCGGTGACCGTCGGCGGGCTGACCTTCCTGCCCGGCCAGATCGCCGCCCACGACGGCAACGCTTGGAGCCTCCAGTGGAGCGACGGCGACTTTCCCGGCTACGCCGCAGGAACGGACCTGAGCCTGGCCGCCTCGCCCGGCGAGGTCGACGATCTGGTGCTGGCCAAGAACGGACCCGACCTCGACCTGACCTGGGATGCGAGCTGCAGCTCGACCGCCACGGACTACGCGATCTACGAAGGGACGATCGGCAACTGGTACGACCACACCTCGATCGACTGCTCGACCGGTGGCGCCACCGCGGAGACCGTGGTGCCCGGTGGCGGCAACCGGTACTACCTGGTGGTCCCGCACGACGGCGCGACGTTCGAGGGCGGCTACGGCTTCGACAGTGCCGGCGATGCCAGACCGGTGGGCGCCGCGACCTGTCTCGCGGAGCAGCGGATCACCGGCTGTCCGTAGCGACCCCGAACGGGTCGAGGACCTCGACTCCGGCTTTCTCGAAGTCGGACCGGTTTCGCGTCACCACCGTCAACCCGTGAGCGAGAGCGGTGGCCGCGATCAAGCTGTCCTTGACCGGCATGCTGCGCCCCGCAGCCCGCAGCCCGGCCAGCAGCTCGGCCCACCGGAGACCGATGTCGGCATCCCAGTCGAGGCAACGGATGCGCTCGACGCCGGCCCTGAACCAGCGCTCCAGACCGGCGCGACGCTTCCCGCGAGGCAGCAAGAGGATGCCGAACCTCAGCTCCCCGAGGACGATGGGATCGACCACGATCTCGCGCTGGTTCCGGCGCAGCCACTCGATGACCCGGGGTTGTGGATCGGGCTTGGTGCCTTCGCTGAGAACGTTGGCGTCGACCAGGTAGGTCACAGATCGTCCGTCGATTCGCCCTCGACGGGCACGAAGTAGTCCTTGACCGGGCAGGCCAGCAGCCAGTCCACGAGCCCCTCGTTGGGGGGCGGCGTCCGACGCACCAGCCGGTACTCGCCGCGATCGACGCGTTCGATGTCGAACTCCTCGCCGGACTCGATGCCGTCCTGCTCCCGCAGCTCGGCGGGAAGCACGATCTGGCCCTTGGTGGAGATCCTGGTCTTCACGCTTGGTAAGATACCGTCTTACCCAACGATCGTCAACGGGGCATCGCTGCTTGCCTACCAGACATTTGTCTGGTATATTACGGTATCCGATTCCGACAACGAGGAGGCGTGGTATGGGACGCACTCCGCCGGGTCAGACGCGCGAGCGGATCTTCCGCTTCGTGCGCGACCGGCTGCTGGCCGGCTCGCCACCCACCGTGCGCGAGGTGCAGCGGGCCTTCGGCTTCCGGGCCGTGCAGACGGCGCGCGAGCACCTCGAGGGGCTGGTCGAGGCCGGACGGCTGGGCAAGCGGCCGGGGCGCGCGCGGGGCTACCGTCTGCCCCGGGAGCGCGGCGTGACGCCGACGGTGCGGGTGCCGCTGCTCGGCCGCGTGCCCGCCGGCTCGCTCGACCTCGCGGTGGAGGACCTGGAAGGCTACGTCCCGGTCCAGACGAGCCACGAGCCCGGCGAGCTGTTCGGGCTGCGGGTGCGCGGCGAGAGCATGACCGGCGCCGGCATCCTGCCCGGCGACGTGGTGGTGGTGCGCCGGCAGCCCACGGCGCGCTCGGGCGAGATCGTGGTCGCGCGGGTCGGCGACGAGGCGACGGTCAAGCGGCTGCGGCTCCGGGGCCGGCGCATCGAGCTGCACCCCGACAACCCGGCCTACGACGTGATCGTGCCCCGGCCGGACGAGGTGACGCTGCTCGGCAAGGTCATCGAGGTCCGGCGCTACCTGGGCCGGCCGTGAGCGCGCGCCCGGAACGGGTCGTCCCCGATGCGGCGCGCGAAGCGCTCGTCGACGGGGTGCGTCGCGGGGTGCCGTCCGCCCCCGACGCGCCGGCGGTGTGGCGGCTGTCCGCCTTCACCGGCCGTCTCGGCGAGCTGTCCGGGACCCACGCCTCGGCCGCGCTGACGCTGGCGTTCCGGCTGGTGCTCGAGGCGCAGCGACGCGGCGAGCCGGTGGCCTGGATCGCGCGGCGCGGGAACGCGTTCTACCCGCCCGACGCGGCCGAGGCCTCGGTGGACCTGGAAGCGCTGGCCGTGGTGTGGGTGCCGGAGGCGCTCCCCGCCGCGCGCGCGGCGGACCTCCTGGTGCGCTCGGGCGCCTTCGGCCTGGTGGTGCTGGACCTCGGACCCGCGGCGCGCCTGCCGGCGGCCGCGCAGGCGCGGCTGTCGGGGCTGGCCAAGAAGCACGACGCCGCCGTGCTGTGCCTGACCGAGAAGCACGGCGACCGTCCCTCGCTGGGCTCGTTGATCTCGATCCGGGCCGAGGCGCTGCGCACGCAGCGGGTCGAGGACCTGTTCCAGTGCGAGGCGCGCGTGCTCAAGGACAAGCGCCGCGGGCCCGGCTGGACGCACCTGGAGATCTGTCGTGCGCCGGACGGCCTGCGTTGACCTGCCGGCGCTGCCGCTGCAGCTGTTGCTGCGGCGGCACCCCGACTGGCGCGTCCACCCGGTCGCGGTGATCGACCAGGACCGGCCGCAGGGCAAGCTGCTGTGGGTCAACGACCGCGCGCGCACGCTGGGGATCTTGCCCGGGATGCGTTACGCGGCCGCGCTGTCGCTCGCCGGTGGTCTGCGCGCCGGCGTGATGCCGCCCGGGGAGATCGAGCGCGCCGTCGTGTCGCTGACGCGGCTGCTGTGCCGTCACACCCCGCACGTCGAGCCGGCTCGCGACGATCCCGGGACGTTCTGGCTCGACGCCTCGGGGCTCGAGCGGCTGCACGACTCGCTCGGCCAGTGGGCCGGCTTGGTGCGGGCGGATCTCGAGCGCGCGGGTTTCCGCGGCACGGTGGTGGTGGGCTTCTCCCGCTTCGGCAGCTACGCGCTGGCCAGGGCCGGGCGCGGCGTGCGCGTGCTGCGCAGCCCCGGCGACGAGCAGGCCGCCGCGCGGCGCGTTCCGCTCGACCGCCTGGCGATCGAGCCGGAGACCCGCGACACGCTGGCCAAGCTGGGCGTCACGACCGTCGGCGACTTCGCGAAGCTGCCGCCCGAGGGGATCGCGCGACGCTTCGGCAAGCCGGCCGAGCGGCTGCACCGGCTGGCCGGCGGCGATCTCGCGGAGCCGCTCCAGCCCGAGGCGCCGCCCCCGCCCGCCCTGCGGCGGCAGGCGCTCGACCATCCCGAGACGAGCGTGGCGCGGCTGATGTTCGTGATCGAGCGGTTGCTCCCGTCGCTGCTCGGGATGCTGGCCGGACGGGGGCGCGCGCTGACCGGGATCCAGCTCGGCTTCTGCTTCGAGCGGCTGGGCGATCACATCGAGCGCATCCGGCCCGCCGCGCCCACGCTGGACGGCGAGCAGCTGCTGGAGCTGATCCGGCTGCGGCTGGAGGCGATCCGCAAGCTGCCCGACGGCGTGGTCGAGGTGGTGCTGGCGGCGGAGAGCGTCGAGGCGACGCGCGAGCAGCTGCGATTGTTCGCCGAGCGGCCCCGGCGCGACCTGGCCGCGGCCAACCGCGCGCTGGCCCGGCTGCGCGCCGAGCTGGGCAACGACAGCGTCACCCGCGCCCGCGTCCGCGAGGGACACCTGCCCGAGGCCAGTTTCCGCTGGGAGCCGGTGGACGAGCTGCCCGCGCCGCACCCGCGCGAGGTCGACCGCGGCACGCTGGTGCGCCGGATCTTCGACCGGCCGTTGCCGCTGCCCGCGCGCCCGCGCCACGAGCCCGACGGCTGGATGCTGCGCGGGCTGGAGCAGGGCCCGGTGGTGCGCGTGCTGGGGCCGTACGTGGTCTCCGGCGGCTGGTGGAACCGCACCGTGCACCGCGAGTACCACTTCGCCGAGACCCGGCGCGGCGAGCTGCTGTGGGTCTACTACGACCGCCCCCGCCGCCGCTGGTACCTGCACGGCCGCGTGGAGTAAGAGGTAAGAGGGGTCAGGTCTCACTTTTCTACATTTCACTTGGTGATCTTCCTCATGGCGCGTTCAAACGTACACGGTCGAGAAAACTCACAGCTCGAGTGTGGCGAAATGTAGAAAAGTGAGACCTGACCCCACATACGTGCCGCTGTGGTGCAAGAGCAACTTCTCGTTCCTGGAGGGCGCGAGCCACCCCGAGGAGCTGGTCGAGACGTGCGTCGCGCTGGGCCTGGACACCTTCGCGCTGACCGACCGCGACGGGGTGTACGGCGTCGTCGAGGCGCACGCCAAGGCGCGCGAGACGGGGCTCAAGCCGATCCTCGGCTCGGAGGTCACGCTCGACGACGGCTCGAGCCTGGTCCTGCTGGCCGCCGACCGCACGGGCTGGTCGAGCCTGTGCCGGCTGATCACCGTGGGGCGCCGCCGCTCGGAGAAGGGCGAGAGCCGTGTCCGCTGGCGCGAGGTGTGCGAGCACGCGACGGGCCTGATCGCGTTGTGGGGCGGCGAGCGCAGCCTGCTGGCCAGCCCCGCCGACCCGGTGTTCGTGGCGCAGGAGCTGAAAGACGCCTTCGGCGACCGGCTGTACGCGCTGGCCGCGCGACACCGCCGGGCCGAGGAGCCGCGGCTGGAGGCGCGACTGCGCAAGCGCGCCGCGCGTTACGGCTTGCCCGTGGTCGCCGGGATGGAGGTGCTGTACCACCGGCCGGCGCGGCGCGAGCTGCAGGACGTCTTGACCTGCATCCGCCACGGCGTCACGCTGGCCACCGCCGGGCGGCGCATCCGTCCCAACGCCGAGCACGCGCTCAAGCCCCCGCACGCATTCGCCGCGCTGTTCTCCGACGATCCCGCCGCGATCGGGCGCACGCGCGAGATCGCCGCGCGCTGCACGTTCTCGCTCTCCGAGATCCGCTACCGCTACCCCGCCGAGCGGCTGCCCGACGGCGCCACGCCCTCGGGCTGGCTGCGCGAGCTGACCCTGCAAGGCGCACGCGAGCGCTACGGCGGCCGCGTGTCCCGGGCGATGACGCGCCAGCTGGACAAGGAGCTGGCGCTGATCGACGAGCTGGACTACGGCGGCTACTTCCTGACGATGTGGGAGATCGTGCGCTTCTGCCGCGAGCACGGCATCCTGTGCCAGGGCCGCGGCTCGGCCGCCAACTCCGCGGTCTGCTACTGCCTCGGCATCACCGCGGTCGATCCGGTGCAGATGGGCCTGCTGTTCGAGCGCTTCCTGTCGCGCGAGCGCGCCGAGCCGCCCGACATCGACCTCGACATCGAGCACGATCGCAGCGAGGAGGTCATCCAGTTCGTCTACCGCAAGTACGGGCGCA
>JBFKMV010000080.1:0-20376 GCA_041629655.1 Candidatus Polarisedimenticolaceae bacterium
CGGTGGGCGGCGACACCTCGCTGGAGTTCGACCGCATCGATATCGACCCGGGGTCGCGGATCGCGGGCGATCTGGCCTACACGTCCCGGAACCAGATCGAGCTCGCCGACGACGCGATCGTCGGCGGCGAGGTGGTGTTCAAGCCGAAGCAGAAGCAGGACGAGGGGCCGCGCGCCGGCGCCCGCGCCCGGGCCGTGCTGGGCTGGGCGTGGAGGGTCGTGCTGGCCGTGGTGATCGGCTCGATGCTGCTGGGATTGACGCGCCGCATCGTCCTCGGTGCGGGCCGCGCGGTCGGCGAGGAGGCGCTGCTCGGGACCTTGATCGGTTTCGGCTCGTCGATCGTCACGCCGGTCGCGGCGGTGATCGGGGTGGTGCTGTTGATCCTGGTGCCCCTGGCGTTGATCGGAGTGCTGACCACCGGCGACTTCCCGGCCGGCCCGCTGCTCGTCGGGGGCGTGCTGTCGCTGTTCTGCATCGCGCTGGTGCTGATCGCGATGTACCTGGCCAAGCTCCCGGTGGCGTTGTGGCTCGGGCAGCGCCTGCTCGGCGGGCTGGGGCGTCGCGACGCATCGCCCTACCTGGCGCTGGCGATCGGGACCGTGCCGTTGTACGTGCTGTTCGCGGTGCCGTTCCTGGGCTTTCTGGGCTGGCTGTTCGTGGCCTGGCTGGGGCTCGGTGCGACGATCCTCTCGCTGCGCCGGCTCGGCGGCCAGCCGGGCGGCGGCGGAACGGCCCCCGCGATCGACGCCGCCCCGAGCGAGCCGGCGCGATAGCGCGGACGCGTGTGCGATACTGGGCGCCCTCGTTTGCGGCGTCACTCCCCGCCCGGTTCCTGGGCGCGGGTCCGCGCCCGGAGCTCCAGAGCATGAACAAGTCGGAGAAGGCGTACAAGAACCTCGACTTTTTGACCAGCCGCGACGCGCGGGTGATCCGGATCCTGGCCGAATACCTCGAGCCGCTGTCGCGGTTCCGGCACTACAACGTCAAGGACACGGTGGTGTTCTTCGGCTCGGCGCGGGCCGTGGCGGCGGACGACGCCCGGGCCGTCCTCGAGCGCGCCGAGGCCGCGGGCGACGATCCGGCCGTCGAGCGCGCGCGCGCCCAGGTCCGGCTGTCCCGCTACTACGAGGACGCGCGCTCGTTGGCGTTCAAGCTGACCGAGTGGTCCAAGGGTCTCGGACTCGCCAACCGCCGCTTCATCGTCTGCTCGGGCGGCGGACCGGGGCTGATGGAGGCGGCCAACCGCGGCGCCTCGGAGGCCTCGGGAATCTCGATCGGACTCGGGATCAGCCTGCCCCAGGAGCCCTCGGCCAACCCGTTCATCACGAGGGAGCTGGGTTTCGAGTTCCACTACTTTTTCATGCGCAAGTTCTGGTTCGTCTATCCGGCCAAGGCGCTGGTGGTGTTTCCGGGCGGGTTCGGCACGCTGGACGAGCTGTTCGAGCTGTTGACCCTGATCCAGACGCAGAAGATCGAGAAGCCGTTGCCGCTGGTGCTGTACGGCAAGGCCTTCTGGGACGACGTGCTGGACCTCGACGCCCTGGTGCGCTGGGGCACGATCTCGCCGGAGGACGTCGGGCTGCTGCGGATCAGCGACTCGCCGGACGATGCGTTCGAGTACCTGAAGTCGGAGCTGACACGGCTGTACCCCGAAATCGCGTCGGAGACCGACCGCGAAGCCTGACGCGCGGACCCTCGCGATGACTCGCCGCCGACGCCTCCTGATCCGGCTGGCCTGGCTCGCGGCGTTCGTCGGCGCGCTGGCCTGGGTCGTCGGCCGCCCGGGCTGGCGGCGCACCTGGGAGCTGGCGGCCGCCGCGGACCCGTGGTGGCTGGCGCTGTCGCTGGTTCCGCTGGCCGGGCGCTTCCTGCTCTGGGCGCTCAAGTGGTGGGGCATGCTGCGCGCGGGCCCGGAAGTCCCCTACGCGTTCGCGCTGCGCTCGGTGCTGGCCGGCGCGTTCGTCAACCTGACCACCCCCACGGCCAAGCTGGCCGGCGGCGTGCTGCGGGCCGCCCTGCTCCACCGCCGCACGCGCTGCGGCGTGGCGCGGGCCTACGGCTGGGCACTGGCCGACCAGCTGACCAACCTGCTGGGCAACCTGGTCTTGATCGCCGTCGTGGCGACCGCCACGGGCCTCGCCGCGTCCGGGGGCGGCGGACCGTTCCTGGGGCCCGGGCTGTTCGCCGCCGCGCTCGTCGTGGCGGTGCTGGCGCTCCGGGGCCCGGTGGGACGCGGCCTGGCCCGCCCGCGCGTCGCGGCCTGGCTGGCCCGCCTGGCGCCGCGCCGGATCCGCGCCCCGGAAACGGATCCGGGGGACGGGGGCTGGATCGGGCGCGTGCTCGAGCCGTTCGCCCGCTCCCGCGCGACGGCGGGCGCCACGCTGATCGACCTCGCCCTCGGCGCGGCCGGGTTCGCCGCGCTGTGTCTGGCCGGCGCGATGGCGCTGCGCGCGCTCGGGGTCGAGGCGCCGCTGGCGGCGGTGGCGACCTGCGTCGCGCTGGGCACGATCGCCGGCACGCTCACCGGCACGATGGGCGGAATCGGGGCCACGGAGCTGGCGCTGATCGAGCTGTTCGCGGCCATCGGGGTGCCCCGGGAAACGGCCACGGCGGCCGCCCTGCTGCACCGCGCGGGGTTCTACCTGGTGACGCTGCTGTGGGGCGGCCCGTCGTTGTGGCGGCTCGCCCGTTCGGGCGGCCTACCCGGAAAACACGGAAACCGCGGGCAATTCTTTTGAAGCGGGCCCCGACCCGGGGTATATTCGTAGCACTTGCGTTCGGGCATTCGGGTCGATTCCGGGAGCGGTGCATGCGAGTCCGACGGGCCAGACGGGGAGCGGTGATTCCGCTGTGCGCGGCGATCCTGGCGCTGGCCTGCGCGCTGCCGGCCGTCGCGGCCGAGCCGCCCGACGAGTTCCCCCGCTTCGCGGTGCTGGAACCCAACGTGGAGTTCTGGCGCCACGTCTACGCTCGCTGGACGCTCGGCGACATCGTGGTCCACGACATCGATCATCCGCAGCTGGTGTACGAGGTCGTGCGGCTTCCGGGCGTGGTCGAGGAGCGCTACACGGACGAGCAGCGCGAGTTCGTGAAACAGCTTCGCGAGGCGTGGAAGACGAAGCTCGAAGCGCTGGCGCAAGCAATCGAGTCGGGGGCCGAGCTGGACGAGCCGGCCAAGCAGCTGGCGCTGCGCATCGCCGGCGTTCGCGGCACCGACGGGGTGCGCGAAGCCCACGAGCGCGTGCGCACCCAGCGCGGTCAGCGCGAGCGGTTCCGCCGCGGGCTCGAGATCGGTGCGCGCTACGAGGCGCTGCTGCGGGAGGCGTTCCGCGAGCTGGGGCTGCCCGAGGACCTGGCGCTGCTGCCGCACGTGGAATCCTCGTTCCAGACCCACGCGCGCTCGTCCGCCGGAGCTCTCGGGGCCTGGCAGTTCACCCGCGGCACGGGCCGCCGCTACCTGATCATCAGCTCCAGCGTCGACGAGCGGCTCGACCCGGTGCTGGCGGCGCACGGCGCGGCGCGCCACCTCAAGGACGCCTACGAGGCGCTCGGCGAGTGGCCGCTGGCGGTCACCGCCTACAACCACGGCGTCCAGGGCATGCTGCGCGCCAAGGAACAGCACGGCGCCGACTTCGAGCGAATCCTGAGTCACTACGACGGCCGTGCCTTCGGCTTCGCGTCGCGGAACTTCTACGCGGAGTTCCTCGCCGCGCGCGACATCGCGCTCGATCCGCTGCGCTTCTTCCCCGAGGGCCTGACGCCCGAGCCGTCGCTGACGCTGCGGCGCGTGCGGCTGGACCGCCCGACGTCGCCGGGCCGGCTGGCGCAGCTGTACAAGCTGGACGTAGGCCTGCTCGCGGCCGCGAACCCCGCCTGGCGGGGGCGCGCCGTGGAGCGGAACGTCGCGCTGCCACCCGGTCTCGAGGTCTGGATTCCGGACGAGGCCAGCACCCCGGTGGTCACGGAGGGGCCCGCCGGCGACGTGTTCTACGTCGTGCGGCGCGGCGACAGCCTGTGGACGATCGCCGAGATGTACGGCGTGGGCCTGGAGCATCTCCGCGAGCTGAACGGGATCCGGTCCCGGGACGGCACGATCCACGTCGGCCAGCGGCTGAGGATCTTCGAGGAGGGCGAGTCCGGAGCCCCCGAGTTCTTGACCCACAGCGTCAACCGCGGCGAGACGCTGATCAAGATCGCCAGCGCCTACGGCGTGGCCCTGACCGACCTGCTGTCGCTCAACAGCTTGCACACGCGCAGCGTGATCTACCCCGGTCAGCGGCTGCGGATCCCCGTGCGCCGCTAGGACCGGCCGGTCGCTCCGGCTGTGCTATGTTGCGGCCGGAGGTCTGGCTTGGGCTCCCCGAAGAAACCGCACACCGTTCGACGGACGATCCGTCCGCCGCGGACCGGAGCGCCACGCCCACGGCGGCCGGGCCCGGCGCCGGCGCCGCGCATGATGCCCGACAGCGGCGGGCGGATGCACGTCGAGCTGATCTCCGTCGGTCGCGAGCTGCTGCGGGGCCGGATCGCCGATGCCAACGGACCGTTCCTCGCCGAGCACTTCGCCGGGCGCGGCGCGCTGGTGCACCGGATCACGATCGTCGACGATACGGAGCGGGCGGTGGCGTGCGCGTTGCGCGAGGCGCTCGAGCGCCAGCCGCACCTCGTCGTGATCTCGGGCGGCCTGGGCCCGACCGCGGACGATTGCACGCTGGCCGGTGTCGCCGACGCGCTCCAGCGCCCGCTCAAGTCCCACCCGGCCGCGCGGCGGATGGTCGAGGCGGCCTACGAGCGGTTGCACGCGCGGCGTGTGATCCACAAGACGGGATTGACCGCGGCGCGGGACAAGCTCTGCTCCGTCCCCGTCGGCGGCGAGCCGTTGGCCAACCCGGTCGGCGTCGCCCCCGGGGTGGTGGTGCGACTGACCGGGAGTGCGGTCGTGATCTGCCTGCCCGGCGAGCCGGGCGAGCTGCGCGCGGTGGTCGAGCAGGCCGCGCCGCTGCTCCAGGAGCTGGCGCCGCGACGCCACCGCGCGGTGCGCGAGGTGGAGGCGCCGACCGGCGACGAGTCGTCGCTGCGTTCGCTGTTGGACCAGCTCGGCGAGGAGTACCCGATGGTCTGGGTCAAGAGCCACGCGCCGAGCCTGGAGAAGAAGCCGGTGCGCGTGGTGCTCTCGCTGGAGGCCAGCGCCGCGAGCGTCGAGGAGGCCGAGTCGGCGGTCGAGGGCGCGTTGCAGCGGCTGCTCGCGCTGGCGGCCGGGGTGCGTTGAGCGGCGACCGGCGAGGTCACCCGCTCCAGTCCCACTCCCGCTCGAGCTGCTCCACCAGGTAACGCGCCTGGAGCAGCTTGTCGAACGCCTCGTCGCGCGGCAACAGCCCCAGCCCGGCCTGCGGTCCCACGATCACGTCGCGCCGGACCAGCTGCTCGCGGTGCGGCTCCAGTCGCGCTGCGACGTCGGCGGCATCCTCGATGCGCGTGGTCCGGGCGTCGAACAGTCCCAGCACCACGCCGCGCTCCCCGGGCAGCCTCGACAGCAGGTCGAGATTCCCGTCGCCCGCGACCATGTCGAGACCGAGATGCGTCCCGGGTAGCTGCGCGACCCGCCGGCCCAGCGCCGTCAGGTCGCCGAAGTACGTCGAGAGCACGGTCACGGCCCCGTCCGGGGCCGCCTCGAACACCCGCCCCGCCGCGCGGACCACGCGCTCCAGGTCGCCGGCGTGCCGGCACAGCAGCGGCTCGTCGAGCTGGAACCAGCTCGCGCCGGCCGCCGCCAGCTCGCGGACCTCCGCGGCCAGCGCTTCCGCCAGGTCGTCCACCAGCAGGTCGAGGTCGCCGTAGTGGCGGTCCTGGCACAGCCGCCCGAAGCTCACCGGCCCGGGCAGCGACATCTTCACCGGCGTCTGGGCCACCTCCATCGCGACCTCGTACTCGGCGCGCAGGAACGGCGCTCCCGCGCGCAGCGGGCCGGTCACCACGGGCCGGCGGTCGATCAGCCGGGTGCCGAGCCAGGGCCGGCGCTCGCCGTGCGTGAGGCCCTCGAGATGATCGGTCAGGTGCGACAGCGGTCCCGGCCAGCGGACCATTCCGTCGGTGACGACGTTGATGAAGGCGCGGCTCTGCTCGGCCACGACGATGCCGCCCATCTCGTCGGCGACGCGGGCGACGTCCGCGGCGCCGGCCTCGCCGCGCGCCCGGGCCTGGTGCGCCTGTTCGAGGCGCTCGTCGAGGGTGAAGTCGCCGATGCGCGGGTAGGAGCTGTGGTTGGCGGCGCGGATCACGTCAGATTACCGTCGGAACGTCGGCGCTCTCGCCCCGCCACAGCCGCCGCAGCTCCGCCACCGCGCGGCGATAGCGCGTGGACAGGTCCTCGGGCGAGAGCACGTTGGCCACGTCGGCGACCACGGTGACGTACGGCGCCAGCGTCGACTGCGCGAGCACGCGCTCGCTGGCGGGAAAGTAGGCCACCGCGGGCAGCACGATCAGGGCCGCGGCCAACGTCGCCGCGACCAGGCCGAGCGCCGCACCGGCCAGCCGGTCGGCCCACGACAGCATCGCGGCCTTGAGCATCCGCCGCGTCACCCAGGCCAGCAGGCCGCCGGCCAGCATCACGCCGAGGAAGATCGCGATGTAGGAACCGAAGCGCAGCGCGCCGGCCGGCAGCTCCAGGGCGGCCAGCCGGTCGGCCAGCGGGCGGTGGTACTGCGCCGCCAGGGCGAAGGCGGCGACGAGCGCGGCGATCCCGAACAGGATCCGCACCAGCCCCTTGGCCACGCCGACCAGCACCAGCACCACGGCCAGCGCCAGCAGCACCATGTCGAAACCGTTCATCTCGCGCTCCCCGTCATTCCAGGGCCGCCCGCGCGGCGCCGGCCTCGTCACCCTCGAACCAGTCCCGCGTCATCTCGCACCAGATCGCGATTCCCGCCCATTCGCCGAGTTGCGCGTAGCGGCGCGCGATGGTGCGGTCGGCGACACGGCGGCCCCCATGATACAGCCGCGCGTACTTGGCCCGCAGCCACGAGTCGAGCGCCAGCCCCGCGGGCCGTCCGACCAGCTTGAGCAGGTTCTCGGCCACGTACGGACCGACTCCCGGCAGCTCCAGCATCTCGCGCTTCAGCGCGGCGACGTCCCGCGGATCGTCCTCCCAGCGCTCGGGGTCGACCCGGCCGCGCGCGACGCGACGAGCCAGCTCGGCCAGCAGCGGGGCCCGGTAGCCCGCGCGCACGCGCTGGCGCAGCCGTCGCGCTCCCAGCCGGGCCAGCGCAGCCGGGGTCGGGAAGGCGCGGCTGCCGTCGTCCGCGATCGACCCGGCCTCCGCGATCAGCCGCTCGACCATCCGGCGGGTCAGCGCCCACGAGCAGTTGGTCGTCAGCACGAGCTTGACCAGGTCCTCGAACAGCGTCGGGCCGCGCAGCAGCCGCCCGGCCCCCGCCTCGGCGATCCAGCGCAGGTCCCCGTCGTCGCGTAGCAACGCGTAGAACGGCTCCAGGTCGAGGTCGAGGTTCAGCACGCGCCGCGCCGCGCGCACCAGCCGGCGCCGCAGCGCGGCCGGCGGCCGGCCGGCGGCCAACAGCAGCACGTCGCTGCCGGCGGGTCGCAGCTCGATCGACGTCGCGCCGCCGTCGGGCAGCGCGACGTTCAGGCCGAGCGAGCCGGCGCGATCGTCGTAGCGGAACGGCGCGAGGTTCCACCAGCCGTGCGACAGCACGGTCCGGCGGAACGAGAACCCCGCCGGCGTGTCCAGCCGGACCCGCACCGGGTCACTTGCCGTGGACGATCCGCTCCTGCTCGATCTGCAGGAGCATCTCCGACGTGATGTCGCCGGTGGGATAGTCGCCGGAGAAGCAGGCGTGGCACATCTGGCGGATTCCCTGCTGCCCCTCCATCACCGCCGCCAGCAGGTCGTCCAGCTCCTGGTACACCACCGCGTCGGCGCCGATCTGTCGCGCCACCTCGTCGTTCGTGCGATCGCGAGCGACGAACTCGCGACGCGTGCTCATGTCGATGCCGTACACGCAGGGATGGACCAGGGGCGGTGAGGTGGAGGCGAACAGCACCCGGCGCGCCCCGGCGCGCCGCGCCAGCTCGACGATCTGCCGGCGGGTGTTGCCGCGCACGATCGAGTCGTCGACCAGCAGCACGTCGCGACCGCGGAACTCGGCGTCGATGGTGTTCAGCTTCTGTCGCACCGACCGGCGGCGCTCGCCGTCGTTGGCCATGATGAACGTGCGGCCGACGTAGCGGTTCTTGACCAGCCCCTCGCGGTAGGGCAGCCCCAGCGACTGGGCCAGCGCCAGCGCCGCGGTGCGCGCGGAGTCCGGCACCGGGATCACCACCTCGGCGGCGTGGCCGGCGCGCTGGAACGCCGCCGCCAGCCGCTCCCCCATGCGGATCCGCGAACGGTAGACCGAGACGCCTTCCAGGTACGAGTCGGGCCGCGCGAAGTACACGAACTCGAACACGCACGGATGATGGCGCGGCTCGGCCAGCTGCGAACGGTGGATCTGCCCCTGCATGTCCACGAACAGCGACTCGCCCGGCGGCAGCGGCGGCAGCAGCTCGTAGTCGAGCGTCGTCAACACCACGCTTTCCGAGGCCACCGCCCAGCTCCGGCGCCCGTTCACCGCGCGGCGGCCGACGGCGATCGGCTTGATGCCGTAGGGGTCCCGGAACGCGAACAGGCCGCGCCCGGCGATGAACCCCGCGACGCTGTAGGCGCCGCGGACCTTGGCGTAGACCTCCCGGACCGCCTGGTCGTAGGCGGCGAGCGTGAACTCGCCGCTGGAAGCCCGCGCCAGCGCGCTGGCGAACACGTTCAGCACGACCTCGACGTCGCAGGCCGAGTAGAGGTGCCGCAGACCCTCGGCGGTCAGCTCGCCGCGCAGCTCGTCGTAGTTGGCGACGTTGCCGTTGTGCGCCATCGCGATCCCGAACGGGTAGTTGACCGTGAACGGCTGCGCGTCCTCGCCGCCGCCCGAGCCGACGGTGGGGTAACGCACGTGCCCGACGCCGAGACCGCCCTTGAGACGTTTGAAGTTGGCCGCGCTGAAGATGTCGCGCACCAGCCCCTCGCCCTTCTTGACGTGGAACCGGCCGTCGTAGGTGATGATGCCGGCCGTGTCCTGGCCGCGGTGCTGGACCGCCACCAGGCCGTCGTAGATCTCGCGGACCGCGGCGTCCGCGCCGATCACGCCGATGAACCCGCACATCGCTGCCACCCCCAGTCCGAAGACGCGCGCATGGTACCACCCGGACCGCGCAGGGTGACTTGGCCGTGATGCGGCCCGCGGCGATCTGCCGTAGAATTGCGCCCTTTCGACAGGCGGGGGAGCCGATGGGCCGACCGGGAACCGAGAACCGTCCGCTGCGCGTGGCCATCGTGGGCTCGGGCCCGACCGGGTTCTACGCCGCCCAGCACCTGTTCGACCAGCCGGACCTCACGGTGCAGGTCGACATGTTCGACCGGCTGCCGACGCCCTACGGCCTGGTGCGGCTGGGCGTGGCCCCCGACCATCAGAAGATCAAGAGCGTGATCCGGGTCTACCACAAGACGGCCTCGCGCCCGGAGTTCCGCTTTTTCGGCAACGTGGAGATCGGCCGCCACCTGACCGTCGACGACCTGAAACGGCACTACCACCAGATCGTCTACTGCACGGGCGCGCAGACCGACCGCCGGCTGGGGATTCCGGGCGAGGACCTGGCCGGCAGCCACACCGCCACCGAGTTCGTCGCCTGGTACAACGGGCACCCCGACTTCACCGGGCTGACGTTCGACCTGTCGCAGGAGACGGCCGTCGTCGTCGGCATCGGCAACGTGGCGGTGGACGTGGCGCGGATCCTCTGCCGCACGCCCGAGGAGCTGGAGCGGACCGACATCGCCGACTACGCGCTGGAGGCGCTCCGCAACAGCCGGGTCCGGCAGGTGGCCATGCTCGGCCGGCGGGGCCCCGCGCAGGCCGCCTTCACCAACGCCGAGGTCAAGGAGCTGGGCGAGATGCCGGGCGCCGCGTGCGCCACGTTGCCCGACGAGATGGAGCTCGACCCGGTCACGCGCCAGGCGCTGGGAGAAACGCCCGACAAGCTGACGACGCGCAAGCTGGAGATCCTCGGCTCGCTGGTCGGTCGCTCCGAGCCGGACAAGCCCCGGCGGCTCGAGATCCGGTTTCTGGTCTCCCCCGTCGAGATCGAGGGCGACGACCGCGGCCGCGTGCGCGCGGTGCGGATCGAGCGCAACGAGCTGTTCCTCGACGATCGCGGCAACGTCAAGTCGCGCGGCACCGGCCGCTTCGAGACGCTGCCCGCGGGACTGCTGTTCCGCTCGGTGGGCTACCGCGGCGTGCCGGTGGCCGGGGTCCCGTTCCGCGACGACTGGGCGGTGATCCCCAACGAGGCCGGGCGTGTGATCGACCCCGCGGACGGCCACCCGTTGCCCGGGCAGTACGCCGCGGGCTGGATCAAGCGCGGGCCGCAGGGCGTGATCGGCACGAACAAGCCGGACGCGCTGGAAACCGTGCGCGCGATGCTGGAGGACCTCGCACAGGGCCGCCTGCCCGAGCCCGCGAGTCCGGCCGCCGACGCCGCGGAGCGCCTGGTGCGCGAGCGCCAGCCGGACGTCTTCAGCTACGAGGACTGGAACCGGCTCGACGCCCTGGAGATCGAACGCGGCGCCCCGCTGGGCCGGCCGCGCCTGAAATACACCGAAGTGCGGGAAATGCTGGCGGCCCTCGAGCGCTGACGCGGCCGCGGAACCGGGCCGGGATTGACGCTATAATGACGCTCCGCAACGTCGCCGGATGCGCGACCGGAGTCTCGATGTCGAGAGTCGTCGAACATCTCGCCCGCGCCGCCGGGCTGAGCGAGCTGCACGACAAGCTCCGGGCCGGCGAGCGCCTGAGCCATGACGACGGCGTGCGGCTGTTCCGTTCGCGCGAGCTGATGGCGATCGGCGCGATGGCCAACGAGGTGCGCGAGCGCAAGAACGGCAACGTGGCGTACTTCGTGCGCAACATGCACCTCAACCCGACCAACGTCTGCACCGTGGACTGCAAGTTCTGCGGGTTCTACCGGCCCTATCGCGACAAGCAGCAGGGCTGGAGCTGGTCGCTCGAACGCTGCCTGGACGAGGTACGGCGGCGGCTGGACGAACCGTTGACCGAGGTGCACATCGTCGGCGGGCACAACCCCGACTACCCCTACGAGTTCTACACCGACCTGATCCGCGGGATCCGCGAGCTGCGGCCGGAGCTGCACGTCAAGGCGTTCACCGCGGCGGAGTACGACTTCTTCGCCAAGCGGTTCAAGAAGCCGCTCGCCGAGATCTTCGAGGAGTTCAAGGCGGCCGGCCTGGGCTCGCTGCCCGGCGGCGGGGCCGAGGTGATGTCCGAGCGGGTGCGCCGCGAGATCTTCCGCAAGAAGATCCCGGCCGAGCGCTGGCTCGAGGTGACCCGCACCGCGCACCGGCACGGCCTGCGCGGCAACGCGACGCTGCTGTACGGGCACATCGAGACGCTGGAGGAGCGGGTCGAGCACCTGTGCCGGCTGCGCGAGCTGCAGGACGAGACCGGCGGGTTCATGTGCTTCATCCCGCTGGCGTTCCACCCCGAGAACACCGAGCTGGATCACTTGCCGGGACCGACGGGGTTCGACGACCTGCTGACGATCGCCGTCTCGCGACTGATGCTGGACAACTTCGACCACATCAAGGCCTACTGGATCATGATCACGCCGCGCATCGCGCAAACCGCGCTCAACATGGGCGCCGACTGCATCGACGGCACGGTGGTCGAAGAGAAGATCGTTCACATGGCCGGAGCGCGAACGCCGGTCGGAATCACGCTGGAGCAGCTGCTGCGGCTGATCCGCGAGGCCGGACGCGAGCCCGTGCAACGCGACTCGCTGTACAACCCGTTGCAGCGGTTCGACGCGGTCGTGGCCTGACGCGATGGCGGGCAGGATCCGCATCGGCGCCGTCTCGTACCTCAACGCCCGTCCGCTGGTGTTCGGTCTCGAGCAGGGTCTGGCGGCCGAGCGCGTCGAGCTGTCCTACGAGGTCCCGTCGCGGCTCAGCGACCGCATGGCGGCCGGTGAGCTGGAGATCGGGCTGTTGCCGGTGTTCGAGCTGGCGCGGATTCCCGACCTCGAGATCGCCCCGGGTCTCGGCATCGTGACGCACGGGCCGGCGAAGAGCGTCCTGCTGGTCTCGCGGCGCCCGCTGGACGAGGTGCGGCGCGTGGCGCTCGACCCGGAGTCGCGCACCAGCAACGCGCTGGCGCGCGTGCTGTTCGACCGCGTGTGGGGCGGACGACCCGCGTTCGACACCGGCCCGGTGGAGCTGGCGGCGGCGCTGGCGGACCACGACGCGGTGGTGCGGATCGGCGACAAGGCGCTGTTCGAGCCGCTGCCCGACGGCGTGACGGCCCACGACCTGGGCGCGGTCTGGACACGCCACACCGGGCTGCCGTTCGTGTTCGCGGTCTGGGCCTGCCGGCCGGGAGTGCTGGACGACGAGCTGTACCGCGCGCTTCACGCGTCGCGGCGCGAGGGCCACAAGGTGCTCGAGCAGATCGCGGCGGACTACACCTGGAACGGCCGGCAGTATCCCGAGATCGCGCTCGAGTACCTGCGCTCCCACATCCTGTTCCGCTTCGGGGCCGACGAGCTGCGCGCGCTGCGGCTGTTCCTCGACGCCTGCGCCCGGCTGGGCCTGGTCGAGGCCTCCCCGGCCCCGCGCCTGGCGCTCAAGCGCCGCGCCGGCTGCGACGAGGTCGCCGAGGCGCTGCGCATGGCGGCCCAGGGCCGGGCCTGAGGGGACCGAGCGATGACGACCGACGAGCGGCGGGCCGGGCTGGACGCGATCGGCGACAAGATCATCGAGGGCCGGCGGATCGATGCCGCCGAGGCGCTGGCGCTGCTGGAGCACGAGCGGCTCACCACGCTCGGCGCGCTCGCCGACCTGGTCCGGCGGCGCAGGCACGACGACGGCGTCGTGACCTACATCATCGACCGCAACATCAACTACACCAACTTCTGTAACGCCTTCTGCAGCTTCTGCGCGTTCTACCGCCCGCCGCACCACGACGAGGGCTACGTGCTGCCCTTCGAGACGATCAAGCACAAGATCGAGGAGACCTACCGGCTGGGCGGCAACCAGATCCTGCTCCAGGGCGGGCACAACCCCAAGCTCAAGCTCGAGTACTACGAGGAGCTGTTCCGCGGACTGAAGCGGGAGTTCCCCGACCTGTGGCTGCACGCGCTGTCGCCGCCCGAGATCGTGCACATCACCAAGGTCTCGCGCTCGAGCCTGTCCGAAACGATCCGCCGCCTGCGCGAGGCGGGGCTGAGCTCGATTCCCGGCGGAGGCGCCGAGATCCTGGTCGACAGCGTGCGCAAACGGCTGGCCAAGAACAAGTGCTCGGCCCAGGAGTGGCTCGACGTGATGGAGGAAGCGCACCGCCAGGGACTGCGCTCCACCGCCACGATGATGTTCGGCCACGTCGAGACCCGCGCCGATCGCGTCGAGCACCTGGCGCGGGTGCGCGAATTGCAGGACCGCACGGACGGGTTCACCGCGTTCATCTGCTGGACCTACCAACCCGAGAACACCGAGCTGGGCGGCAGCGAGGTCACGACGGCCGAGTACCTGCGCACGCTGGCCGTGGCCCGAGTGTTCCTCGACAACGTCGACAACTTCCAGGCCTCGTGGGTCACCCAGGGACCGAAGCTGGCCGGCGCCTCGCTGGCCTTCGGCGTCAACGACATGGGCAGCACGATGATCGAGGAGAACGTCGTGTCGGCCGCCGGCACCGCGCACCAGATGCACGAGCCCGAGATCGTCGCGGCGATCCGGGACGCGGGATTCGAGCCGCGGCGGCGCGACATGACCTACCGCGAGCGCCTGGACCCAGTCCGCGCTTGACCCCCGGGCCGCAACCGTCATGGAGCTGGAGCTGACCGGCACCGCGGGAGCAACGCGGCTGCGCCTCAAGGTCAAGGCCGGCGCCCGCCGCAACGCGATCGTGGGCGTCCACGCCGGAGCGCTCAAGCTCTCCGTGACCGCCGCGCCCGAGCGGGGCAAGGCCAACCGCGCGGTGCTGGCGCTGCTGGCCGAGACGCTGAAGCTGGCCCCGAGCGACCTGGAGCTGGTCGCGGGACCGACGTCGCCGGACAAGACCGTGCTGGTGCCGCTTTCCCCCTCCGCGGTCCGCGAACGGCTCGGCGCGGGCTAGACTCCCGCGGAGACCTGTCCAGGAGCCTCGGATGCACGCACCCAACCGGAAGCAACCGACCCGTATCGCGCTGGTCCAGCAGCGCGCCGGGACCGACCGGCGGGACAACCTGGCCCGGGGCCTCGACGCGCTGTCGCGGGCGGCGCGGGAAGGCGCGCGGCTGGTGGCCTACGCCGAGCTCGCCTTCGAGCCGTTCTGGCCGCAGCGGCGCGCCGGCGACGACGTGGCGCGGCTCGCCGAGACGGTTCCCGGCCCGGTCACCGAGGCGTTCTGCCGGCGGGCCCGCGAGCTGGGCGTCGCGGTGGTGCTGAACCTGTTCGAGCGCGACGGCGACCGGACGTTCGACTGCTCGCCCGTCATCGACGCGGACGGCACGCTGCTCGGACGGACACGGATGGTCCACATCACCGACTACGAGGGCTTCCACGAGCAGGGCTACTACGCTCCCGGCGACCAGGGCCCGGGAGTCTTCGAGACGGCCGTGGGACGGGTCGGCGTGGCGATCTGCTACGACCGGCACTATCCGGAGTACATGCGCGCGCTGGCGCTGCGCGGGGCCGAGCTGGTCGTGGTTCCCCAGGCCGGAACGGTGGGCGAGTGGCCGGACGGGCTGTACGAGGCGGAGCTGCGCGTCGCCGCGTTCCAGAACGGCTACTTCACCGCGCTGTGCAACCGCGTCGGCGAGGAGGACCGGCTGACCTTCGCCGGCGAGTCGTTCGTCTGCGCGCCCGACGGGCGGGTCGTGGCGCGGGCCGCGGCCGGCGAGGACGAGCTGCTGTTCGCGGACCTCGATCTCGGGGAGGTCGAGCGCTCGCACGCCCGGCAGTTGTTCCTGCGCGACCGCCGGCCGTCGCTGTATCCCGGCTGGCTGAAGTAGCGCTTCCCCGCGGGGTCAGCGGGGCCGAAGCTCGGGCCTGACGGCGATGAAGTCGAGCTGGTGGGGCTCGTCGTCGAGCAGCTTGAACCGGATGCCGAGCCAGCCCCCGAGACCGCCCGAGTGCACCAGCACGTGCAGGTCGAGCGGCCCGGCCTGCACGATGCGGTGCGGCGTGAGCTTCTTCCACTCCTCGCGCAGCCGGGTCCATTCCTCGACCCGCTCGGGGAGCGAGCGGTCCTGGAGCGCCGCCGCGCTGCGGTGCTTGCGGACGAACGCCACCAGGCCGTCGATGTTGCCCCCGGCGTAGGCCTCGAAGAACGCCTGCGCGGTGTTTCCGGCCGGGGTCTGCGGCCAGCCCGTGGTCGCGAACTTCTCGACCGGCCCCCAGCCGGTCCCCTCGCCCGACCGGCCGGCCACCGTGGACTCGATCCAGCCCGCCGCCGTCGAGATGCGTGCGTAGACCTCGGTGCTGCCGTACTCGCACAGGCCGGCGCCGCTGCCCATGTCGTCGTTGGCCGAGCTGACGCCGATCAGGTACACCCGCGTGCCGCGGTCGAGCAGCGCGGGACCGCCGCTGTCGCCGGGGCCGCTGATCCCCTCCAGGTCGGTGCCGCCGGGCGGCTCGTCGAACAGGAACGTGATCCAGCGCCGGTCGGCCCCGGTCGCGACGTTGGTCGCGGCCCGTCGCTGACGGTCCGCGCGCGTCGGCCCGGTCTGCCCGGTGCCGGTGTCCCCCCAGCCGACGAACACGACCTGCTGACCCACCTCGTCCGTCCCCGTGTACGGCACGACGGGCTCGATCCCCTCCACCGGCCCGGCAAGCCGGATCAGCGCCAGGTCGGTGTGGTCGTAACCCGCCCGGCCGTCCCACGACGGGTGGAAGAACAGCCGTTCGATGGGATACTCCCGCCCCGCGAACACGGCGGTCCGCGTGAACGGCGAGATGTCGCGCGCGACGTGGGCCGCGGTGATGGCCCACTGCGGCGCGATCAGGGTCAGCACGCCCTCGCCCTGGGGCAGGAACGAACCCACCGCCGGGTAGCCCTGGCCCAGCTGGCGATAGCGGGCATCCTGGCGATCGTGACGGATCACGATCGCGCTCGCGTCGCTCGCCGCGAGCGCCACGACCAGCAGTGCCGCGATGGACGTCGCTCTCAACCCCGGTCCTCCGTCTGCCCCTGCTCGTCGTCCTCCGCGGGAGCCCCGTAGTCGTCGATCTCGTACGGCGGCGGGGCACCGCCGGCCCCCGTCAGGTAGTGCTCCATCCAGCGCAGCAGGCGCAACGAGTAATCCAGCCGCGCCGCGGCCTTGCGGTTGCCGTGGCCCTCGCCGGGGTAGAACACCAGGCGCACCGGGGCCTGGTTGCGGATCTTGAGGTAGCGGTACAGCTCCATCGACTGCCCGGGGAAGACGCGCGAGTCCTCCTTGCCGTGCATGATCAACAGCGGCGTGCGCGCCTTGTCGAGGTGCCGGATCGGGCTGCGCTCGAGGTACATCTTCCAGTCGTCCCAGGGGAACTTGCGCATGTGCACCTGGTACAGCTCGTTGGGGATGTCGCTGGTGCCGACCTTGGAGAACAGGTCGCTGATCCCGACGAACATCACCCCCGCCGCGAAGCGGTCCGAGTAGTAGGTGCTGCACCACGCGGTGGCGTAGCCGCCGTACGAGCCTCCGGTCACACCGACCTTGGCCCGGTCCACGAGTCCGCGCTCGACCAGGTGATCGACGGCGTCGACCAGGTCGTCGAACTCCTTGCCGGCGAAGTCCGCCTGGCTCAGCTTCGAGAACTCGACGCCGCGCCCGGTGCTGCCGCGGTAGTTGGTGAAGAACACCGCGAACCCGCGCGCGGCCAGCACCTGGGCCGGACGCGAGTAGCTGGTCTGCCAGCCGTTCCGGTGATGCGACTCCGGCCCGCCGTGGACGATCATCACCAGCGGGTAGCGCTTGTCGCGCTGCGCGCCGAGCGGGTGGACCAGGATGCCTTCCAGCTCCAGGCCGTCGCGGGCCCGGAACGTCACCACCTCCTGGCGCGCCAGCTCCACGTCGGCCAGCCAGGGGTTGCTGTCGGTCACCCGCTCGGGCTGCCCGGAACCCACCGTCATCCGGAACACCTCGGCCGGGTGCTGCGGGGTCTCGCCGCGGAAGGCGGCCCGCTTGCCGTCGCGCGACAGGCTGACGCCGGACAGCACCGGCCCCCCGGTCCGGACCAGCGTGGTGCGGTTGCCGGCCAGGTCGGTGCGGGCCAGGCGGGTCGTGGTCCCCTCGTCGCCCACGAACGCGATCGCGTTCGCGTCCAGCCAGGCAAACGACTCGACGTGCCCCGGGTAGTTCGGGGTCAGGTCGCGCAGCGCGCCGTCGCCGGCCGCGAAGACCATCAACCGCCCCTCCTGGGGGTCGTGGATGTCGACGCCGGAGATGATCGCGACGTGCGCGCCGCTCGGGCTCCAGGCGACCTGTCCGAGCTTGCCCGGGTTGGCGGCCGAGACCGTCGGCTGGCCCGATTTCACGTCCACGACGGAGAGCCGCCGGTGCATGTAGTGGTCGTCGATCAGCGGGGTCGGCGCCAGCGTCAACAGCAGCCGGTCGCCGGCCGGGCTCCAGTGGAGATCGGCGGCCGAGCCCTCGAGCTTCAGCATCCGGGGCTCGGCGTCGTCGCCGGCGTCCAGCTCGGAGATCCAGACCCGGACCGGTCGCCAGGCCTCCTCGAACACCTCGGGGTTGAAGCCCTGCTCCTCCAGCTCCTTGCGCTTTTCGTCCTGCTCGGGCTGGGCCAGAAACGCCACGCGCTTGCCGTCGGGCGCGAGGCTGTACGCCTCGATGTCGGTCTCGTGCTCCAGCACGCGGCGCGCCTCCCCGCCGTCCACCGGAATGACGTACAGCGACTTGTGCTCGTCGGAGCCGCGCTTGGCCAAAAACGCGATCCCCCGGCCGTCGGGCGTCCAGGTCACGCTGCCGACGTTGATCTGACCGGTCACGAAGGGGCGCGAGCGGTTCTCGCCGTCGATCAGGTGCAGCTCGGCCCACGACGCGCCGTTGTCCTCCTCGAACGGGTCCCGCGGCACCGACAGCACGTAGGCGACGTGCCGGCCGTCGGGCGACACGCTGACCGAGCTGACCTGGCGCAGCCTGGCGACCTGGAACGGGTCCATCCCCTCGCCTGCGGCGGCGACGGGCAGCGTGGCTGCGCCGAGCAGGACGACGGCGAGACGAACGAGCGGGCGCGTGGAACGTTGAAGCCGGTGCACGGTTCGACTCCCCCCGTGAATGAGGCGGTGACGCAGGAAAAGACCCCTAGCCTAACGCACCCCGGCCACGCTGACCACCGGTCCCGCTTCAGCCCCGCCCCGTAGCTCCGAGCTGCTCCACGAACTGCTGCATCCGCCGGCGGGTTCCCTCGGAGAACCAGCAGTCGAGGAATTCCCCGCGCAGCTGGGCGTCCTGGCGCTGGATCCGTTCCAGCGTGGCCGAGCGGAGGTAGCGCTTGGTGGTGGCGAAGGCGCGCGGGTCCCGCGAGGCCAGCTCGGCCAGCCGCTCCCGGCAGCGCTCCTCGAACCGCTGCGGCGGGTGGACCTCGTGGACCAGGCCGGCCGCCACCGCCTCGGCGTCGGTGTAATTGCGACCGGACAGCGCGGCCTCCTCGAGCCGCGAGGGCTCGACCGCCTCGCGCAGCATCAAGGCCTGCGCGAACGGCAGCGGCACACCGACCTTGATTTCGTTCAACCCGACCAGCGCGCCGGCTTGCAGCAGCCGCCGGTCGGCGGTCAGGGCCATCAGGCAGCCTCCCGCGAGCGCGTGCCCCGAGATCGCGGCCACCAGCGGCTTGGGCAGCGTGTACAGCGCCAGCATCATCGCCGCGAAGCGCTCCATGAAGTCCTGCAGCTGGACCCGGTCGTAGGCGATCAGCTCGCGCAGGTCGAGCCCCGGGCAGAACATCTTGCCCGACGCGGCGAGCAGCACGCCGCGGACGTCGTCGTCTCCGGCGGCCGCGAGCACCGCCGCCTTCAGCTCGTCGACCATCGTCGAGTCGATCGCGTTGCCGCGCTCGCGGGACAGTCGCAGGGTGGCGAGACCGTCGGTGTGGGAGACCTGGATCGTCTTGGGCTTCAACGCGTTGCACCTCCGCGAGCGGATTATAGCGGCGGCGCGTGGCCGCCGTTGGCGGGCATCCGGTCTAGAATGTCCCCGCGATGCGTGCGATGGCGATTCGCGAGTTCGGCGGTCCGGAGAAGCTCGAGGCGATCTCGGTGCCCCGGCCGCGGCCAGCCAAGGGCGAGATCCTGATCCGGATCGTCGCCGCCGGCGTGAACCCGGTCGACTGGAAGATCATCCGCGGCGACCTCGGCGAGATGTGGCCGCACCGTTTCCCGCTGATCCCCGGCTGGGACGCCGCGGGCGTGGTCGAGGAGATCGGCGAGGGCGCCGGGCGCTTCCGCAAGGGCGACCGGGTCTGGGCCTACGCGCGCAAACCCGAGGTGCAGTGGGGCTGCTACACCGAGTACCTCGCGCTGGCGGAATCCAACGTGGCGCTGATGCCGCCGGGGCTGCTGTTCGAGGAGGCGGCCGCGCTGCCGCTGGCCGGATTGACCGCGTGGCAGTGTCTGTTCGGCGACGGCGAGCTGGAACGGGACAGCACCGTGATGGTCCACGCCGCGGGCGGCGGGGTCGGGCACTTCGCGGTCCAGCTGGCCAAGCGCGCCGGGGCGCGCGTCTACGGCACGGCCGGCGTGCAGAAGCTGGCCTTCGTGTCCTCGCTGGGAGCCGACGGGGTGATCGACTACACCGCGGAGGACTTCCGCGTCGCGCTGCGCCGGCAATGCCCGGACGGCGTCGACCTGCTGCTGGACGCGGTCGGCGGCGATACGCTGTCGGCGAGCTACGAGCTGGTCAAGCCGGGCGGGCGGCTGATCTCGATCGTCGACATGCCCGACGCCGCGGCGGCCGAGCGGCACGGCATCACCGCGAAGTTCCGGTTCGTCGAACCGAACGCGGAGCAGCTCGAGCGGATGGCCTCGATGGTCGAGCGCAAGCAGCTCCGGCCGCGGGTGCAGAAGATCTATCGCCTCAAGGACGCGGTGGCGGCGCTGCGCGCCTCGATCGACGGACACGTCGAGGGCAAGCTGGTGCTGGCGCTCTGAGCCTCTGCCGAGCCCGGCGACCAGGGACCGCAGCGCCGAGCCGACCTCGTCGCCCGCCCCGATCCCGAGCCCGCGCACGCACAGGTGCAGTCCGGCGGTGCCCGAGCTGACGCCGACCGCGTGGGCCGTACCGGCGTGC
>JBFKMV010000081.1:0-20367 GCA_041629655.1 Candidatus Polarisedimenticolaceae bacterium
GCGCTGAAGCCCGAGGACTGGGAGCTCCATCTGTCGTCGCTGTTCACCGAGGTCCGTTCGTACGCCTACATCGAGGTGCGCAGCGCCGATCTCCAACCCGATTCCCGGGTCTTCGCCGTGCCGGCGTTCTGGACCGGCATCCTGTATCACGAGCCGGCGCTGGAGCGGGTCGCCCCGCTCGCGGCGGCCTGGGACGATCACGCGAGCTGGACGGCGGCGATGGATTCCGCCGCTCGCGACGGCCTCGACGGACACGCCGGCGAGACGCCGCTGCGCGAGCTGGCCGTCAGTGCGCTCGGGTTGGCCGCGACGGGTCTGCGCGGCGGCGGGGCGTGCATGGGGAATCCCGAGAAGTCGGTCGCGGCGCTGGCCGAGCTGGCACGGCAGACCGGCCTGGAGCTCGAGCTCTAGCGCCGACTGCCCCGGACGTACTCCGCCAGCCGCTTGCGGTCCTCGGTCGTCATCGTGGTGAAGCGGACCGCGGTCTCGTAGCGCCCGTCGTCGCAGCGCTCGGTGCGCAGCACCACCGCCGAGACGCGGATCGGGCACGGGCTTCCCGGGACCTGCAGCGCGACGTCCAGCACGCTGCCCTCGCCGAGAGCGCGTTCGCAGAAGAAGTGCATGCCGCCCTCACCCACCCCCAACGTGGTCAGCGAGTAGGCCTGGGGCGCCAGCATCCGGAACTCACCGCCGAGCGTGGCCCGGACGCGGCCGAACGAGCGTCCGCTGTCGCCGTAGAGCTGGACGCGGTTCTTGCCCGCGGCCTTGGCCTGGTACATCGCACGGTCGGCCCGCTTGACCAGCGTCGGCCCGTCGCGGGCGTCTCCCGGATACGTCGCGACGCCCATCGTCGCCGTCAGGCTGCCGAGGGACGTCGACCCCGCCGTGCCCAGCTCGTACCGCTCGATCGTGCGCCGCAGCCGCTCGGCGACCGCGCAGGCGCCCAGTTTGGACGTCGCGGGCAGGATCAGCATGAACTCCTCGCCGCCGTAGCGCGTCGCGATGTCGGGGCGGCGCAGCGATTCCTTCAGCAACCGACCGATGGCGGCCAGCGCCTCGTTCGCCGCGGCGTGCCCGTAGGTGTCGTTGTAAGGCTTGAAGTCGTCCAGATCGACCATCACCAGCGACACCGGCTGACCCTGGCGTTCGGCGCGGGCGATTTCCTGGGGCAGGCACTCCTCGAAATAGCGGTAGTTGAACAGGCCGGTCAGCTCGTCGCGGTAGGCCGAGGCGCGGGTCTCCTCGAACAGTCGCAGCTCGATGATCTTGGGCTGCTTGAGCTTGCGGTTGACCTCGACGAAGTAGCTCACCAGCGCGACGCGCGGATCGACCGGACAGCCGAGACTGCGCTGCATGAAGTCGGCGTGCTCGGCGATGTTGTGCCACAACCGCCTGGCCTCGGCGGGCTCGAAACGCAGATGCGACAGCAGGTGGATGAATTCCGAGTAGACCACCGGGCCGAACCGCTCCGCCAGACGCTCCAGCTCGCCTGCCAGCACCCGGCCGCCCAGCTCCGCGGCGCGCAACAGCTCGTCCAGCGGCTCGTTCGCCGGGTCGGCGCTCGCCGCCGTCGCGACCGGCTGCGGGTGGGGTGGGGACAAGGTCCGGCTCCTCCGTGGTATCGCCACGATGCAGAATCTAGTGACCGGCGATTAAGAAGACACGGCGCCCGAGCGTAAAAAAAGTTTAAAATCCGAACAGATTCCGATGATGTAGAATCGCTTTCCTTCATTACATTCAAAAATGATCTCGGTAAGGAGACGCTGCATGGGTTCCGTTGCGACGTTCCTCAAGCGACACCGCAAGGAGTATCTCGGGCAGCTCGAGTCGCTGCTGCGCATCCCCTCGATCAGCACCGACAGCGGGCACGCGGGCGAGGTGCGGCGCGCGGCGCAATGGCTGGCCGAGCGCATGAAGCAGGCCGGCTGCACCAAGGTCTCGGTCCACCGCACCCCGAAGCACCCGATCGTCTACGGCGAATGGCTCGAGGCGCCGGACCGTCCGACGATCCTGGTCTACGGGCACTATGACGTCCAGCCGGTGGACCCGGTGGAGCTGTGGGACAGTCCCCCGTTCGAGCCGACGCAGCGCAACGGCAGCCTGTACGCACGCGGGGCGTCCGACGACAAGGGTCAGTTCATCATCCACCTCAACGCGCTGGAGGCCCACCTGGAGACCTCGGGAACGTGCCCGGTCAACGTCAAGTTCCTGATCGAGGGCGAGGAGGAGATCGGCTCGCCGAACCTGGACGCGTTCATCCGCTCCAACCGCGGCGCGCTGCAGTGCGATGCCGTCGTCGTTTCGGACACCGCGATGTTCGCCAAGAACGTGCCCTCGATCTGCCACGGGTTGCGCGGTCTGACCTACCTGCAGGTCGAGGCGGTGGGCACCAGGCGGGACCTGCACTCCGGCGTCTACGGCGGGGCGGTGGTCAATCCCGCGATCGCGCTGGCCCAGATGCTGGCCTCGCTCAAGGACCGCCGCGGCCGGATCGCGATCCCGGGGTTCTACGACAAGGTGCGCAAGCTGACCCCGGCCCAGCGCCGCGCGCTGCGCGCCCTGCCGCACAGCGACGGCCGCTTCAAACGCTCGATCGGAGCGCCGGCGCTGTCCGGGGAGAGCGGCTACTCGACTCTGGAGCGGATCTGGGCCCGGCCGGCGCTCGACATCAACGGGATCTGGGCCGGCTTCACCGGCGAGGGGGCCAAGACGGTGATCCCCGCCGAGGCGCACGCCAAGATCTCGATGCGGCTGGTGCCGGACCAGAGCTCCGCTGCGATCGCGCGGCTCGTGACGCGCCACCTCAAGCAGATCGCCCCGAAGACGATCAAGCTGCGCGTCGAGAACCTGCACGGCGGAGAACCGTGGCTGGCGCCGACGGATCATCCGGCGCTCCAGGCGGCGGGACGCGCGTTGCATCGCGCGTTCGGCAAGCAGCCGGTGTTCATGCGCGAGGGCGGTACGATCCCCGTGGTGGCGACCTTCGACAAGCTGCTCAAGGTCCCGACCGTGCTGATGGGCATCGGCCTGCAGGACGACAACCTGCACGCCCCGAACGAGAAGCTCGACCTGGACAACTTCTATCGCGGGATGGAGGCCTCCGCGTTCCTGATGGAGGAGCTCGCGAACGGAGCGCAAGCTGCAGGGCGGGGCAAGTCGCCGCGGCGACGTTCCGGCCGCTGACCGGGGCACGACCATCGCCCGCGGCCGGGCCGGGTTCGCCGCCGTCGTCGCCGTGCTGGCGTTGCTCGGCGTGCCGGCCTGCGGCGACGGGGCCGGCGGCGCGGCCGCTGACGGCGAGGCGCTGCTGGTCTCGGCGGCGGCCAGCCTGCGCGACGTGCTGGCGGAGATCGCGCGCGACTTCGAGTCGGACGCACCGGGGACGCGGGTGCAGCTGAACTTCGGAGCCTCCGGGCTGCTGGTGCAGCAGATCCTCCGCGGCGCGCCGGTCGACCTGCTCGTCGCGGCGTCGCCGCGCGAGATCGAGCGGCTGGAACGGGCGGGCCGCACCGCGGGCCCCGTGTTCGACGTGGCGTCGAACCGCCTGGTGCTTGCGGTGCCGCGGGGCGGCCCGGCGCCGGCCGACCTGTCCGGGCTGGCCGGGGCGCGGTTCGCCCGGATCGCCGTGGGCAACCCGGCCACGGCGCCGGTCGGCCGCTACACCCGCCAGGCGCTCCGGGCGGCCGGCCTCGAGTCGACCCTGAAGCCGCGGCTGGTGCTCGCGGAGAGCGCCCGGCAGACGCTCGGGTACCTCGCCCGGGGAGAGGTCGTTGCCGCGGTGCTGTACCGCACCGACGCGCGACTGGAGCCGCGCCGGGTCGTCGTGGCGTTCGAGATCGATCCAAGCACCCACGAGCCGATCGTCTACCGGGCGGTCGCGATCGAGGGCACGACGCTGCCGGACCCGGCACGGCGCTTCCTCGACCACCTGCTGTCGGAGTCGGCGCGGCGGCGCTTCGCGGCCCACGGCTTCGCACCGACCGGACCATGATCCTGTCCGCGCTGCGGCTGTCGATCCTGGTCTCGCTGAGCGCGACCGCGCTGGTCGCCGTCGGCGGCACGGCGGCGGCGTGGCTGTTGGCGCGGCGGCGCTTTCGCGGCCGGGCGTTGCTCGACGCGCTGGTCAACCTGCCGCTGGTCCTGCCGCCCACGGTGACGGGCTACTACCTGATCGTGTTGCTCGGGCGCCAGGGCTGGCTCGGTGACCCGCTGTTCCGCACCACCGGCCTGTCGTTGACCTTCACCTGGGCCGCGTGCGTCGTGGCGTCGGCCGTGATGGCGTTTCCGTTGATGGTCCGCTCGGCGCGGGTCGCGTTCGAGGAACTGGACCGCCGCCACGAGATCGCCGCGGCATCGCTCGGGCACGGTCCGCTGACGATCTTCATCCGCGTGGTGCTGCCGCTGGCGCGGCGCGGCCTGGTCGCCGGCCTGGTGCTCAGCTTCGCGCGCGCGCTGGGCGAGTTCGGGGCGACGTTGATGCTGGCCGGCAACATCCCCGGCCGCACCCAGACGCTGCCGCTGTTGATCTACGAGGCCGTGGCGCGCGGCGAGGACCGGGTGGCGCTGCTGTTGTCGGCGTTGCTGACCGCGGTGTCGCTGGCCGTGATCCTGGGGGCGAACCGCCTGACCGGGGTGCGGAGGTGAGCGCGCTGGACATCCGGATCGAGCTCTCGCGCCGCTCGCGTGGCGGCGAGCCGTTCCGCCTCCAGGCCGAGCTGAGCGCCGGCGGCGGCATCACGGTGGTGTTCGGGCGCAGCGGGTCCGGGAAGACCACGCTGCTGATGGCGGTGCTGGGCGCGCTGCGGCCCGAGCGGGGCCGGATCGAGATCGACGGGCGGGTCCTGTTCGACAGCGCCCGTGGCGTCGACCTGCCGGTCCGGGAGCGCCGGGTCGGCGTGGTGTTCCAGGACGCGTTGCTGTTCCCGCACCTCGACGTACGCGGAAACGTGGCGTTCGGGTTGCCGACCCACGAGCGGAGCGACGGTCCCGGCGCGTGGCTCGCGCGTGTCGGGGCGGCGGGACTCGCCGGGCGGATGCCCGCGGAGCTGTCGGGCGGGCAGCGGCAGCGGGTCGCGCTGGCCCGGGCGCTGGCGGCGCGACCCGGCGCGCTGCTGCTGGACGAGCCGTTCTCGGCGCTGGACCCCGCGGCGCGCGGTGCGCTGTCCCGGACGCTGGTGGAGCTCCAGGAGCAGAGCGGCGTGCCGTTCCTGCACGTCACGCACGACCTCGGCGAGGCGTTGCGCATCGGGACCCGGCTGGTGGTGCTCGACGGCGGACGCGTCGTGCAGAGCGGGCCGCCGGCGGAGGTGCTGGCCCGGCCGGCCTCGGCCGCCGCGGCGCGCGCGCTGGGCACGGAGAACCTGTTCGCCGGAACCGTCGTCGAGCATCGACCGCAGGACGGCATGAGCGCCGTGGACCTGGACGGGGCGCGCGTGTGGACCTTGCTGCTCGAGGACGAACCGGGCAGCCCGATCACGCTCGGCCTGCGCGCCGAGGACGTGCTGCTGTCGCTCGATCCCCCGCCCCGCACCAGCGCTCGAAACGTGCTGGCGGGGACCATCGAGTCCGTCGAGCCGCGCGAGCCGGGGGCCGAGGTGATCGTCGCCACTCCGTTGCGGTTCCGGGTCAGGGTGACCCACGCGGCGCTCCGCGAGCTGGGGCTGGCCGCGGGCTCGCGCGTCCGCCTGTTGATCAAGGCCTCGGCGTTCCACCGCGTCGTCTAGCCCCCGGCCGGCCGCGGACGGAATGAAATTCCCGCCTTCGCTGTTGCATCAGACAGAAGAATCGCGTAGTAGAGAAGGCATCGACCCGGACGGCACCCGGCGTGCGTCCGGGAGGGCCGTAAGACTCCGGTTTCTTGCTTGTCAGGGATCTTTGCGGGCCAGGGGGGTCACCGCGATGGCGGAGGCGCACCGGCGACGATCGATCGCGCACGGGCTGGCGTGCTGGCTGCTCGGCGGTGTGGTGACCTTCGCGGCGCAGCCGCAGGACGGTCCCGCGGCCGAGTCGGCGTCGGATTCCGAGCAGCCCGGCCCCGTCGTGATGACCGCAGCGGGGGATCGCGGGCGGCCGTCGTCGAGCAAGCGCTCCGGCACCCGCGGCTACATGCGCGCCACCCCGCGCTACGCCCACATCGGCTACGGGCCGCTGCACCTGTCGTCCCAGTCGCCGCTCCAGGTGCTGCGGCTCGGCATCCCGCCCCGCCCGCCCGCCACGCTCGCCGAGGGCGAGTACGAGCTGCGTCTGGGCTCGACGTGGGTCAACGTGTGGTCGCGCGGCCCGGGCTACACGCTCGACTTCGAGATGCTCGAAAACTCCGTTTCGGTAGCCTACGGGTTCACCGACACGGTGCAGATCGAGGTCGAGCTGGACAACCGCGCCCGGTTCGGCGGCGAGCTGGACGGGGTCTCGCGGTGGTTCCACGACACGTTCGGGTTCGGTCAGAACGGCCGCGAGGAGCTGCCCAAGGACGACTTCAACTTCTGGTTGATCCCGGACGACGGCCGCCCGTCGGTCGTGCTCGGCCCGGCCGACAAGGGGTCCTTCTCCAGTAGCGCGCAGCTGACGCTGCAACACACGCTGACCTACGGCTCGAACGGCGTTCCCGCGATCTCCTACGCGTTGACCGGCCGCATCGAGACCGCCAGCGCAAACGATGTCCGCGGACCGCGGCGGATGGACCTCGGCGCGTCCGTGGCCGCCGCGCGCGGCTTCGGCCGGATCTACGTCTACGCCACCGCGGGGCTGGCGCGTTTCGCGCGCAACGATTTCCGCGGACTCGGTCTGCGCCGCACCCAGCTCACGTTGATGACCGCCGCCGAGTGGCGCTTCCGGCAACGGCAGTCGCTGCTCGTGCAGTTCCTGGCGACCGAGGGGCTGATCGAGGACTTCGGCCCGTTCTCGCGGACCTCCCACGAGATCACGTTGGGTTACAAGTGGGAGCTGCAACCCCGCACCGTGCTCGAAGCCGGGCTGATCGAGAACGTCGTCGTGTTCGACAACACGCCCGATTTCGGGCTGCAGCTCGCGTTGAGCCGCCGCTTCTGAGCCTCCCGGCGTTGCCGGTTCAGCGCTCCAGCGCGTAGACCGCGTCGAACACACCGCGACCCGGCCGCTTCACCACGCCGCGATCCGGGTTGGCCGCGAGGTGCTCCAGGACGTGGAACGCCGTTTCCTGCCGGTCGCCGGCCCCCGCGGCCGCGGCGAGCTCCTCGCAGGTTCCGCCCTCGGGCCCCCGTTCGCGCAGCGCGCGCAGCAGCGCGAGCTGCAGCTCCAGCACGGCGGCCGCGGCGCGTTTGCCGGCTTCGACCCCCGGCTGGTGGTAGGCGTTGACGTTGACCAGCGACGCGTACAGGCCGACCGCGCGCTCGTACAGCGCGATCAACAAGCCCACCGAGCGCGGCGAGACGTCGGGCACCGTGATCCACAGCGAGGGCCGGCCGTTGCCGTGCAGCGCCTCGCGCGTCCCGAGCAGGAAACCGGCCAGGTAGTCCCCCGAGGTGACGCCGGGCTCGACCTCGAGCGCGTCGCCCTCCCGGTCGCGCAGCGCCTGGATGAACGTGACGAAGAAGTTCGGCACGCCATCGCGCAGCTGCTGGACGTAGGCGTGCTGGTCGGTCGAGCCCTTGTTGCCGTAGACCGCGATGCCCTGGTGCACGACGTTGCCGTCGAGATCGTGCTGCTTGCCCAGCGACTCCATCACGAGCTGCTGGAGGTAGCGGCTGAACAGCGCCAGCCGGTCCTTGTAGGGCAGGATCACCATGTCCCGCGAGCCGCGGCCGTCTCCCGCGTGATGCCACGCCAACGCCAGCAACGCCGCCGGGTTGCGTGGGATCTCGCGCGAGCGGGTCGCGCGGTCCATCGCCGCGGCGCCCTCGAGCAGCGCCGCCACGTCGATGCCCTGGAGCGCCGCGGGCAACAGCCCGACGGCCGACGTCACGGAGGTGCGCCCGCCGACCCAGTCCCACATCGGAAACCGGGCCAAAAAGCCGCGTTTCACGGCGGTCCGGTCGAGCTTGCTGTCCGCCTGCGTGACCGCCACCGCGTGCGGACCCAGCTCGAGGCCCTGCATCCGGTAGGCCGCCGCGGTTTCGAGCATGCCGTTACGCGTTTCCGGGGTGCCCCCGGATTTGGAGATCACCACGACCAGCGTGCGCGCCAGCGCCGAGCCCAGCGAGCCCAGCACGCGGTCGAAGCCGTCGGGGTCGGTGTTGTCGAGGAAGTGCGGCTGCAGGCGGTCGTCGCAGCCCGACAGCGCCTCGGCCACGAACTGCGGCCCCAGCGTCGAGCCGCCGATGCCGACGACCAGCAGGTGCCCGAAGCGTTTCGCCGCCGGCGGCCGGACCTCGCCGCGGTGCACCTGCTGCGCGAACTCCAGCACGCGGTCGCGCGTGCCCACGATCTCGTCCCGGATCTCGGCCGAGGGCGCCAGCTCCGGCGCGCGCAGCCAGTAATGGCCGACCATGCGCCCCTCGTCTGGATTCGCGATCGCCCCGCGCTCCAGCTCCTGCATCGCGTCGAAGGCGCGCTCCATCGCCGGCCCCATCCGTTCGAGCCCGTCCGACGGCAGGTCCATCCGGCTGACGTCGAGACGCAGGCCCAGCTCGGGGTCGTCGTGAACGGAGTCGCGGTAGCGTTTCCAGAGCGCGCGCGGTTTCATGGAGACCTCCGGATCGTCGGGGCCGGAAATGCGGCTACCTTAGCAGAGCGTCGAGCTCGCGGGGAGGCCCGGACGTGGCGTAGACTTGGCGCATGGAGCTGGTCCTGCAACCGGACGGATCGCTGACGGGCGACCTCGAGCCGGTGCTCGCGGCGCTCGAGGAGGAGTCGCCCGCCGTCGCGCTGACCGGCGCCGGGATCTCCGTCGAGAGCGGGATCCCGGACTTCCGCAGCCCGGACGGTTTGTGGTCCCGCTTCGATCCCCTGGAGTACGCGACGCTGTCGTGTTTCCTGTCGCGGCCGGACAGGGCCTGGCGGCTGTACCGCGAGCTGGGGCGCACGCTGGTCGGCCGGCGGCCCAACCCGGCCCACCTCGCGCTGGCCGAGCTCGAGCGCCGCGGCCTGCTGTCGGCCGTGGTGACGCAGAACGTGGACGGCCTGCACCAGGCGGCGGGAAGCCGCCGGGTGCTGGAGCTGCACGGCGAGCACAGCCACCTGCAGTGCCTCGGCTGCGGAGGGCTGCAACCGATCATGGAAACCCACCTGGCCGACGGACCGCCCCCACGCTGCGAGCCGTGCGGGCTGCCGCTCAAACCGAACGTGGTGCTGTTCGAGGAGGCGGTGCGCGGGCTCGACGAGGCGCAAGCGCTGGCCGACGCGTGCCGGCTGCTGCTGGCCGTGGGTACCTCGGCCGAGGTGGCGCCGGCGAGCCTGCTGCCGGACCGCGTGCTCGGGCGGGGCGGCAGCGTGCTGGTTTTCGACCTGGTTCCGACCCGGCTCGGCCGGGGCGACCTCGGCCCTCGCGGCGCCTTGATCCGGGGCCCCGTCGGCACCACATTGCCCCTGGTGGTCGGAAGGCTCTGACCCCGGGGAGGCCGCTCGGCCGTGCGCGCGACCCTATCGTTCCACCCGCTGGACCTCTCGTTCGTCGACGAGATCGTGGCTCCGCTGCTGCGCGGGGACAAGACCAACCCGGAGCGGTTCCTCGCCGATGCGATGCGGCTGCGCCACGCGCACTGGCAAGCGGGACGCTACATCGCCGCGCTGGAGCAGGCGCTCGACGACCTGCAGGCGCCGCCCGTGGCGGTCGGCGCATCCCTGGTGGGCAAGCTGCGCGGACGACTGGACGCGCTGCGCTACCGCCCCGATCCGACGAGCGTGCGTGTGTCCGAGCTGGTGCAACCGGAACTGCACCTTTACGGACGGCCGTTTCTGATCACGGAGGGTTCCGCCGAGCGCGTCGCCGACGTGGTCGACGACTACCGCTCCGCCGGCTCGCCGGACGACCAGGCGGCGCTGGTGCGCGAGCAGCTGATTCGTCTCGACGCCGAGCTGGCGCAGGCCATCGAGCCGATCGACGGAGCGGAGCTCGGCCCCGAGGCCCACTATCGCTCGGATCTGCTGGCCCAGCTGCGCGAGCTGTACGACCTGGCGGCCGTTGCGCGCGACGACGTGGTGGTCCACGGCGACGACGGCAACGGCGCGCGGGTGCCCGGCGCTCCGCTGTCGTGGCGAGCCATCGCGGCGCACGCCCGGGCGATGCCGTACTGGGTCGGCGCCGAGGTCGACGGCCTGGTGACGATCTGCCACGCCGCCGGGGTCGAGGCTCCGCCGTTCCTGGAGCCGGCGAGCCGCGCCTTCGGCGAGGCGTGGAGCGCGCTGCCGGCACGCGAGCTCGGCGAGGGCCGCGAGGTCGCGCGCGAGCGAGACCTGGGAGCGTACGTGGCGCCGCCCGACGTTCCGGACCTGTTGGATTTTCTCGGCACCCACGGCTCGCGGATCATCCAGGCCGCCTCGCGGCACGGCGAGGGCCCGGCCTGCGAGGTGCTGTTGCGAAAGATCCGCGAGTGCGCCTGTTACGCGGCCCGTCACGGCCTCGGCTATCTCGAGGCGTCGGGACTCGCGGCGCCCGACTTCCACGAATACCGCTAGAGACCGTCCCCGCACCCGTCGGGCACCGGCCCGGCTTTTGACGGCCCGTGGAAACGGTGTTAAAAACGGTGCATGGGCTCGCTGCGGAAACTCGCCGGCGTCGCGCTGTGCGCGTTGCCGCTGTTGATCGTCGCGGCGGCGCAAGACGCCGCGCCGAACGCGCCGAAAATCCGCTTCGATGCGAGGACGCACGACTTCGGTGAGTTGCGCTCGGACCACAAGGTCGAGCACGTCTGGACGTTCCGGAACGAGGGCAACGCGCCGCTCGAGATCGTCAGGACGGTGACGTCCTGCGGCTGCACCATGACGCTGCTCGACGACAAGCTCATCGCCCCCGGCGGGACCGGCAGCATCAAGGTCACCTTCGACCCCGCCGGACAGGAAGGCTCGGTGCGCAAGAGCCTCTCCGTGGTCACCAACGATCCCGCGTCACACAACACACTGCTGACCCTCAAGGCGTTCGTGATTCCCGCCGCGGTGCGCCAGGTGGAGGGGGGCGGGCATCCGGCCATCACCGGACAGTCGCTGCTGATGGGTGACTGCGCCACCTGCCACGCCCAGCCGGGCCGGGGCAAGACCGGCGAGCCGCTGTACCGGGCGGTGTGCGCGATGTGCCACGGCGCCCAGGCCACCGGCGGACGGGCCCCCAGCCTGCGGCATCCGAGCTACCTCGACGGGCGCTCCGACGGCCAGCTCGTCGAGGGCATCGCCTTCGGGACCGCCAACCCGCGGATGCCGGGCTTCAGCGAGCTGATGGGAGGACCGCTGTCCGACGCGCAGATCCGTTCGCTGGTCGAGCTGCTGCGCGACTGGGGCTCCACGGAAGAGACGGCGACGCAAGCCGCCGCCACCGAAGCTACCGCCGCCGCCGGCGGCTGAAGACGTCATGGCCCTGCCCCGACCGATCTCGCTGGTCGCCGAGAAGGCGATCCGATTACTGCGCACTCGCAAGGCGCCGCTGGACAGCGTGACGCTGGCCCGCGAGCTGCTCGCGACCCGCACCGCGGACGAGACCACCGCGCGGCGGGTGCTGGAGACCGCGTTCGCCGGTGACCCGCGGCTGTCCTACGCCAGCGGCGGTTGGGTCACGCGGCTGCCCGCGACGGATCCGCCCGAGCCGGCCGAGGGGCCGGCGTCGGATCCGGACCGCGTGCTGCTGCTGGTGCGCGGCGGGCGCCCGGCCCGCGGGCGGCCCTACGTGCTGACGCACGTCACGGCGATACGCGTGCACGACGACGACGTGGTGGCGGCCTGCGGCGACCGGATCGGAGGCGGAACGGCAGGGCAGACGCTGCGCGCGGCGGTGCGCGAGGTGCTGGAAGGGGCGATTCCGGTGGTGCACGACCCACCCGGTTCGCTGGCCGCGCTCGAGCGCTGGCTCGACGAGCCCCTCGAGGCCCCCGTGTCGCTGCGACGGCTCGCGCACGCGCGGCTGGGCCTGCCGCTGACCCACGACCTCGAGACGCTGCTGGAGCGGCTCGACCTCGACTGGCGCGAATCGGAGGATCCGCTGGAGCTGGCCGACGCGCTCGATGCGGCCCTGGAGGCGATCCGCCAGCCGGGCGAGACGCTGGACGCGCTGCGCCGCGAGCCGGGCGCTCCCCCTCCCGTGGACTGGTCGCGGTTCGCCTTCGATCGACGGTTCCTGGCCGAGATCCCCTCGGTGCCCGGGACCTACCAGTTCTTCGACCGCGAAGACCGGCTGATCTACGCGGGCAAATCGAAGAACCTGCACCGGCGCGTGGGGTCCTACTTCCGCCAGGCCACCAGCCGTTCCGGTCGCGTGCAGCGACTGCTCGAACGGCTGCACCGCATCGAGATCGAGCCGCTCGGCTCGGACCTCGAGGCGATGCTGCAGGAGGCGGAGCTGATCAAGAGCCGCGACCCCGAGCACAACGTCCAGCGCCGGATCCGTCCGCGAACGCGGCTCGCCGCGCGGCTGAGCTCGATCCTGATCCTCGAGCCCGCCGCGGCGCCGCTGGCCCTGCGGGCCTACCTGATCCGCAACGGCCGGCTGCTCGGCAAGATCGGGATCGGTCCGCGCGGGGGCGGGCTGAAGAAGATCGAACGATTGCTCGACGACCACTTCTTCTCCATTCCCAGCGGCCCGACCGACGTCACCGGCCCGGACGTGGACGTCGAGATCGTGACCCGCTGGCTGGCCAGCAACCGGGACCGCGCGGTGGCGTTCGACCCCACCGACATGCCCTCGGCGCGCGAGGTGACCGACCGGCTGCGTTGGTTCCTGGGCCAGGACTCGTTGCACGACCCCGACGGCACCCCGAAGGTGACCCGCTGATGCCCGGACAGCGCCAGGCGCGGTTGGCGGAGTTGATGCAGGCCAAGGGCCTGCGCATGACCGAGCAGCGCCGGCTGCTGGCCGAGCTGCTGGACCAGGCGGACGAGCACCTGGATGCCGAGACGGTGTTCCTGCGCGCCCGCGAGCGCGACCCGCACATCCACCGCGCCACCGTCTACCGCACGCTCAACCGGCTCAAGAAGCTGGGGCTGGTCGACGAGCTGGACCTGATGCACGTCTCCGGGGACCGGCACTACTACGAGGTGCGGCCCTCGGTGTTCCACATCCACCTGGTGTGCATGAAATGCGGCTCGGTGGAGGAGCCGGGCGGCCCGTTCTGGGAAGAGCTCAAGCGCAAGGTCCAGCGCGAGACGGGCTTCCGGCCCGAGGCGGTGCGGATGGAGATGGGCGGCCAGTGCCGCGACTGCCGGGCCAAGCAGCCGAAGCGTTCCAAGCGCTCCGCCTCCTGAGCCTCAGCCGGCGGGCAGCTCCAGCTCGGAGGCGATCCCGCGCAACGCCTCGAGCACGAACGCGATGTGCTCGTCGAGGTCGCGTCCGAGGCTTGCCGCGCCCTGGACGATGTCCTCGCGCTTGACGGCGGCGGCGAACGCCTTGGCCTTCATCTTCTTCCGCACCGACTTCAGCTTGACCTCGTGCAGCGACCGGCCCGGCGTGACCAGCGCGCAGGCGGTCAGGAACCCGCTCAGCTCGTCGCAGGCGTAGAGCGCTTTTTCCAGCGGGGTCTCGCGCGGGACGCCGCTGTAGTCGGCATGGGACAGGATCGCGCGGCGAAACCACTCGGGGTACCCGCGTCGGGCCAGGATCTCCGCTCCGCGGAAGGGGTGGTCGGCGGCGTCGGGCCAGCGCTCGTAGTCGAAGTCGTGCAGCAGCCCGGCCAGGCCCCAGGCGTGCTCGTCTCCGCCCAGCTGCCGGGCGTAGGCCCGCATCGCCGCCTCCACGGCCAGCGCGTGCTTGATCAGGCCGGGTTTGGTCGTGTACTCGCGGAGCAGCGCCAGCGCGTCTTCCCGCGACGGCAGGCCCCCGGGGGTCTCGGTCTCGCCCATCTCGTCCCTCGCTCGTTGAACCGTGCGCGCCGTCATGTTAGCGTCTCGTGGAACCGCACGGCGCAGCTCCCGCAGTATCTCATGTCCGGGTGGCGACAGCTCCGGACGAGGAGCCCGAGTGGACATCGTCGACCCCGAGATCGACCGGTACCTGCACGACCTCGCCAGTCCCGACGATCCGGTCCTGTGCGAGATGGAGCTGCTTGCGGCGGAGCGGTCGTTCCCGATCGTCGGCCCCCAGGTCGGGAGCCTGCTCCACGTGCTGGCCCGTTCGATCGGAGCGCGGCGGGTGATCGAGCTGGGCTCGGGGTTCGGGTACAGCGCGTACTGGTTCGCCCGGGCGGTCGGCCCCGAAGGCCTGGTGGTGCTGTGCGAGGGCTCGCAGGAGCGCGCGAACGAGGCGCAGCGGTTCCTGGACCGCGGAGGCTTCGCCGAGCGGGTTCGGATCGAGGTCGGGGACGCGCTGCAGATCGCCGGGCGCGTCGAGGGCGAGTTCGACATCGTGTTCAACGACGTCGACAAGGAGCTTTACCCGGAGGTGCTGCCCCTGGCCAGCGCGCTGTTGCGGTCCGGAGGGCTGCTGATTTGCGACAACATGCTGTGGTTCGGCACCGTGCTGGAGGAGCAACCGGAACAGCTCTCGACGCTCGGCGTCAAGGAGCTGACGCGGCTGCTGCACGAGACGGACGACTTCGAGACGACGCTGGTGCCGATCCGCGACGGCGTATCGATCTCGGTGCGGCGGTGAACCGTGACCCGGCCCTTCGTGTACGTCAACATGGCGATGACCGCGGACGGCAAGATCACCTCCGCCACCCGGGAGTATCCACGCTTCACGTCGGACGATGACCGGCGCAACATGGACCGGCTGCGCGCCGAGGCCGACGCGGTGCTGGTCGGGGCGGGCACGGTCCGCGCCGACGACCCGCCGCTGCACGTTCGCGATCCCGCGCAGCGGGCCTACCGGCGGTCGCTGGGGAAACCGGAGGGACTGCTGCACGTGGTGGTCACGTCGAGCGCCGACGTGCCTCCCGGCGCCCGCTGCCTCACGGCCGGCCACGCCGCGCGTTGCGTGGTGGCGACGGTCGAGGGGGCCGCGCCGGAGCGGCTGGAAGCGCTGCGCGCCCACGCCGAGATCTGGCAGCTCGGCCGCGGCCGCGTCGACCTCGAGGCGCTGTTGCGGCGGCTCTCCGAAGCGGGCGTCGAGCGGCTGCTGGTCGAGGGTGGCGGGGAGCTGAACTGGCAACTGGTGCGCGCCGGCCTGGTCGACGAGCTGAACGTGACGCTGGCCCCGGTGCTGTTGGGCGGCCGCGAGGCTCCGACGCTGCTCGAGGGCCCGGGGTTCGCGATGCAGGACCAGCGCCGGCTGAAGCTCCGGGAGGTCCGGCGACAGGGCGACGAGTTGTTCTGCCGCTACGCCGTCGAGCCGGCGGGCGGACCCGCGTGACCGCGCGGCGCGGCGGCGGAACCTCCGGGCGGGCGGTCGATCTCGACCGGGAGTCGCCGGCCGAGCGCAAGGCGCGGGCGCGGCGGATCGTGCGCGGGCTGCATCGCCTCTACCCCGACGCGGACTGCGCGCTCCATCACCGAAGCGCCTTCGAGCTGCTGGTGGCGACGATCCTCTCCGCCCAGTGCACCGACGAGCGCGTGAACCAGGTCACCCCGGTGTTGTTCCGGCGGTATCCCGCGGCCGCCGCGCTGGCGGCGGCGAAGCTGCCCGAGCTGGAAGACCTGATCCGGCCGACCGGCTTTTTCCGCAACAAGGCGCGCTCCTTGGTCAAGCTGGGGCAGGCGCTCGTCGAGCGCCACGGTGGCGAGGTGCCCGACCGGATGGAGCTGCTGGTCAAGCTGCCCGGTGTCGGGCGCAAGACCGCCAACGTGCTGCTCGGCACCTGGTTCGGAGTGCCGGGAATCGCCGTCGACACCCACGTCAAGCGGCTGACCCAGCGGCGGCTCGAGCTGACCACGGAGACCGACCCGGTCAAGATCGAGCTGGCCCTGCAGCGGCTGCTGCCCGAAAAGGACTGGACGTTCGCCTCGCACGCCCTGATCTGGCACGGGCGTCGCGTGTGCAACGCCCGGAAGCCCGATTGCGCCGCCTGCGGAATCCGGCACGAGTGCTTCTTCGCCATCCGGCAGGGGCAGGCCTGAACTGCGGCGCCCACAGCGCCCGCAGCGCCGTGCGGGCGCGTCCCCGATTCGCTATATTGCCTCCCGGCACGAACCCGCGCCGGGGGAAGCACGTGGCACCGACGGACCGCTTCGAATCGATCGAGGGTGACGACCTGTACCGCAAGCTGGCCGTCGGCGAGCCCGTCGTCGTGCTCGACGTCCGCACCGAGAGCGAATTCTCGGCGCAGCACATTCCGGGCGCCGCGTTGATCCCGCTGCACGAGCTGGAGAACCGGCTGCCCGAGGTCCCCAACAGCGGCATACCGGTCGCCGTGGTCTGCGCGCACGGGATCCGCAGCGTTTCGGCCTGCCGGCTGCTCGCCGAGCACGGGCTCGGCCCGCTGTACAACCTGAGCGGCGGGCTCGACCGCTGGCCCGGACCGATCGCGTCCGGCGGCGCGACCAACGGAGCGCACCGGCACGGCATCGCCCCGTCCTCGTTCCTGGTCGAGAACTTCGATCTGCTGCCCAAAGGGGTGGCGCTCGACGTGGCGATGGGCGAGGGACGGAACGCGATCTACCTGGCCACGCGGGGTTTCGACGTCGACGGCGTGGACGCCGACCCGCAGGCGGTCGGCCGGGCCCGCGCGGCGGCGCGCCGGCTCGGCGCCCCGATCCGCGCCGTGGTCGGCAACGTCGAGGACGGCACCTACATCATCCCGCTCGAGTTCTACGACCTGATCGTCGTGTTCAACTACCTGCACCGGCCGTTGTTCAACGACATCCGCGAGGGTCTGAAGCCCGGAGGCGCGGTGGTCTACCAGACCTTCACCACGGAACAGGCCAGGTTCGGCCGCCCCGTCGACCCGGACCACCTGCTCAAGCCGGGTGAGCTGCGCCGGGCCTTCCAGGACTGGGAGATCCTGCGGTACCGCGAGCTGACGGGCCCGACCCGGCGCGGCGGTCCGGACCGCGCGATCGCGGGCATCGTGGCCCGTAAACCCGCCTGAGCGTCAGGAACCGCGCGCCGCAACGACCGTGAACGGGATCGAGCTCTGCTGCTCGTTGCCCGTTGTCTCGTCGCGAACGAACACGGTCAGCTCGTAGTCCCCGGGCGCCAGCCCCTCCGGCGAGAAGCTCGCAGCCAGCATCGAGGCGCCCGGCATGACGCTGTCGACGCGCGCGGCCGCAGCGAGCTTCACCTCGCGCGCGACGCCGCCGGCCGCGCTGACCCGGCCGCGCACGGTCAGCTCGCCGCCCAGGTCGTAGCCGGCCAGGTACAGCTTCGCCGCCTGCCCGGCCTCGAGCACCGGCCGGGCGCCGGGGATGAAGGCCTCGCCGGCCACGCTGAACGGAAACGGCGTCGAGGCCACCCCCTCGCGCGCGCTCTCGCGCACCAGCAGCCAGCGGCCCGCCGGGTCGGGCACCAGCGGCGGCAGCAACACCGCCTGGCCGGCCTCGAACGGCGGAACCCGCAGCGGGACCACGCGCAGGTCGGTCTCGCCGCCCGGACCGTGGCGCACCAACAGGCGCAACGAGTAGTCGCCGGGCGAGACGCTCAGATCCCCGTAGAACTTGAGCCCGCCCGCGGCCAGCGCCGGGCCGTACTGGCCGAGGTCCAGCCCGAACTGGCCGCTGAAGTAGTCGCGGATCCGCCCCTCGGCGTCGACCAGGTAGCCGAACACCTCCGTGGGCAGCGTCCCGCTGCTCTGTCGTCCGATCAGCGCCGGGCCGTCGATCTCCACCAGCACCGAGACCAGCACCTGGCCCGCATCGCGCCGGAACGGCGCCGCCAGCACGGCGATCGGCAGCGTCCCCCGCTCCGCGCCCGACAGCAGCAGGTCGGCGGCGAGCAGCTGGCGCTCCTTGCCGCTTCGCTCGGCGAACGGCTTCGGCGCGTAGAAGCCCGGCCGGTGCACCAGCTTGGCGCCCTTGGGGCCGTCCTTCAGCTTGATCTTCAGCTTGTGGAACTTGCCGTCGGGTTCCAGGTCGCGCGGCTGGATCACCAGCGTGTAGTAGGCGCTGGTCTTCTCCAGCATCACGACCAGGGCGTCCTCGACGTTGTTGTAGTTGCGGTAGAACTCGCCCCCGGTCTCGTTGGCCATCATGAACAGGCCGTCGGTTCCCGAGCGCCCGCCGCGCGGGTCGTGCTCGCCCTTGGCCACACCGATGTCCACCGACTGGATCACGCAGTTGGAGCGCCGGAACTCCTCCAGCATCGAGTCGAGGAACGAGCGCGAGGTGTTGCTGCCGAAGCGCTCCTCGGGATCGACCTCCCAGGTCCGGCCGCTGGCGCTGGCCTGGTTCATCCGCGCCACCTCGGCGGAGTCGGTCGAGGCGAACATCAGCGAGGTGTCGAACCCCTCCGAGAGGTAGATCACGTACTTGCGTCCGCCGACGCTGTTCATCAGCTGGGCCAGCGACGTGAAGTCGCGGGTCAGCGCGGTGAGCTGCTGCTGCTGGGAGCGGCGGTTGGCGCGCGAGACGTCCTGCTGGGTCTCGGCGAGATACTGCGCCACGGCATCCTCGATTCCCAGGTCGCGGCTGCCCCCGCCGGCGGTGACCCCGCTGGTGTCGAGATCTCCCGAGCCGAACGACATCTGCAGCGGCTCGACCAAGGTGACGCCCAGCGGGTCCAGCTCGCCCTCGACCAGGCTCGGCACCCCCAACGTCTCCACCGCGCGCCGCAGCTGCTCGCGGTCGCTGGTGAAACCGAGCACCAGCCGCGGTCCCTTGGTGACGCTGTACGTCGCCACCGCCGCCAGGTCGGTCGGGTGCAGCTGCTCGACGACGCGGTCCACCGCGCCGCGCGCGCGAACCACGGAGCCGGCGCCGGCGAAGGTGAGATCGAACAGGAACAACAGGTGCCGCCGGGCGGCCGGAGACAGCTGCTGGGTCAGGATCTGGCCCGGGGCCGGAACCAGCGCCGACAGGTCGACCGCCTCGAAGCCGGTGACGTCGTGCTTCTTGCCCTTGACGATGACCTCGAAAGCGTCGGCGGTCAGCCCTCGCACCGGGGCGCCGTCGACGGTCACCTGCACCGGGATCTCGACCGCGACCACCGTTTCGGTCTCGGCCAGCGGCTCCCGGGCTGCGGAGATGGTGCCGGCGGGCAGCAACGCCGCCAGCGTCAGCGCGATCGCGGTTCGGGCGTTCATCGTTGGACTCCTCGCGGGCGGCGCCAGGCGGTGAGCCGGGGTATGCTCGTCGAACGCGATGATCTCGAGAGCCTTGACGTCGCTGGCCTGCCTGGCCGGCCTGTTCCTCCCCGCCGCACCACGCGACGGCGCGGTTGCTGACTCCGGCACGCCCCTCGAAGATCAAGTGTATCAGTCGATCCAGGAACTGCGAGCGCGGGACGGCCGGCCGGCGCTGGTGCGGAGCGACGAGCTGGACGGGATCGCCGGCCAGCGGGCCCGGGAGATCGCGGTAGCTCCGGCGGAGCGCAGGCTTCCGCCGGCCCGCCCGCTCGACGCCCTGCTCGCCGGGTCCCCCGAGGCGGCCCACCGGACCCTCGCCGAGCTGATCGAGATCCAGGAGCACGTGGCGGAACCGGCGGCGGCCGCCGCGCGCGCCTGGCGGCGGCACGAGCCGTCGCTGGAGCTGATCGTCGCGCCGCAGACCCAGGTCGCCGGCGTGGGCAGCGCCCGCGGCGCGGACGGGGCGCTGGTGATCGTCGTGGTGCTGGGCGGGCGGGCGCTCGAGCCCGCGGACCTGGCCGGTCTCGAGCGGCTGACCGAGCGCGAGATCAACCGGATCCGGCGCGAGGCCGGGCTGCGCCCGCTGCGCCCGTTGCCGGCGCTGCGCGACGTGGCGCGGGGGCACAGCGAGGACATGGCGCGGCGGGGATTCTTCGACCACCAGTCTCCCGACGGGCGGTCGCCGGGCGACCGCGTGCGGGCCGGCGGCGTGGCATTCCGGATCGTGGCCGAGAACATCGGCGCCAGCCACGACCTCCAGGACCCGGTCAGCGCGATCGTCGACGGCTGGCTCCACAGTCCCGGGCACTACGAGAACCTGATCGGCTCCCAGTTCACGCACACCGGCGTCGGCGCGGCGCTGAACGGCGACGGGACCGTCTACCTGACGCAGCTGTTCGTGCGCCGCACCACGGACCGCTAGCGTTCACGCATGGTGGTGCGCAGTGTGTTGCGGCCCCGAGGGTTCGGTATCGGGCCCGGGTCGTGTCCGTCCGCGGCCGGCGAGCTGACCGTTAGCGGACGGCCCCCCGGGAGAGCGGAGATCTACCCGAGCAGATCGAGGTGGCACGGTTCTTTCTCGATGGGCAGTCGTGCTCTGGCC
>JBFKMV010000082.1:0-20272 GCA_041629655.1 Candidatus Polarisedimenticolaceae bacterium
CCGCGTCCGCAAGTTCGTCCGCCGCCACACGCTCGGCGTGGTCGTTTCGGGCGCCGTGGTCCTGATGCTGGCGGTGCTCGCCGCGGTGATGACGATCCAGGCCGGCCGCATCGCCAGCGAGCGGGACCGCGCCAACCGCGAGGCCGAGGCGAAGGGGCGTGTCTCGGAGTTCCTGACCGAGCTGTTCGAGGTGTCCGACCCCGGAGAAGCGCGCGGCAATTCGATCACCGCGCGGGAATTGCTGGACCGCGGGGCCGCCAGGATCGAAGAAGAGCTGGCCGAGGACCCGGAGCTGCAGGCCGAGCTGATGGACGTGATGGGCGGCGTGTACACCAGCCTCGGCCTGTATCCGGAGTCGCAGCCGCTGCTGGAACGGGCGCTCGAGTCCCGGCGCCGGTTCCTGGGCCCGGAGCATCCGAAGACGCTGGAGACCCTGGCCTCGCTGGGCATCCTGTTCAAGAAGCAGAGCCGCTTCGCGCAGGCCGAAGCGATCTACCGCGAGCTGCTGGAGCTGCGGCAACGGACGCTCGGCCCGGACGATTCGAAGACGCTGGCCGTCATGAACAACCTGGGCAACGTGCTGAAGCAGCAGGGGCGGACCGAGGAGGCGACGCCGTTGCTCGAGGCGACCCTGGACGGATTCCGCAGCCTGCGGGGCGACGACCACCTGCACACGCTGATCGCCGCCAACAACCTCGCCTCGGCCTATCACGAGCAGGGCCGCTACGGCGACGCCGAGCCGATCCTGCGCGAAGCCGTGGAGGGCTTCGGCACGCAGCTCGGCGAGAACCACCCGCACACCCTGTTGACCTCGATGAACCTGGCCAACCTCTACGAGCGGCAGGGACAGCACGCCCGCGCCGAGTCGCTCTACGAGGACACGATCGAACGCTCGCGGCGGGTGCTCGGCGAAGACCATCCGCAGACCCTGCTGTGCGTGGGCAACCTGATCAACCTGTACCAGGTCCAGGGGCGCCACGACGAGGCGGAACCGCTCGTGATCGAGGCGGTCGAGCAGAACCGCCGCAGGCTGGGTGACGACCATCGCGACACGCTGTGGTCGAGGTCCCAGCTCGCCGACGTGTACGCCGGCAGGGGGCTGCCCCGCCGTGCCGTGGAGCTGCATGTCGAGATCCTCGAGACGCGTCGCCGCACGCTGGGCGACGACCACCCGGACACGTTGAAATCGCTCCACCGCGTGATCGAGCTGTACCGGGAAACGGGACGCGCCACGCTTGCGCGTGAGCTGGCTGCGGACCTGCTGTCGCGCCGCCGCGCGGCGGCGACCGGCCCCGAGGCCACGGCCGCGGCGATGAACGAGTACGCCTGGCTGCTGCTGACCTGTGAGCCGCCCAACCTGCGGGATCCGGAGCAGGCGCTCGGTTTCGCCGAGCGGGCCTGCGGGCTCACCGAACGCAGGAACGCGGAGTACCTCGACACGCTCGCGCTGGCGTACCACGGCACGGGCAGGACGGACCGGGCGGCGGAGACCGAACGTGAAGCGATCGCGCTGCTGCCCGAGGGAGAGTCGCCGGCTCGCGCGGAGTACGAGCAGCGCCTGCGGGACTACGAGGAGGGGAAACGCTGAGCGGCGCTCGAGCCCGCTACTCGCCCTCGCCGACGACCGGGGCGCGAACGATCGTCACGGTCCCGATCACGGCCGCGCCCACGATCACCAGCGCCAGCCACGTCGGCAGCGCCCCGCGAAACGCCAAGAGCGACAGGCTGACCGTCACGGCGACCCACATCAGGACCAGCGCGTTGCGCTTGGCGCTCGCCGGTAGCCCTCCCCCGTCGAGATAGCGCAGGTAGGGCCGGAAGATGCGCACACGGATCAGCCGCTCCTCCAGCACCGGGCAGCTCCGCGCGAACAGGTACGAGGCCGCGATCAGGAAGATCGTGGTCGGCAGCCCGGGCACCACGACGCCGACCAGGCCGAGCCCGACGCACACCACGCCCAACGCGGCGAGCGCCACCCGCCGGGGCGAGCGGATCATCGAAGACCGGGTGGTGGTCTGGGGACCGGCGTCGAACGTCGTCATCGGCTCGGGCACCTCGGAGAATCGTGGGTCACGATCCATCAGCCTACACCACCGGGGGCCGGGCCGTCACACGCAAGATCTCGCCACGATCCTCCAAACCGTTGATGAAAAGTGAGTTGCGCTCCAGGCCGTCGGGAGCGCAGCGGTCTTGCTACCGTGTCGCCGTGGACCGCGTCGACTTCCGCTCCGACACCGTCAGCTGGCCCACGCCCGGGATGCGCGAGGCGATGGCGCGCGCCGCCGTGGGCGACGACGTGTACGGCGAGGACCCGACCGTGCGGCGCCTCGAGCGCCGCGCCGCGGACTTGATGGGCAAGCAGGCCGCGTTGTTCGTGGCCAGCGGCACGATGGGGAACCTCGCCGCGATCCTGGCCCACGCCGGGCGCGGCGACGAGGCGATCCTGGGCTACGACTCCCACGTGTTCCAGTGGGAGGCGGGCAGCATGTCGGCGCTGGGCGGCGTGTTCGCGCACGTGCTGCCGACCGACGCGCGCGGCCGCATGGATCTCGCGCGCGTCGCCGAGGCGGTGCGCGACGCGGACGACGCGCACCACCCGCGCACCCGGCTGATCCTGGCCGAGAACAGCTTCAGCGGACGCGGCGGCGCCGCGCTGCCGCCCGAGTACTTCGCCGGTCTGCGGGAAGTGGCCGATCGTCACGGGCTGGCCATGCACCTCGACGGAGCGCGGATCTGGAACGCCGCGGTCGCGCTGGGTCTCCAGGCCGCCGTCCTGGCCCGCGACGCGGACTCGGTCACGTTTTGCCTGAGCAAGGGGCTCTGCGCGCCGGTCGGCTCGGTGTTGTGCGGATCGCGCGCGTTCATCGAGCGGGCGCACCGGATCCGCAAGAGTCTCGGCGGCGGCATGCGGCAGGCCGGCATCCTCGCCGCCGCGGGGCTCGTGGCGCTGGACACGATGATCGACCGGCTGGCCGAGGATCACGCCCACGCGCGGACGCTGGCCGAGGGGCTGGCCGCGATTCCCGGGGTCGAGCTCGACCTGGACGGCGTACAGACCAACATCGTGCACTTCCGGCTGGCCGCGGAGCGCGGGCTGACCGCCGCGGCGTTCGTCGACCGGATGCGCGACGAGCACGGGATCCTGGTCGGCACCAACCCCGTCAACCTCGTGCGGGCCGTGACCCATTACTGGGTCGGGCCCGACGAGGTGCGCGCGTTCCTCGATGCCGCCCGGCGCGTGCTGGGCTGAGCCGGCTCAGGGGCAGATCCCGGCCGGGGTCCGCGGCGTGCCGTCGCTGGCATCGCCCAGCGGGCCGGAGCCGCAGGGGTTCTGCGCCCGGACCAGGTAGTAGTAACCGTCCCCCGCGGCGGGGTCGGGACGCGGGTCGGTCCAGTCCGCGGTCGGGCGATCGTCGGCGAGACAGTCCACCGCGAGCACGCCGCCGTCCGTCCGCAACGCCGCCAGCGTTCCGCCGACCACGTCCCAGCGGTCCGCGTCCGGCGCCGCATCCCACGAAAGGGACGTGGATCCGGCCTGCGACATCGTGACCGCCGAGCTTTCCAGGGGTATCGCGCTGAAGGCCGGATCGGCCGGCGCACAATCGTCGAGGTCGGGGACCCGGTCGCCGTCGTCGTCCGGATCGCACGCGTCGTCCAGGCCGTCGGCGTCGAGGTCGGGCGTTCCGGACGTCGCCGTGATCTCCCACAGGCCGCGTCCGTAGGTCGCGGCGAGCAGCCGCCCGCTCTCGGCCATGAACCGCAGCTCGTGGACCGAGACGTCGGCCGGGCCCTCGTTGCTGGTGGACCAGCTCGCGCCTCCGTCCTCGCTGGCGTACACCCCGACGTCCGTGCCGACGTACAGCCAGTCGGGCCGGCAGGGATGCCGCTCGATGCCGCGCACCGGCGCCGGCGGGAGCGCGGTCGGCCCGGAGCCGGCGAGCGGGGACCAGCTCGCGCCTCCGTCGTCGCTGGTCCACAGGTTGTCGGGCTCGTACCCACCGAGGCCGATGTAGAGCCGGTTCGGGTCGTCGCGATCGATCAGGATCCGGGTGACGTAACGATCCGGAAGCGGATCGGCGGCGCCGTTGTCGTCGATGGTCTGCCACGTCGGGGCCACGCCCCGCGCATCGAGGGTCTTCGCCACGCCGCCGTCGTTCTGCCCGACCCAGACCTGCCCGGGATCGAAGGCCGCGACCGTTACCGCCGACAGCGGGGCGCTGCCGGGCCCGCGGATCTCGGTCCAGGTCGGTTCGGGCTCGGCGCGTGCGTCGTCGGTACGCCACAGCGATACGCCCCCGGCGTAGAGGAACCGCGGATCTGTCGGATCGATCTCGAACGGTGCGATGAAATTCGCGTTGCCGCCGAAGCCTGCCTCGGGGATCCCGTTCCAGATCTCCGTGGCGGTCTGGCAACCGTCGGAGGACCGGTGGAGCTGCAGGTAGACGTACTCGCCGTAGCAGTAGGATTCGTCCTCCACGTCGAAGCGCGAGACGCCGCCGTCGCCGCCGTACGGCTCGATGAACTCCGTCGTGGACTGCGGCGCGTACAGCGAGCCCTGGTCCTGGGTGCCGCCGTAGACCCGTCCGTTCCATCCCAGCCCATCGGCGCCGTAGAACTGGGTCGTGCGGTAGTCGTTCTGGAGCCGCGTCCAGCCGCTGGTCTCGGAAACCGCCTCGACGTCGTCGGCCCGCGCGATACCGCCGTCCGAGGCGACGAACACCGTGCGGTTCGTGACGCCGTCGAACCCGGTGTGCGGCTCGACCCAGTGGATGTCGGCGTGGCTCGAATCGTCCGAGCGCCAGTCCGAGACCTTGGTCCAGCTCACCCCGCCGTCCACGCTGCGATGGACGTCGACCTCACCGGTGAGCAGGATGTCGGCGTTGGTGGGATGGACCCACAGCGTGTTGTAGTAGTTGATCCAGCTGAACGGGAGCCCGCTGGCGACCTGGAAGAAGTTCGCGCCCCCGTCGTCGGACCGCCATAGCACCCCGCCGTTGAACAAGTCGTTGACGAACAACCGGCCCGGCACGGACGGGGCCCAGGCCAGCTCCATGCGGATCCCCGTTCCGAAGACCGGGGTAATCCCGCCGGCGCGGATCCAGTTGGTGCCGGCGTTGGACGTGACCCAGACCGACGTCACCAACCCCAGGATGCCCTCGAACCGCGCTCCGCTGAAGGCGATCCGGTCGGGGTCGTTGGGGTCGATCTCGAGGTCCCAGGCGTCCACGGTGGACAGCACGCGGTTCCACGTCGTTCCGCCGTTGGTACTGCGGTAGACGCCGCGCGTGTCGCTGACCGCAGCGTACACCGAGCCGTTCGAGGAGGCGACGACGCGGTGCACCTTGCGCCAGCCCACGGTCGACGCGAGCTGCGTCCAGGTCGCTCCGCCGTCGGTGGTCTTGAAGATGCCGTCGCCCCGCGGCTCGGAAGCGCCGCTGGCGAACCCCTCGCCGGTGCCGGCGTAGATCGTGTCGGGATCGCCCGGATCCATGGCCAGCGTCACCACGGCGAGGTTGCCCATGAAATCGTCGAGCGGGAACCACGAGGCGCCCGCGTCGGTCGTCTTCCACACCCCGCCGCTGACCGCCGCGGCCCACATCGTGCCGGGCTGGGTCGGATGGATCAGGATCTCTCTGGTACGGCCACCGAAGTTCGAGGGTCCGCGCGACGTCCAGCTCCCGAGCCCCGCCGACTCGGTGCGGTCCGCGCCGGCCGACAGCTGCAAGCGCCGGTGCTCACGGGCGCGCCGCAGGCCGTCGCGCCGGATCGTGCCGTCCTCGGACCGCAGCGTCTCGGCCAGCCACGCCAGCGCCGCCTCGCCGCCGGTGCGCTGCGGGGCGAGATCTTCACGCTTCTCGGCGCGGTCACAGCCGACGACGATCAAGAGCAGGAGGGCGGACCCGATTCGTAGGCAACGCGGCATGGCTCCCCCGGGGGACGCTCACGGAACTTACCCCGACACGGGGTCCGGAACCCGACGGTGACTCGCTTTTCGCGGACCCTCGGACCGCGGGCGTCCCTCTCGCCGGCTCACGCGCCGCCTTCGTCCTCCTCGTACTCGGAGCGCTAGAATGACCGCATGAGAACGTCAACCCGCCTGCACCCGTTCCGTTCGACCCTGATTCTGGCCGCGGCCTGCCTGCTCGGCGCCGCGTGCACGTCGTCCGAGACGCCCGCCCCGGAAACCGAATCGACGACCGCGACGGACCCCGGTCCCGATGTGCAGCAACGCGCCCAGGACGCGCTCCAGCCGCTCAAGCGGCGCTTGATGGGCGAGCTGACCGCCGCGCTGTCCGAGGGACCGGTCAACGCGATCGAGGTCTGTAGCGTCGTGGCGCCCGATCTGGCCGCCCAGGTCGCGCCGGAGGGCATGCGCATCGGCCGCACCAGCCACCGGCTGCGCAACCCCGCCAACGCGCCGGAGCCGTGGATGGAGCCGCTGCTCGCCGCCTACGTCGCCGACTCCGCCGACCGCGCCCCGCACACGGTGCGCATCGACGAGCGCACGATGGGTTACGTCGAGCCGATCGTGGCCCAGGAGATGTGCCTGGCCTGCCACGGCAAGAACGTCGACGCCGCCGTCGCGACGGCGCTGGCCGAGCGGTACCCCGAGGATCAGGCGACGGGATTCGAGGCCGGGGAGCTGCGCGGGATGTTCTGGGTCACGGTCCCGGTCGAGGGCGGCTAGCACGATTCCGTGGCTTTGGTTACGAATCCGTGAGCCGTTCCGCGCAGCGTGCGCGCCCGGTGTCCGGCGCGGGGTGCGCAACGGACCGGATCGGGCGGTATCCCGGAGTTTCGCGGATTGCCGGCCGCGCGGCGACGGCCCCATATTCCCGAGGTAGCGGCGCGCAATTTGCTGGCTTCTTTCCTGCTGTGAGATCTGCAATACCGATCGTGGAGCACCCCTGATGGGCCGGGCGCGTGACGGCCGGGGCCGCCGCCCCCGACGCGGCGGTTCCAACGCTCCAGGCCCGGCGCTGGACCTCGAGCGGATGCGCGAGCTGCTGGCCGGGGCGCTGCCCGAGTGCCGCCGACAGCTGGAGCTCGAGCGGCTCGAGCTGCGGGACGTGCGGTACGAAACGCACCGGAGCTGCGGCGTGGTGTACCGGTTGCAGCTTCGCGCCCGGGACACGGGGAGCCGGACCTCGCAGCTGCTGTCCGCCCGTGTCGTTCCGCGGGACGAGGCGCCCGTCGATGTGCCCTCCGCGCTGGCCCGGCGGTACGCGGCCCTTCCGGGTCCTGCGCTCCGTACGACTCGCGTGTGGCTCGAGGACGTCCGCATCGTCGCCTACCCGTTTCCGCTCGACCCCGCGCTGCCCGCGCTGGTCGAGCTGTTCGACCCGGGCGCGGTGCGCAGCGAGCTGCAGCGGAGCTGGCGTGCCCGCGGCGTGCGTCCGCTGCGCGTCGTGCCGGCCCCGCTCGGTTACGCGCCGGGCGAGCGGGCCACGGTGGGCTACGAGGTGCTCGGGGAGTCCTGCGACACGAGGATTCCTGAGCTGCGGCGCCTCGTCGGCCGGCTCCACGGATCTCGCCCCGCGGCCGAGCTGTTCCGGAACAACTGGGCGATCTGGAGCGCCGCGTCGGGCAAGCTGCCGATGGCGCCGCCGGTCGGCTACCTGCCGGGGCTGCAGCTGTTCGTCCAGGAGCTCGTGTCCGGCCGGCGCCTGTCCGATCTCGGGGAGGGTCGCGGTCTCGGAGACGTCGTCGAGCCGGCCGCCCGCGCCGCGGCGACGCTCCACGATCTCGAGGCTCCGTTGGTCGTGCGGCGGACCGCCAGCCTGGAGGCGAAAACCGTCCACCGCCGGGGCACCCGGCTCGCCGAGCTGCGCCCCGCGCGCAAGGAGCAGGTCCGGGCGTTGCGCGACCGGCTCGCCGCCGAGCTGGAGTCGCGGCTGCGGGTGACCGGGGTGGTCCACGGCGACCTCCATCCGGACAACCTGCTCGCCGAAGGCGACCGCGTCACGCTGGTCGGTCTCGACGAGGTGGCTCACGGCGACCGCCTGCTGGACGTGGGCCGCTTCACGTCGGCGCTGCGGGCGACATCGCTGCGCGCGGAAGACCCGTCGTCCGGGCCGCACGAAGCCGGCGAAGCGTTCCTGGAGCGGTACCTCTCGATGAGCGGGGAGGACGAACGCCGCGCGCGACTGTGCGAGGCGGCGTCGCTGCTGGCTCATGCCGGGACCGATCTCCAGCCGCAGCGGTCGGGTTGGGAGGACGCCGTCGATCTGGCGATCGACGAAGCGGAGCGCTTGCTCGGGTTGGCGACGCGGAGCGCGAGCAAGGGCCGGCGCGCCGGCGTACCGCGCAAACGAACCGGGAAGAAGCAAGTGGCACAGGCGCCCCGCACCGTCGCCGCGGAGTCCTGGATCACCGACGAGCCGTACGTGCGCGCCGCGCTCGATCCCTGGGTGCGCCGCAAGTTCGACGCCGAGCTGACCGCGTGCACCGTGGAGTGCCTCGACGAGACTCCTTCGGCGCTGCGCGTCCGCTACCGGCTCGAGGCCTGGCGCGGTGACGAGAGCTCGCCGATCGTGCTGGACGGCATGCGTCCGCGCGGGCGGAGCGGGCGCGGGGCCGCGGAACGGGTCGCCGCCCTGGTGGCCAGCCTCGAGAGCGATCCCGACGCGCCGCGGCTGCCCCGGCCGGTCGCCTACCTGCCCGAGATCGACCTGCACGTGGTGGAGCCGCCCGCCGGCGAGCCGCTGTGCGAAAGTCCCGAGCGACGCGACGACGAGGCCTACGAGCGGCTCGGCCGGTCGTTGCGCGCGCTGCACAAGCACGATCCCGGGATCGCGAAGACGCGTTCCCTCGACGTCGAGCTGGAGGCCCTGCACGGCGGGATCGAACGCCTCCCCGAAAACGCGAACGGATTCGCGACGACGGCCGGCGGCCTGCTGGGGCGGATCGAGCGCGCGTTGCGCGAGACGGAGCCGCAGACCGGGCCCGTGCTGCGCAGCATCGCACCGGGCCACGTGCTGCGCACCGCCGAGGGCATCGCCATCGGCGAGGTCGACGACGTGGTGGTCGCGCATCCGTTCATCGACGCTGCGGGGTTCTTGGCCCGGCTTGCCGCGCTGGGACTCCGGCAGGGCGGCACCGGACCCGCGGGATCTCCGGCGCGGCGCTTCCGCAGCGCCTACCTGGCGGCGGAAGACGACCAGGACGGCTTCGCCGCCTTCGAGGCCGCGGCGTTGCTCGAGCTGGCCTGTATCGAGGCCGGACGGGGGGAGGACGGGTCGCTGGCCGGCGCGTTGCTCCAGGCGGCTGGTGCCCGCCTCGGTCAGCGCCGCGGCCGCCTGACGCACGCGGCGGTGGGCCGGCGGGGTTGACCGGCCAGGGACGGGTCAAGCCCCGGCCTGGTCGACCTCGATGACCAGTCGCCGCCGCACGTCGTCGACGGCCGCCAGCAGCTCGTCACGCCGCTCCGCCCGCAGCAGCACCCGCCCCACGTGCTCGCCCGTGCTCCGGCGCGTCTTGACCAGGTCGCGCTCCTTCACCCGCAGCTCGACGTCATGCACGCAGGGGTGCGCCCGGACCCGGTCGAGCCCGGCCACCCGCACCACCCGGCCGGGGCCGGGGTGCAGGACGATCGCGGCCGCGGCGGCCGGCGCGAGGTGCTGCGGGAACTCGAACGGCAGTTCGAGCTCGATCGCGATGAACGCCTGCCAGGCGTCGAAGCCGTAGGCCAGCCGCAGCAGGTCCATGATGTAGCCGCCGGGCGGCCGCAGCGCGATCTCGCCGAACAGCGGCCCGCGGCCCGTCAGGTACAGCTCGAGATGCGTGACGCCCCACCGGATCCGCAGCGCGTGGATCACGCGCCGGTTGAGGTCGCGGATCGCCCGCTCCAGCTCGGGGGCCGACTGCGCGGGCACCACGTTGACTTCGGCCTTGACCCGGTACTCGGTCAGGCTCTCGAAGCACGGCCTGCCGTCGCGGACGAAGGTCTCCACGCTGGCCTCCTCGGCGCGCACGAAGCGCTCGAGGATCCGGTTGCGCCGCGGGATGGCGCGCAACGTCTCGGCGTCGGCGGCGAAGGCGATGTCCCGGCTCCCGCTGCCGGTGCGCGTCTTGACGACCACCGGCGAGCCGAGTGTCTCGAACAGCTCCCGTTCGCCGATCGGCTGGTTTCCGTCGCGGAAGTCGGTCATCGGGATGCCGGCGGCCCGCAGGTACCGTTTCATCACCAGCTTGTCGGCACAGCGCAGCACCGTGCTGGTCGGCGAGGCGCGCGCTCCGAACGTCCGGCGCGCGCCACCGGCGGCCACGACGGCCGCCTCGGTGGCCGCGATCACGTGGGTGAACGGGCCGAGGCGCCGCAGCGTCTCGGCGGTCTCGCGCAGCGCCGCCCGTCCGGTCGGGATCGGCTCGACGTGGACGTGCGTCGCGCCCGGAGGCCGCCGCCGCCGATCCGCCCACAGCACGTAAGGCACCTCGAGCGACGCCAGCGCCTCGCACGGGGCGCGCCGGTAGCCGATCAGCAGGACGCGAGGGGGCGGCGGCATTCCACGCTTCTCCGGCCCGACAAGGTACCGGGGTCGCGGGCGGAACTGAAGCAAAAAGTGCCGGGCGGCGCCCGAAACCGGGACGCGTGACCTCCACGGACGACCCTGCATCCTGGGAAATGAACGCCACGAGCGAGGAGCGCGACCATGAGCAGACCGATGGAGATCGTCTTTCCGGGGGGCGACCGCGTCGAGGCGCGGCTGGGCGACCTGGCGGTCACGACCGATCAGAACGGCACGGCCCCGACTCCGTTCGACCTGTTCCTGGCCTCGATCGCCACGTGCACGGGGCTCTACGTCGCGCGGTTCTGCCGCGCCAGGGGGATCCCGACGGAGGGGTTGCGCCTACGGCAACGCTCGGTGGTCGACCCCGAGACCGGGATGGTCGGTCGGATCGAGTTGATCGTCGAGGCGCCCCAGGGATTCCCGGGGCGCTATCGCGAGGCCGTTCAGCGCGCCGCGGCCCTGTGCTCGGTCAAGAAGCACCTCGAGCGCCCGCCCCGGATCGAGGTCGACGTGGCTGTCCCGGTGTCGTGAGCCCGGCGTCCCGACCCAACAGCTTCCCGACCAGGTCGGCCAGCCGCGAGATCGCGAACGGCTTGGCCAGGAACGCCACGTCGTCGCCGTTTCCGACCCGGTGGCCTTCACGCTGATCGAACTCGGGGTTCCCGCTGATCAGGATCGCCGGGGCCCCGCCGCCCGACTCCCGGATCAGCTCGAGACAGGCGGTGCCGCTGAGCTTCGGCAGGTCGACGTCCAGGATCAACAGCCGTAGCGCTTCGGGTTCCTTCCGGTACGCCTCGACCGCCTCCGCCCCGTCGCGCGCCTCGACGACGTCGTACCCGCGCGATCGCATCACCCCCGAGATCAGCTCCAGCACCTGCTCGTTGTCCTCGACGACGAGGATTCGCTCACCCCGCCCGCGGCCCCGCTCCAGCTCGGGGTGCGACAGCGTCTCGCCGCTGGGCGCCCCGCAACAGGGCAGCCTTACGCTGACCCGGGTCCCGCGGCCGACGCGGGACTCGATGTCCATCGTACCCGAGTGGTTGATCACGATCGCGTGCACCACCGCCATTCCGAGGCCGGTGCCGCGCTCCCTGGCCTTGGTGGTGAAGAACGGCTCAACGACGCGACGCCGCACTTCCTCCGGCATGCCCGCGCCGGTGTCGGAGACGGTCAGCACGGCGCGGCCCGCGTCCCCGTCTTGACCCGGCTCGCGCTCCAGCGAGATGCGGATCTTTCCGCCACCGGGCATCGCGTCGCGCGAATTGACCGCGAGGTTCATCAACACCTGCTGGAGTTGCGTCCGGTCGGCCTCGACCCAGATCGCATCCCCGGCGACGGGCGTCCGGCACTCGACCTCGATCGCATCCGGCAGCATCGGTCCGAGCATGCGAACGGTGTCCGACACGAGCAGACCGAAGTCGACCCGGGACTTCTGCACCGGCGTGCTGCGACTGAACGTGAGCAGCGAACGGGTCAGCCCCGACGCCTGCTCGCAGGCCTGGAAGATCCCGTCGAGAGCCTTCGTCACGCCGGCCTCGGCCGGGCGCTGCATCCGCGCCAGCTCCGCGTGACCCAGCACCGCGGTGAGGATGTTGTTGAAATCGTGGGCGATCCCGCCGGCGAGCGTACCGACCGCTTCCATCTTCTGCGCCTGGCGAAGCTGCTCCTCGAGCTTGCGACGCTGGGTCACGTCCCGGATCGCGGCGAGGACGCGATCACGACCGCCGATGCTCGTGCGGCGCAGCGTGACCTCGGCAGCCCAGGCGCGCCCCGAGCGATGACGCGCTTCCCACTGGAACAGGCGTGACCCGGTGCCGGGCTGTTCGATCTTCTGGTACCAGGGGTCGTCCGGTTGCGGAACGGGTGCGGCCAGCCGTTCCGGGTTGAGCTGCAACAGCTCTTCGCGCGGGTAACCGAACATCTCGCTGGCCCGCCGGTTCGCGTCGAGCAGCTTACCCCGCTCATCGAAGATGAAGATCGCTTCGTTGACCGAGTCGAAGATCGTGCGGAAGCGCTCCTCGCTCTCACGCAGCGTCTGTTCGACGCGCCGGTTCTCGGTGACGTCCACGCCGACCGACTGGTACTCGTAGAGCTCGCCGTGTTCGTCGAACAGCGCGCGATCGCGCCACTGTTGCCAGCGACGCTCGCCGTCGGGCGCGATCACCTCGTGGTCGTAGACGTTGCTGGGAGCCTCGGGGCTCAGCGCGGCGAGCTTCTGCAACACGGCATCCCGAGCGTCCTCCGGCACCAGCTCCAGAAACCGTGTTCCCTCGAGCTGTTCCGGGGTCCGCCCGAAATAGTCCGCGTAGGCCTGGTTCACGAAGGTCAGCGTCGTATCGGCCCTGAAGCGGCAGATCAGCGCCGGCGTGTCCTCGACGAGCCGGCGGTAGCTCTCGCGACTCTCGCGCAGCTCGGCCCGGCTGCGCTGCAACCGCCACGTCAACAACGCAAGCCCGATCGCCAGCAGCGCCCCGGCGATCGCGATCGCGTCGTCGGCCCCGCTCTCCTCCGTCAGGATCTTGTCGGCGTTGGGCTCGAGCGCGACGCGCCAGGTCCGGTTTCCGACCGAGAAGTTGCCGGTCGAGCGGAACGGCCGTCCGTCCTCGTATCCGTCGGCGGTGAAGGCGTAAAGTGTCAGGCCTCCGTCGTGGACCGTGAAGTAGTACTCCTCGCGCACGCCGCGCCGCAAACTGTCCTCGATCAGCGGCTCGATGCGAAACGCGGCGTTGACGTAGCCCTGGATTGCGCCGTCGCGCCGGACCGGGAGGTAGGCCGCGAAACCGCGGCCTCCCTGGTACAGCTCGATCGGTGGCGTGACCATCAGCTCGCCGCTGGTTCGCGCGGCTTCCAGTACCCCGCCCGCCACGGGGTGGACGGTCAGGTCCCGGTCCTTGGCCGCGAGGTTGGGCTCCTCGGGCACGACCCAGCGGATCGTGCCGGCGGCGTCGATCCAGTTGATGGCGATGATTCCCGGGAAGTACTCGTGCACGATGTCCGCGTGCTCGACGAACGTCTCCCGGCTGGAGATGTGGTCACGGACCCACTCGTCGCGGATCGTCCGGAGCATGCCGAGTCGCACGGCGAGATAGCTCTCGAGCCGGATTGCGACCTGCTCGGTGGCCCGGGCGGTCTCCTGCCTCAGCTCGTCGCGCTCGTGGAACTCGGCGTAGAACCACAGCCCCGCGAACACGGCGGCGACGGCCACGAAGACCGCCAGCGGGGCCAGGGGCGACTGGGTTCGGGCGCGGGCCACCAGGGCATTATGGTGGCGCCGGGCCGCCCGGTCCAGCCCCGGCCGGCTCTCGACACCGGAAGATCTCCACGCCGCGGTTCAGCGACTCCCGATCGCCCACCAGCACCACGATGTCACCGGCCTGGAACGGGAAGTCCGGCGGAGGGTTGGGGACGGCCTGCCCTTCGCGCACGACCGCGATCACGGTGGCGCCGGTCTCCTGCCGCAGCCGCAGCGCCGCCATGCCCTGCCCCGCGGCGCGCGCGCCCGGTTCGACCTGCACGGTGTCCAGCACGGCATGCACGCCGAGATGGCGCAGCTCGTCCAGCCGCAGATCCGGCAGCGCCAGGCCCCGCAGCATCTCGTAGTGCGCCCCGCGGGCGGCTTCGACCTCGCGCGCGATGACGTTGGAAGGAACACCGTACAGCCGGAGCACGCGCGAGAAGATCTCGAGCGAGGTCTCGAACTCCTCCGGAACCACGTCGTCGGCGCCGAGCCGCCGCAGCTCGGTCATCTCGGAGACGTAGCGCGTACGGACCACGATCCGGACCGTGGGGCTCATGTCGCGGGCCACCGCCACGCCGCGCCGCTCGTCCTCGGGCGACGCGATCGCCAGCACCAGCGCCCGCGCCCGCTCCAACCCCGCCTGGTGCAGCACCTCGCGGCTGGTTCCGTCACCGAAGTAAATCGGTTCGCCGTCGCGCTGCGCGTGGCGGACGAGCTGACCGTTCTGCTCCAGGATCACGTAGCGGATGCCGGCGGCGCGCAGGACGCGGGCGAGGTTGCTGCCGTTGATGCCGTAACCCACGATCACCACGTGGTCGTGGAGCCGCTCCAGCTCGGCCGCCTGGTCGGGCTCGACGTCGAGCACCGAGCCTCCGCCCAGGCGGGCCAGGCGCTCGGCAAGCCCGCGCGAACCGGCGATGACGAACGGAGTGGCGAACATCGACAGTACCGAGACGGCAATGAACAGCTGATGGGCGGCGGGTTCCAGCAGGCCGAGCGGCACGGCGACCATCGCCAGCACGAACGAGAACTCGCCGACCTGGGCCAGGCCGAGTCCGGCGCGCGCGCCGACGGTGAGTGAACGTCCCAGCGAGATCGTCACGCCGCCGGCGATGGCGGCCTTCAGCACCATCAGGCCCAGCGTCGCCCCGGCAACGACCAGCGGGCGCCCGGCGACGAACGCCGGATCGAGCAGCATGCCCACCGACATGAAGAAGATGCTGCTGAACGTGTCGCGGAACGGGACCACGTCGGACAGGGCCTGCAGCCCGTACTCCGACTCGGAGACCACCAGCCCGGCGATGAACGCCCCGAGCGCCAGCGACAACCCGAAATGCGCCGTGACCCACGCCGCACCGAGGCCGAACAGCACGACGCACAGCGTGAACACCTCGCGGTTGCGCAGCCCGACCACCCGCTCCAGGATCCAGGGCACGACGTAACGCCCGGCCAGCACGAGCCCCGCCACGACCCCGACGCTGAGCGCCATCTCGCCCAACGCCTGCAGCACGCTGCCGGCGGTTCCGGCCAGCAGCGGCACCAGCAGCATCAGCGGCACCACGCAGAGGTCCTGGAACAGCAGGATCGCCAGCATCACCCGGCCGTGGGGCGTGTCCAGCTCGGAGCGGTCCTTGAGCACCTTGAGCACGATCGCCGTCGACGACAGCGCCGCCAGCGCGCCGAAGAACACCGCCGGCCGCCAGGCGGTCCCGAGCAACAACGCGATCGCGGCCACCGCCGCCAGCGTGCCCAGGACCTGGAGCCCCCCACCCTGCAGTACCGCGCGGCCCAGGCGGAAGATCCGGGACATCGACAGCTCGAGCCCGATCGTGAACAGCAGCAGCACCACGCCCAGCTCCGCCAGCGCGGCGACCGACTCCGCGTCGTGGATCAGTCCGAGCGCATGCGGCCCGATCACGACGCCGGTCAACAGGAACGCAACGACGGTCGGCGTGCGAACGCGCTGGGCCAGCGCGGCCATCGGGATCGCGACCGCGACCAGCAACACCAGGTCGCGCAACAGGGTCAGGTCGTGCACGGCGGGAGGATACTAGAGCGAGGGCGCGGGTGCCGCAGCGCGACCGGCGCCTCACGGACAGATGTCGGTCCGCTCGCTACCCGTCGAGTCCTGCCCCCAGCTTCCGGTCAGCGGGGACAACGGTCGGTTCAGGTAATGGAATGCGCTCCCGCCGGGGGGCAGCTCGGAGTCCGTCCAGCAGGTTTCCGTCGTGGTCGTCCCCGCGCAGCCGCTCGGGAACGACGGAGCGCCCGACCGCCGCACCTCGTACTCGGTTGCGCCCGTTTGGGGATCCCAGCAGTAACGATCGCGGTCCGCCGGGTCGTGGAAACCCGAATCGCCCGACGTCTCGTCGACGACGCCGAAGCCGGGATCACCGGGACACTGGTTGTCCAGACCGTCGTTCCGCTCCGGAGCTCCGGGGTGGGTGGTTCCGTCGTTCGGGTCGCAGTCGCCCCCGCCGCTCACGCCGGGTTCGTCGCCCTGCCAGGGCGAGCACGCGACCCAGCCATCGGCGTCCCCGTCGAGCTCGTCGTTGGGGACGGTGGGCCAGGCGAAGCCCGTGCAATCGTTGGCGGCACCGTCGCAGATCTCGGGCGCCCCGGGGTAGGTGTTGGGATCGGCGTCGTTACAGTCGTTGCCCGGACCGGCGGGGCAGACCACCAGCCCCGGAGAACCGTAGCCGTCCCCGTCCTGGTCGTTGCAGCCGACGCAGAGATTCGCCGGCTCGTCGCAGACCTCGTCGGGAGCGCAGGGCGCGCCCCCGGGCAGGCAGTCTCCCGACGCGACGTCGCAGGTCTCGGCGCCGTTACAGAACAGTTCGTCGTCGCAGTCGGCATCATCGGCGCATCCCGGACAGCCGCCGTTGGGCAAGCCGCTGCAATCGCAATCGTCGAACAGCGTCTGGGTCATCGTGCCGCGACCCAGGGTGATCGTGCTCCAGCGGTCGCAGTAGCCGTCGAGCAACGACGCCAGGTCGTCGAGCTCCCGCGAGCCGGGCGGGTTGCCGGGCTGGTGGATCAGGATCCAGCCGGTCCGGAAGTGCTTGCGCGCGTCAGCCGCTGCCGGCAACCGTTCGCCGTTGGCATCGATGATGTCCTGCACGGTCCAGGTCGAGACGGGCCCGCCGTAGGGCTGGTTGGGGCAACTGTCCACGGAATCGTCCATGTAGCGTTGCTGGCTCATGCCCGCGTCGGTCTCGGCCTGATCCGCGTAGCCCATCAGGTAGAGCTGCATCCAGCCCCACACCACACCCGTATCGGCGTTGTTGGCCGGGTCGCGGCACTTGGGGTTGAGGTCGCCGGCCCAGTCCACGGCGTGCATCCCGCCCTGGGCGTCGAGTGCCGTCTGGGCGTGCGCTCCGCTTCGCATCACCCGGCCGTCGAGCAGCGGCAGCATGAACACCATCCAGCGGTGGCCGAACTCGTGGTCCAGCGTGACGTTGAGATCCCAGTTGGCGGTCAGGTGCAGGTCGTACATCGTGACGAACCCCTGCACGCGGTCGCTGTTCAGGCCGAGACTCGCCCGCTGGTCGATCGGCCCGAGCCCGAAGCCCGAGGACTGGTTGTACAGGTTGCGGAAGTTGGCGCCGCCGACGCGGGTCGTCGGATCGAAGTTGGTCCAGAAACCGATGAAGTCGAAGCGGTCGCCGTAGAGCGAGATCAACTCGTTGGCGGCATCCGCCTCGAGCTGGACCTCGTCGCCGGACGTGCTGCCGGGGTCGACCAGCACGCCCTGGGTGTCCTCGTAGAGCAAGATGTGCGGCGCGGTAACGCAGCTCGCCAGGCAACGGTCGACGGCCTCGGTCGGCGCGGAGAGCGGCCACGCGCTCGCCCGCCCGCCCTCGGCGGCGAGCAGCTCCGCGTCGCAGGCGACCTCGCCGGTCTCGGCAACGGTCGGCGGCGTAGCGGCGACGACGATCGCCATGACGATGACGGAGCGAAGGCCCATCGCTGCTCCGGTGTTGCAGGCTGACGTGTGCTCCCAGGTTACTACGGCGCGCGCAGCGGGAACAGCGCGGCCAGCAGGCCCAGCCGAAGCCTTCCGGAACCTCGCGCCGCGCAGGCGGCAAGCGGCGGCCGCCGCTAGAAGAACAGGTGCAGCTCGAAGAACGCCGACCGGTCGTCGGAGTCGGGGAGCTGCGGCGGTCCGTCGCGCCGCTGGGCGACCAGCCGCAACTGGAGGAACGGCCAGGGCAGGTACTCCAGGCCCAGCAGGTCGCGGGTCTCGTCCAGCGTCGAGATGTCCCGGTTCGGGTCGCGCCAGTCGTGGGCGAGCTTGAGCTGGAGACCGCGCGCGATCAACACGTCGACCTCGATGTAGCCCAGCAGCTGCTCCGTCCGGGGCGCGTCGTCCGGATCGAGCTCGGCCCAGTCCAGCTCGCCCAGCACCGTCAGCCGGCCCCAGCTCGCGCCGGCCAGCGCGCCGGCGAACGTGGTCCGCACCCCGTCGGCGTCGTTGGAAGACCCCGAGGCGCCGAGGCGCCAGCTGCCGATCCGGCGCACCGCCATCAGCGAGACCTTCTTGGTCCGGTCGTCGTCGCCGGCACCGCTGCCGTTGACCACGGCGAGCACGGTCGACCAGCGGCCGGGCTCGGCGCCGATCTCCACGCCCTGGTCCGGCGCGCTGTAGGTGAACCCGCTGAAGCGCCGCACGAACGCGTCGTCGTCGGGCAGCCGCCAGCCGAAGGGCGGCAGGAACTTCCCGGCCTTGAGGTAGGCCCGCCAGGCTCCGCCGAACGACAGCTGCGCGAAGGCCTCGCGGGCCGAGGCGCCGCCCGGCCCCGTCGTGCCGTCGAGGTACAGCTCGAGCTTGCCCGGGATCAGGCGCCCGAGCAGGTACAGGTTGGCCTCGGGAACCTCGAACGAGGAGACGTCGTCGGTGTCCCGCGACTCGCCGAACAGGTACTGGAAACGGAAGTCGCCGCCCGCGGCGAACCGCGCCTCGGGATCGGCGGGCAACAGGTTGCCGCCGTCGCGCCAGCGCAGCAGCCGCGCCGGCAGCACCGTCTGGGCCCAGAGGCTGCCGAACGCGGTGCGCATCCCGCCGCCCGTGCGGTTGACGTGGCACTGCGAGCAACGGTACCCGGTGCGGATCGCGAACGAAGGCTCGGCCTCGGCCGGACCGCCCGCGGCCAGCACGATCAGCGCGGTCCCCGCGAGCGCGGCGGCCCGGCGGATCACCGCGGCGCTCCGCGATCGATCCAGGCGATGATGGCGTCGATCTGCTCCTGGGGCAGCATCGCCCCGCCGCGCGGCATGCGCGCCCCGACGATCGTCGGGCGACCCTCGATCTTGTGCACCAGGTACGAATTCTCGGAATCGAACGGCAGGACACGTTTCAGCGCGACCTGGATGCTGTCCACGTTGACCAGGTTGTCGTAGGACACCTGCTCGCTGGTCAGCGGCATCGGCCCCGGGCCGCCGGGGAAGTGGCACGGCGTGGCGCAGGTCGGGGTGAAGACGTTGTCCTGGATCCAGGTCAGGTTGTCCATGCCTCCGCCGCCGCCTTCGAGCTCGCACGCGGCGCTGCAGCCGTCGCCGTCGTCGACGTTGCCGTCGTCGCATTCCTCCAGCACGTCGACCGTTCCGTCCCCGCAGACTCCCAGGAGCGCCCCGTCACCGGGGCAGCCGCTCGCGCCGAGCGCCAGCAGCCCGACCAGGAGCGCCCGGACCACCCGGCTCACGGGGCCGTCTCCCGTAACTCGCGCTCGGGGCGCTCGCGGAACAGCCGGTACCCGGCGCCGCGGCGGCGCTCCAGCGACAGCACGTAGTAGGCCAGGTCGGCGAGCCGGCGGTCCCGCAACGCCGCGCGCTCCGCGGCGTCCATCGCGGCCAGCTGCTGCGGCGTCGGCGAGGACTCGCGAAAGGCCTCGACGGCGGACCGCAGCGATGCGTCCAGCCGGCCGCCGAGCGAGGCGGTGTCGCCGGGGTCCTCGCTCGAGATCAGCATCGCCTCGTCGTACGACGGCATCGCGGTTCCGTTGAGGCCGGTGCGCAGCGCCCGCACCACGTCCTCCGGCGTGCGACCGCCCTTGAACGGGTCGTAACGGAAATCGGTCGGCCGCAGACGCCGCCCGTCCTCGTCCGTCGTCGTGCGCCCGGCGGGACCGTTCCCGGCGCCGCTGACGCCGTGGCAGCGCCAGCAACCGACCATCGCGTAAAGCGCGCGCCCGTCACGCTGCGACGATGGCGTCGGCGGGGGAACGGGCGACGGCGGCAGCGCCGCCGGGGGGCTGCCGTCGAACACCTGCGGCGTCTGCAGCGAGTAGACGAAATGGATCAGATCGTCGAGCTCCTGCCGCGAGAACAGATCGCCGAACGCCGGCATGTCGGCCCCGGGCAGGCCCCGGCGGATCGTGCGCTCGAGGTCTTCGGGCCGTGGCAATTCGCCGTTGGGCGTGCTGCGGAACCGGTACTGGCGCGAGGTGAGGTCACGCGGCCGCGGGTCCAGATCGTCGGCGCCGGGTCCGTCGCCCCGCCCGCCCGGTCCGTGGCAGGCGGCGCA
>JBFKMV010000083.1:0-20245 GCA_041629655.1 Candidatus Polarisedimenticolaceae bacterium
GGCCGGGTGGGGGCGGGGCCGGCCCCGCCCCCCCTCGGATTCCGCCCGTTCTTTTCACCCTTCCGGGCTCCCGCAGGTCCCGCCGCTTGACCCGGCGCGGCCGGGACCTAGGTTTTCCCTGTACCGCATCGTTCACTGACCCCGGAAGGAGGACTGCGAAGCCATGACGTGGATGAAACCGAAGACCAAGAGCGACACCGCCGAGCCCGCCGCACATGTTTCGGCTCCCCAGGCCAACGCGCCCCGGACCCACGATCCGGCGCCGCCCCGGGCCTCCTCCGGTGGCTCGGCCACGATCGGCAAGTCGGTTCAGATCAAGGGCGAGATCAGCGGCAGCGAGAACCTCACCATCGAAGGCCGGATCGAGGGTCGGATCGATCTCGGCGGCCACGACTTGCGGGTCGGTCCGAACGGACACGTCCAGGCCGACATCCACGCCAAGGCGGTGCTGATCGAGGGCGAGGTCAAGGGCGACGTCACGGCCGACGACAAGGTCGAGCTGTCGACGACCGGCTCGTTGCAGGGGGACATCCGGGCGCCGCGCGTCGCGCTGGCGAACGGAGCCCGCTTCAAGGGCAGCATCGACATGGACGGTGGCGCGAGCGCGGCGGCGAGCCGGCCCGCGAGCAAGGTCCAGTCCGGCGCCGCCTGATCCGGGCGGCCGCAGCCTCCACCACCCGGGCCCGGCGCGGCGACCTGCCGTCCGCCGGGCGCCGGTCCGTTCTCAGCGACCGAACCGCAGCGGCTCGGGGGCGCCGCCGTTGCCCGTCGGTGGCGCCGGCCGTCCGGCGCGTTGCCGGCCGAACGCCAGCACCGCCTCGGTCTCGTCGCGGAAGGAATCGATCACTTCCTCGAGCTTGATCATCTGCAACAGGTCGAACACGCGCCCCGTGGGGTTGAGCAGCTTGATCGTGGCGCCGTAGTCCTTGGCGTTGCGGTAACAGGCCGCCAGCTCTCCGAGACCACACGAGTCCATGTACGTGACTCCGGCCAGGTTGATCAGGATGTTGCATTGCCCGGCGTGCAGCAGATCGTTGACCCGCTCGCGCAGCACGATGTCGCCCCTGCCGATGGTGATCTTTCCGTAGAGGTCCACCACGGATACGTCGCCCACTTCACGTACCGTTGCTCTCATGTCCGCTCCTTGATCCCGATCCGCTTCCGGGTCGGCTCCCGCGGGGGTCGGGTGCGCCGACCGCTGTTCAGTTCTTGAAACGCACGGGGACCGCCATCGGTTGCCCGATCTCGCAGGTTTTTCGATTTGTTTACAGGGAAGAGACTTACGGTCGGTCGACGTTGCGCGCGCGCGCCTCGGGGGCCGTGGGGAGCGGTTCCGTGCCCCGGCCGACGTCCCGCAGCCACTGCACCAGGGGTTCGCGCCAGTCGATGGCGGTCCACTCGGGGGCCGGATCGTGTCCGGCGAAGGCATAGCCGTCCCCGCCGAGGTACATGAAGTCGTTGATCACGATCCGCAACCGCGTCTCGTCGGGGATCGGCGACCCGTCGCGGTCGAACAGCGCGAGCACCTCACGGCCGTGGGGCGTCTCGCGGTAGCGGTAACGGAAGCCCCCGACGACGGACGCCGGGTTGGCGAGCACTTCGCGCAGCTGGCGGCCGCTCAGCTCGACGACGACCAGCGTGTTGTCGAACGGCAGCGCGGAGATCACGTCGCGGACGCGGATCGATCCCGGGAGCAGCGGCTGGCGGATTCCGCCGTCGTTGGTCACGGCGAAGCGTACCCCGGGCAGGGCCCTCAGCCAGCTGTCGACGAGCAGCCGTCGCAGCTCGGCGACCTCGATCGTCCGGTCCAGCTCGGTCAGCCACTCCGAGCCCAGCTCGCCCAGCCGGGCGCGGGCATCCTCGATGATCGCGAGCAGCTCGGGGTCGGCCGCGAGCGGATCCTCGGCCAACGGCCGCGAAACCTCGCGGATCGTCACCGCGCGTTCGACCAGCTCTCCGTTGCGGAACGCGAGGTCGATGCGGCAGTAGCTACGGAGGTAGGGGCCGGCGTTGCACAGCACGACGTCGTCCCGCACGTCGTCGGGCGTGCCGTTGTCGTCGATCAGCGCCTCGGCGCGATGGGCGTGGCCGACCCCGGCGGCGACCACGCCCAGCTCGCGCAGCGTCGGCAGCAGCTCGCGCACCGTGTCGAGCTCGACGTGGAACAGGCTCACGACCTGATCGGCGTCGCGCTCGCGCAGCCGCGGGACCTCCCGCCGCAGTGCCGGCGCGTAGGGCAAGAACTCCAAGGTGGAGACGTTGCGCGGATCGGTCAGGCGGGGCGTGTACAGGTGGGTCAGGCCGACCAGGCCCAACCGCAGACCTCCGGCGTCGAGCACCGTGGAGCCGGCGGCCCAGGGAGGGCGCTCGCCGCTCGCCCGGTCCACCAGGTTCGCCGCCAGCAGTGGGAACTGCGCCTCGGCGCTGCGCCGGGCCAGGGTCGCCAGGCCGAAGTCGAAGTCGTGGTTGCCGATCACCGCCGCCCGGTAACCGATGCGATTGAAGGCCGCCAGCATCGGTTGGCCCTCGAGCAGCGTGCTCTCGTACGGCCCCGTCCACATATCGCCGGAGCTCAGCAACACCACGTCCGGACTCCCCAGGCCCTCCTGCCGCAGCTGCCGCCGCAGCTCGATCACCCCGCCACGCGCCACGCCGGCCGCGACGTCGCTGAAGGGTTCCAGCCAGCCGTGCTCGTCGGTGGTCAGCAGCAGCGTCACCCGCTGCAGCGCCGGGTCCGCACCGGCCGCCGCCGCGGCAGGGAGCTCCCCGCCGGCGCGGCCACAGGCGGCCGCGACGAGCAGACCCAGCAACAGCCAGAGCGCCCGCGCGGGGCCGCCCCGATCGGTCATGGCGGTTTCTCTTCGGCCCGAACGGTTGGTGTGTCGTCCGCCCGCCAAGTCTACGGGAGCGCCGGGTCCGTCGGCAAGCGGTGCCGGCCGCTGGCGGGCGGGTGCGTGGCGCGCCGGCCTCTGCGACAATGAGCGGATGCGAGCCCACCGCCGCGCCCGGATCGCCCTGCTGTTACTGGCAAGCGCCGCCCCGCTGGCCGCCGGGGCGCCGCGGGCGTCTGCGGAGCGGGACCGGGACGTCGAGCGCTTCCTGCTCGAGGGCGCGGTGATCGAGGCGGAGGTGCTGGCCGAGGGAATCACCCGGCCCTCGCGGCTGACGCTCGAGCTGGACGGCCGGACGCTCAAGGCGGCGTTCAAGACCGTGGACGTGTTCAAACCGGGGGTCAGCCGTGAGGAAGGCGCGGCACCGGAACCGCACTTCACGGACTCGTACCAGTTCGATCGGGCCGCCTACCTCGTCGACCGCCTGCTGGGGCTCGAGATGGTGCCCGTGGTGGCGTTGCGCCGCTGGCAGGGCAAGCCCGGGGCCGCCATCGAGTGGATCGCGGGCGCCGTCAACGAGGAGGACCGCCGCAGTCGCGGTCTCGAGCCGCCGGACCCGCGAGTGCTGGATCACCAGCGCTTCGTGATGCACCTGTTCGACGCGCTGATCCTGAACACCGACCGGAATCTCAGCAACCAGCTGGTGACTCCCGTCGACTGGCGCTTGCACCTGATCGACCATTCCCGGAGCTTCCGCCTCTCGACGGAGGTCTCGCCGCGGTTTCTGGCCAAGCCGACGCGGATGCCGCGCGAGCTGTTGGAGCGCTTGGCGGCGCTGGACGAGAAGACCGTGGCGCGCCGCCTGCGCGGGCTGGTCAGCCGGGCGCGCGTCCGGGCGCTGATGGCCCGCCGGGACCAGCTGTTGTCCAAGATCGAGCAGGATCGCCGGCGCTACGGCGACGCGGTAGTCTTCGATTACCGCGGCCCCTGGCCGGCCCCGGCCGCCGGCGTCAGGTGAACAGCGCCGCGATCTCCCCGGCGGCCCGGCGGCTTTGCTCCACCGCCGCCGCCGCGGCATCGCGGGCCACGTGGTAGCTCTCGTGGGCCGTCTCGATCAACAGCTCGATCCCCGGGTCCTCGTTGACCTCGCGCAACAGGCTGACCAGCCGCACCGCGGGCAGCTCCGCCCAGTCGGGGTCGCCGGTCCCGTGATGCGACCCGATGGCGTGGCCGAGCAGCTCCGGGAGCTTCAGCTCCGCCGACAACAACGCCGCCACCTCGGCGTGATCCCAGGGGAAGCACTCGCGCTCGAGCCGCGCCAGGTCCTCGGTGCCGTGGTGCCACTGCTCCAGGATCCGGCCGTACTGCCGGCCCTGCCGGTGCGCCAGCAACGGCAAGGCCATGTCCTGGAGCAGCGCGGCGGTGAAGCTCTCCGAGCGCCGCGACGGATCGATGATCTCGGCCAACGCGCCGGCGGTCGCGGCGCGGTGGGCGGCGGCATGCCAGAACCGCAGCCGGTCGTACCCCGGGGCGGGCTCCCGCGGCAGCGCGTCGCCGACCGCGAGCGAGATCAGCATCGACTCGACCTGGGAGCGGCCCAACAGCGATACGGCGTGCGGCACGTTGCGCACGCGGTGCTTGACCGCGAAGGCCGCGGAATTGACCGTCTGCAGCAGCCGCGCGCTGAGCCCGGGATCCTGGGAGATCAGCTCGCCGATCGCCGGGGTCGAGGCGCGGTCGTCGCGCAGCATCTGCAACGCCTGCATCACGACCGCCGGAAAGGTCGGCAGCTCGTGCTCGTCGATCACCGCCCGCAGCTCGTCGTCGGCGTTGGGCCGCCGGTTAAGCTTGAACAGCTTGAGCATCCGTGGCCGCTCCTTTACTCGGCCCGCCGGGCCATCTTGTTGGCGAAGATGCTCAGCAGCCCGCCCAGCATCACGTAGCCCAGCCCGACCTCGACCATCGCCAGCGTCTGCGCGGCGGCGGAGGCGGGCACCACGTCGCCGTAACCCAGTGTGGTCAGGGTCACGACGCTGTAGTAGAACGGCGAGAGCGGGGTCGGGTGGTCCCCGTAGTCCACGCTGACGAACTGGAACAATCCCGCGAAGACCGCCGCCAGCAGCGCGGTCCAGAGACCCCAGCGGGCGAAGCTGCGCCCGCAGTCCGAGGTCGCCCACCAGATCCAGTACAGCACCGCGGTGGTCCTGCTCTGCGTGCGGAACTCGTGCAGGTAGTTCTGGTCCATGATCGTGCGCCGGAGCAGGTACGCGCCCGAGAAGTCCACGCCGACGATGTCCGCCCCGATCCAGTCCGCGCTGCCGTAGCCGGTGATGCCGCGGGGCCGGACCCCGCGCATGCCGGCGCCGTGGAACGAGGCGCCGTCCACGGCGCTCTGCTCGAGGTCCGCGCCGGTGAGCTCGGCGCGGGCGAGATTCGCGCCCTGCAGGTTCGCCTCGCGGATTCGCGCCTCGTTCAGGTCCGCGCCACGCAGGTCCGCATCGCGCAGCGTGGCCTGCGTGAACGTCGCGCCGGACAGCTGGGCATTGAACAGCGTCGCCCCGGCCAGGTCGGCGCCGCCGAACCCGGCCCCCGTGCCGCGGACATCCGTCAGGTCGGCCCCGGCCAGGTCCGCGCCCAACAGCTCCGCGCCGGTCAGGTCGACCCCGAACAGCACGGTGTCGCGGAGCCGGGCGCGCCCCAGCCGCGCTCCGGAGAGATCGGCGCGGCTGAGGTCGGCGCCGGACAGGTCGCAGCCCGAAAGATCGACGCCGGCCAGGTTCTCGCCGATCAGGCGGATCCCGCGCAGGTCCCGCGAGGCGGGATCGGGGTCGGGCGCGCCCGCGCGCAGCCGGCGCAGCAGGGCCTCGCGCGCGCTGCCTCCCGCGGGGTGGGCGCGCTGCCAGCGCGCGGCCAGCTCGTCGGTCGGCCGGCTCCCGGCTCTCGGGGGCCTGGCGGACGACGGCTGTTGCGATCGGGCGGGCCGGGCCACACCGCCTCCCTCTCCGGTCCCGCCTGTTTCATCGGCCGGTTCCGCGGGAGCTTGAGCCTCAAAGGGCGCGCAGGGTGACCTTCCCGCTGTCCGTGGTGATCCGCAGCGCGGCGCCGCCGGAGCGGTACTGGTAGCGGCTCCGCGCCCCGTCCTGCTCCAGCAGATCGAGCGGCAGACCCCGCACCTGGACCTCGCCGGAGGGGGTCTCGGTCTCGAGGTCGAAGGAGCTGAGCGTCGCCACCTGCAAGCTGACGCTGCCGGAGACCGTGCGGATCGCCGCCCGGCGAGCGCGACGCAGCCGGGTGGCCAGCTCGACGGAACCCGACCCGGTGCTGACCTCGAGCGACTCGCTCTCCAGCTCCGCCAGATCGACGCCCCCGTCGGCCGACTCGACGACCAGCTCGTCGGCGTTGATGCGCTCTCCGCGGATCCTGCCGCCGTCGGTGGTCAGCCGGATCTCGGAGACCTGCAGATCCAGCAGCTCCACGCCCTCGGAGGTGGTGCGCACGTCGAGCGTCTCGCCGCGGAAGCTCTTGACCTCGACGCTGCCGCCGGCCTGCAGGTCGAGCGCTCCGTAGGCCTGCAGCGCGCGCACCGCGCCCTGCCCGGTCACGACCGCGACCCGGCCGCGCAGCCGCCGGCACTCGACGTCGCCGGCCACCTGGTCGACCCGCAGCGTGGCATCGGGCGGAAGCACGATCCGGACGTGCGCCGCCAGCGGCAAAGCGCCCTTGACCTTGCCCACCTGCACGGGCCGCCCGTGATAGTTCGCCTCGTAGGAGCCGCGCTGCAGCAACGGAGAGATCCAGCGTGAAATCAGGTTCTTGCCGTCGGACCTCGGAAAGCGGTAGGCCGACCCCGCATCCAGCGGGAACTCGACGCGAACGCGGGTCGCATCCGGGTCCGACTGTTGCGCCCAGCTCACCGAGCGCGCCAGCCGGCGGGCTTCCTGCTCGGTCTTCGCCTCGGCGACCACGGTGGCCGTGATCTCGATCGCGCCCGGAGCGCCTCCGCCCTCGACCACGATCGAGCCGAGCAGGTTCGAAACGTGCAGCACCGAGGACGACGGAAGCTCGACACGGGTCTCGAGCTGTTCCTCGGCGCGCTCCCCGGCCGCCGGGGCCGGTGCGAGCAGCGAGGCCAGCAGGAACGTCGGGACGAGGAGTGACGGAGGGCGACGTCGCATCGGTGGTCCTCCAGGCGGCCGGGGCTGAAGCCGCGCGGAACGCGGGAAGGTCGTCCTGTCCAACATAGGCGGCGGGATGCCCGGAGGCCACGGACGGGGAGCGTCAGGAGATCACGGGATCGTCAGAACCGCCAGCCGGCCAGCAGCTCCACGTCGTGCAGGTCGCCGAAGACCAGGTTCAGCTCGACGAAGAAGTCGTTTCCGCCGCGGAGCGACCACTCCAGGCCGCCGATCGCCTCCAGCGCGATTTCGACGTCCGTGTCGTCCCCGCCGGGGCCCGGCCGGTCGCGGTCCACGAACCCGACCGTCAACCCGCCGCCGGCGTAGGGACGGAACGCGGTGTCCGTGTCGAACGGGTGGTCCACGACCCCCGAGACGCTGAGGATCGTGTGGTCGTCACCGACCCCGAGCTGGGCGTCGGGGCGGAAACGGACGCCGTCGGTGATCTCGCCCAGATCGATCTGGACGCCGAGCAACGCCTGGTCGGGGTCGTCGGCGATGCCGAGACGCAGCGCCCAGGCCTCGACTCCCGGGGTATTGCTCCGCTGCGCGAGCGCGGGCAGCCCGACGAGCAGCAGCACGCACAGGAACAAGGGGCGTCGCATGGGGTCTCCTTGTCGCGCTCCCCGCTCGCCCGGCGGGAGCGCGCTGACGAGATTCTAGTTGGACTTGGCCGCGGCCGCCTGACGGATCACCACGCGCCGGTCGACGGCCACGTCGCGCAGCTCCTGCAGCGAGCCGTCGGGCCAGCGCACCTGGACCAGCGCCGAGGTCGCCGCGCCGAGGCCGAAGTGAAGCGTCGGCGCCGACTGCGAGAGGTAGGACCCTCCGCCTTTGCGCTCCCGGGCCTGCCGCTTGCCGCCCGCCGTGACCGTGACCCGGGCGCCGACGGCGTCGCGGTTGGAGCGCGTCCCGACCAGCTCCAGCTCGAGATAATGGCCGCGGCGAGGGGAATCGTTGCGCAGCAGCAGCACCGGCTCGTCGAGCGCCGTGACCAGCGCGTCGATGTCGCCGTCGGCATCGTAGTCGGCGAACGCGGCGCCCCGGAACGAGCGCGCGACCTCGAACCCCTTGCCGGCCCGGGTCGAGACCTCGGCGAACCGGCCGCCCTGGTTCAGGAACAGGTGGTTCCGCTGACGGAAGTACAGACCGACGTCGTAGTCGTCCATGTGCGGGTAGACGTGGCCGTTGGCGATGAACAGGTCGAGGTCGCCGTCCAGATCGAAGTCCTGGAACCCGACGCCCCAGGACAGCGCCATCTTGGTCGCGCTCATCCCGACCAGCTGCGACTCGTCGACGAAGAACTTTCCGCCCATGTTCCGGTACAACGTGTTCAGGTCGTGCGAGAAGTTGGTCGCGACGAGGTCGATCCAGCCGTCGTTGTTGTAGTCGCCGGAGTCGGTCCCCATCCCGGCCTGGGGCCGCCCGGCGGCGTCGAGCGCGGTCAACGAGCGCACGCCGATGTCGGTGAAGCGTCCCTTGCCGTCGTTGCGCCACAACGAGTTCTCGACGCTGTCGTTGGCCACGTACAGGTCGAGGTCGCCGTCGCCGTCGAAGTCGAGCGTCACCACGCCCAGGCCGTAGCGCGGCTTGTCCAGGAACATCCCGGCCTCGCGTGTCGCGTCGGTGAAGGTGCCGTCGCCGTTGTTGCGGTACAGCACGTCCTGGCCCGGCGGCAGACCGGCCGGGCCGCAGAACACCGCCAGGCCGCGGTTGGTGCAGGTGGGACGGCGCGCCGCCTCCGGGCTGCCGAACTTCGGGACCTTGGCCGGGTCGAAGTCGACGTAGTTGGCCACGTACAGGTCGAGGTCGCCGTCGCCCTCGATGTCGAAGAACGCCGCCGAGGTGCCCCAGCCCGGATCGGCGACACCCGCCTTGGCGGTGATGTTCTCGAACGTGCCGTCCCCGCGGTTGCGGTACAGTGCGTTCGGGCCGAGATTGACGACGTACAGGTCGGGATCGCCGTCGTTGTCGATGTCGCCCACCGCAACCCCGTGGCCCCAGCCGCGGTCGCCCACGCCGGCCTTGGCCGTGACGTCGGTGAACTTGCCGCGCCCGTCGCCGCGGTAGAGCTGGTTCGGCTCGCCCTTGTCGGCCCCACGCGCGTAGGTCGAGCCGTTGACGAGATACAGGTCGAGCTTGCCGTCGCCGTCGTAGTCGAGCCACGCCGCGCCGGCGCCCATCGTCTCGGTGATCCAGAACTTCTTGCGGCCCGGCTCCCCGCAGACGTTGGTGTGCTTGATCCCGGATCCGGCCGTGACGTCGCTGAACACCGGGACGGCCTGCGCGCGCGACGCGGGCGGCGCGAGCGCCAGCACCCCGGCCGCGAGGGCCAGGCGGGTCACGAGGATGCGGGGGCTGAGGGCGGCCGGGCCGGTCACTGGAACTCCGGCGCCGACGCCATCGCATCGGTCGGCTTGCGGCTGGCCATGATGCGCATGTGGATCTCGAACTCCTGCTGCGCTTCTTCCTCGCGCCCCAGCTGCAGCAGCGCCTGGCCGCGCGCGTAGTGGGCGCCGGAGTGATTCGGGGCGGCGCGCACCAGCTGCGACAGCAGGCTCTCGGCCTGGGCCGCCTGTCCGAGCGACAGCGCCAGCGAGGCCAGCTCGAACACGGCCTCGTTGTAGATCCCCTGCTCGCGGGGGTTGGTCGGCCGCATCTCGTCCAGGATCGTCAGGTAGACCGCGTAGGCGCGGTCGGTCTGTCCGACCTCGCGGAACATCTGCGCCAGGTGGAAGTACGCCAGCATGTACTCGGGGTCGGACTCGATGGCCCGGCCGTACCACTCGATGGCCCCGGGGAAGTCGGCGCGCTTGGCGGCGAGGTTGCCGAGGTTGAGCAACGCGGCCGGCTGGTTGGGCACCTGCCGGAGCACCTCGCGGTAGGCGGCCTCGGCCTCGGCGAGGCGCGTGACGTTGGCGTAGGCGATGCCCAGCTCGAGCTGGCTGCGCGGCCCCGGGTCGAGCTGCGCCGCGCGCTCGTACAGCGGAACGACCGCCTGCTTCTGCCCGCGGTCGGTCAACGCGCGCGCGTAGGCCCGCAGCGCCTGGACGTCGGCCGGGTCGGTCTCGTGCCGCGCGCGTAGCTCCGCGAGCAGCGCGTCGTCGTCGGAGTCGCCTTGCGGCGGATCCGGCGCGGGCGCCTCCGGCGGCGGCGCCGAAGCGTCGGGATCGCTCACGAACTCGACCTCCGGCAACCCGTTCGGCATCGACGTACCCGCGCCGGCCGCGGCCGCGGCGGCCGGGGGCTCCGCGGGCGAACCGGCGCTGCCGGCCGGTTCGGCGTCGGCGCCGCTGCCGCAGGCGGAGATCACCACGACGGCGAGCAACAGCGCGGCGGGTGCGGGATCGAGCGTTCTCATGAGCACGGGTTTCGAGCCAGAAGTATAGCGGACGGCCATAGTTGCGTCGAACGGGCTGCCGCCGCGGAGCGTCCGGGCGCGGATGCGCCGCAGGCCGTTTTCGAATAACATTGCGCGCTCGCGGCGGGCCGTATTCGCCGCCCCACCCAGGAGTCCGACCCGATGGAGATTCGTGACGATATCCTCGCCACCCTCGGCAACACGCCCCTCGTCCGGCTGGGACGCTTTCATCCGGGCCCGGCCACGGTCGCCGTCAAGGTCGAGTCGTTCAACCCCGGCAACAGCGTCAAGGACCGCATCGGCCCGGCGCTGATCGAGGCGGGGGAGCGGGCGGGGCTGCTCAAGCCCGGCGGCACGATCGTCGAGCCGACCTCGGGCAACACCGGCGTGGGTCTGGCGATGGTGGCGAATCTCAAGGGCTACCGGCTGATCTGCACGGCTCCGGACAAGGTACCGCAGGAGAAGGTCGCCCTGCTCGAGGCGTACGGCGCGGAGGTGATCACCTGCCCGACGAACGTTCCCGCGGACGATCCGCGCTCCTACTACAAGGTCGCCGAGCGGATCCGTGACGAGCAGGGGGCTTACCTGCCGTACCAGTACTACAACCAGGCCAACCCCGAGGCGCACTATCGGACCACCGGCCCCGAGGTCTGGCGGCAGACCGACGGACGGTTGACCCACTGGGTGGTCGGGATCGGGACGGGCGGCACGATCAGCGGCACGGCCAAGTACCTCAAGCAGCAGAACCCCGCGGTCCGCGTCGTCGGCGTCGACACCGTCGGCAGCGTGTATGCCTATTACCACGAGCACCGCAAGCTGCCGCCCGAGGACCAGATCCACCAGTACCTGATCGACGGCATCGGCGAGGACTTCATGCCCGAGTGCGTGTGGTGGGACTACATCGACGAGGTGGTCACGGTGGACGACAAGACCGCCTACCGGGCCACGCTCGAGCTGGCGCGCAAGGAGTCGATCTTCACCGGGTCGTCGGGCGGCGCCGCCGCGGCGGGGGCCCGCGTCGTGGCCGCGCCGCTGCCGGCGGAGGCGCTGGTCGTGACGTTGTTCCCCGACTCCGGCGAGCGCTACCTGTCGAAGCTCAACACCGCCTGGCTGCGCCAGCAGGGCCTGCTCGACGACTGAGCTCAGTTGATCGAGTACGGCTCGCCCAGCGGGAACGGGGCGATCCGGACGTCGAAACCCTCGCCGCCCCGGGTCACCATGCGGTAGCTGCCCTCCATCGTTCCGAAGGACGTCGGCAGCGGGCAGGCCGACGTGTACTCGAACGCCTCGCCGGGCTCCAGCCACGGCTGTTCGCCGACGACGCCCGGACCGCGCACCTCCTGGACGTTGCCGTGGGCGTCGGTGATGATCCAGTGCCGGCTGACGAGCTGCACCGCGTGCTGGCTCTCGTTGGCGATGCGAACGTGATAGGCGAAGAACCACTGGCCGAGCTCGGGGCGCGACCGCTCGGCGATGTACTGCGAGCGAACGTGAACCCGGATCCCCCGCGTCGACGCTTCCGAGGAGAACTCCACGACGACTCCGCTGCGCAAGAATTTTAGGGTCTCGGCCGAGTCAGTATACGTCACCGAAGACGCCAAATCGGAATAGCCCGACAACCCTCGAAAGGTCGCGTTTGCTTACGCAAATCTGCGTTGACGGAGCGCTTTCCTCCGGTCATCTTGGTGCTACGGCGGGTCGTGGCATGGCGTCGGCGACCCGAGCACGTCCCTCGTCCCAGGAGATCTCGATGGCGACAGCCTCCAACTCGTCCACCACCGCGCTGTCCCGGTACTTTGCGGAGATCCGCAACACGCCGCGGCTGACCAAGGCCCAGGAGAAAGAGCTTGCACGACAGATCAAGCAGGGCCGGCGGGAGGCGTTCGAGTCGCTGATCGAGTCCAACCTGAGCTTCGTCAGCAAGGTCGCCAGCGAGTACCGCAACCTGGGCATCCCGTTCGAGGACCTGTTGAACGAGGGCAACATCGGCCTGATCGAGGCCGCCTACCGGTTCGACGCCGACAAGGACACCAAGTTCATCAGCTACGCGGTGTGGTGGATTCGCAAGTCGATCCTGAAGGCGCTGGCCGATCACACCAACCTGGTCCGGGTTCCCGTGCACCAGCTCAAGCGGGTGCGCGAGATCCGGCGGGCCGAGGCGGCGCTGCGCAAGAAGCTGGGGCGGAAGCCGAACCGCGAGGAGATCTCGCGCCGCCTGGGCCAGGAAGTCTCCAAGACCGAGGAGACGCTCCAGATCAGCATGCACGAGCTGAGCCTCGACGACATGGTGGGCAAGAACGAGGACCGTCCGATGTCCGAGTTCCTGACCGACCCCGCCGCGGAGCGGATCGAGCAGGACCTCGTGGACCAGGAGGCCACCGCCGGTCTCGGCGAGGCGCTGCGCGAGCTGTGCGAGCAGGAGCGCTACGTGATCCAGCATCGCTTCGGGCTGGCCGGCAAGCCCTGCCTGACGCTGCAGGAGATCGGCAAGCGGATGGGCGTCAGCCGCGAGCGCGTGCGGCAGATCGAGAACAAGGCCAAGACGCGGCTGTTGCGTTGCTTCAAGCGGATGAACCGCTTCCGGCCGGGTCGTCGCCCGCGCCGACCCGGGCCCAGCGCGGCGCCCGCCGGCGCCAGCCGTCGCTCCGTACGGCGTCCCTGAGCCCGCCGGTTCCGTGTTAGCCTGACCGGCGCATGGAGTCCTGGGGCGCGCAGCTCGCGCTGTTCGCGGTCGGCTTGCTGGCCGGCACGCTCAACGTCGTCGCCGGCGGCGGTTCGTTCCTGACGCTCCCGGTGCTGATCTTGCTCGGGCTGCCGCCGACGGTGGCCAACGGCACCAACCGCGTCGGGATCCTGGTCCAGAACGTGGGCGCGGTGTGGGGCTTCCGCCGCCACGGTTTCGTCGAGACGGGCTCGCTGCTGTGGGCCGCGGCGCCTTCCAGCGTCGGCGCGTTGATCGGCACGTGGCTGGCTCTCGAGGTCGGGGATGCCGCGTTCCGCCGCATCCTGGCCTTGCTGATGATCGCGATCACCCTGCTGACGCTGTGGAACCCGCTGGAGCGGCGCGCCGGCGGACGCCGTCGCGATCCGCGGCTGCTGCCGCTGGCCGGGGGGTTCTTCCTGGTCGGCATCTACGGGGGCTTCGTTCAGGCCGGGGTGGGCTTCTTGATCCTCGCCGTCACGACGCTGGCCGGGCTGGACCTGGTGCGGGGCAACGCGGTCAAGGTGCTGGCGATCCTGGTCTTCACCGTGCTGTCGCTCGGGATCTTCGCCTGGCAGGGCAAGGTCGAGTGGGCGCCGGGGCTGGTCCTGGCGGCGGGCAACCTGATCGGCGGCCTGATCGGGGTCCGCCTGACCGTGCTGAAGGGGCACGGCTGGGTCCGCGGCGTGGTGACGCTGGCGGTGGTGCTGCTGGCGTTGCGGCTGTGGTTCGCCCCCTGATCTGCTACCACCCGCAGGCGCGGCCCGCGTTCTGCTCGTCGAGCCACTGCTTGAGCGGCGCGAAGTAGTCCAGGATCGCCGTGGCGTCCATCTCGCGCTCCCCGGTGACCTGCTCCAGCGCGTCCGGCCAGGGACGGCTGATGCCGAGCTCCATCATGCGCTGCAGCTTCTCCCCGGCGGCCTTGCTGCCGTAGATCGAGCAGCGGTGGAGCGGGCCCTGGAAGCCCGCCGTCTCGCACAACGCGCCGTGGAGCTGGAACTGCAGGATGTGGGCCAGGAAGTAGCGCGTGTAGGGAGTGTTGAACGGCACGTGGTACTTGGCACCCGGGTCGAAGTCCTGCTCGGTGCGGGCCACGGGCGGGGCGATGCCCTGGTACTTGCGCCGCAGCTCCCACCACGCGCCGTTGTACGCCTCGGGGGTGATCTCGCCCGAGAAGACCTTCCAGCGCCACTGGTCGACGAGCAGGCCGAAGGGCAGGAAGGCCACCTTGTCCAGCGCCATCCGCATCAGCAGCCCCAGGTCGCCCGCGGCGCCGGGCGCCTCGTCCAGCAGCCCGACCTGCACCAGGTACTCCGGCGTCGTGGACAGCGCCAGCGTGTCGCCCAGCCCCTCGTGGAACCCGTCGTTGGCGCTGTCGCGGTACAGCGGCGGCTGGCCGTTGTACGCGCGCTGGTAGTAGTTGTGCCCCAGCTCGTGGTGGATCGTCACGAAGTCCTCGGCCGTCACGTCGATGCACATCTTGATCCGCAGGTCGTCGACCATGTCCACGTCCCAGGCGCTGGCGTGGCAGACGACCTCGCGGTCGGCGGGCTTGGTGAACAGCGATCGTTCCCAGAACGTATCGGGCAGCGGGTCGAGCCCGAGCGAGGTGAAGAACCGCTCCCCGTACCGCACCATCTCCCGGGCGTCGAGCTGCTTGGCCCGCAGCAGCTCCGTCAGGTCGTAGCCGGGATCGCCGCCCGACGGGGCGACCAGCTCGTAGACGTTGGTCCACTGCTGGGCCCACATGTTGCCGAGCAGGTGCGCCGGGATCGGCCCGCGCGGCGGGACGACGTCGGTCCCGTAGCGTTCGGCGAGCCTGGCCCGCACGTGGCAGTGCAACGCCTCGTAGAGCGGGCGCACCTGGTTCCACAGCCGGTCGACCTCGGCCGCGAATTGCTCGGGCGGCATGTCGTACTTCGAGCGCCACAGCGTGCCGAGGTCGGGAAAACTCAAGCCCCGGGCCCCGGCGTTGGCCAGCTCGACGAACCGCCGGTACTCCTCGCGCATCGGTCGCGCGATCTGCCGCCAGCCGGTCCAGATCCGCTCCAGCTCGGCCGGGTCGCGGCTCTCGGCCAGGATCCGGGTCAGGTCGGTCAGGCTCAGGCAGTCGCTCGCGCCGTCGGCGCCGCGGCAGAACTTGCCCTTGCCGTAACGGCTCTGCATGCTGGTCGAGACGCGCGTCAGCTCGGACTGCAGCTCCGGATCGTCGGGGGCCGGCTTGGTCAGCGCGAGCTTGAGCAGCTTGAGCTTGCGCGCCAGGTCCCGGGGCAGCTCCAGACCGTCGAAGCGCGTGGCCTGCTGGGCCAGCTCGACGGTGGTGGCGATCAGCTGCTGCTCGGCCCGGCCGGCCAGGATCTCGGTGTCGTGGGTGATGAAGTTCTGTTGCACCCAGGCGGCCTGCTCGGCGTCCACCACGGCGCGCAGGAACCGCTCCTCGGCCACGCGGATGAACTCGGCGGCCTGCTCGACGGTGGGGGACCCGGCGCCGGTCGGACCGGCGGCGGCGGCGGTCGCCAGGACCGCGAGGACAAGGACCAGACCGACACGGCCGGCGGGGATCGTCATGCTGCCTTCCTCCGAGGCGCCCGCGGGCCTGAGCGCCCGCGGCGGGTCTCCCAGTGTAAACGTCGCGTAAACGGCCGTCGACGCCCGTCGGGACCGTTACGGTCACCCATCGCGTCTGACGGCCCTGCCGAGGTCGGCTATCATGCCCTGCGCTCATCCGAGCGCGTGGAGGGCCATCGTCTTGAGACGTCTCTTGTCCTTATTGATCCTGGCCGGCCTGCTGTCCGTGGGAGCCGTCCGGTCGAACGAGAACAGCATGCCGGAGATCTTTCCGTACCCGGTCCACGTCGAGAAGCTCGACAACGGACTGAAGGTGATCCTGGTCCCGATGAGCTCCGAGGGGCTCGTGGCCTACTGGACGATCGTCCGCGTGGGAGCGCGCGACGAGTACGAGCCGGGTCATACCGGCTTCGCGCACTTCTTCGAGCACATGATGTTCCGCGGCACGGAGAAGTTTCCCCAGGACGAATACAACAACATCGTGACGCGGATCGGGGCCGACGCCAACGCCTTCACGTCGGACGACCTGACCGCGTACCACCTCAGCATCACCGCCGCCGACCTGGAGACGGTGATGGAGATCGAGAGCGACCGCTTCCGCAATCTGGCCTATCCCGAGCCGGCCTTCAAGACCGAGGCCGGTGCCGTGTACGGCGAGTACCGCAAGAACCGGATGAATCCGTTCTTCGCGATCTACGAGGGGATCCACCAGAAGGCCTTCGACAAGCACACCTACGGCCACACCGCGATGGGGTACGAGCAGGACATCAAGGCGATGCCGACGATGTTCGACTACTCGCGCTCGTTCTTCAGCCGCTACTACCGGCCCGAGAACTGCGTGCTGCTGATCGCGGGCGACGTGCAGGTCGAGCCGACGGTCGAGCTGGTTCGCCGGTACTACGGGGACTGGGAGCCGGGCTACGTCGCGCCCAAGATCCCCGTCGAGCCGCCGCAGAAGAAGGAGCGCCGTCTCGAGGTGACCTACGAGGGGCAGAGCCTCCCGATCCTGTGGATCGGCTACAAGGCGGACCGCTTCGACCCGAGCGACCGCAACTGGGTCGCGGCGATGCTGCTGGCCGACCTGGCGTTCGGTGAGACCAGCGCGATCCACAAGCAGCTGGTGCTCGAGCAGCAGGTGGTGGAGTTCATCAGCGCCTCCCAGGAGATGCAACGCGATCCGAAGCTGTTCGACATCGTGACCCGGATCAAGGATCCGCAGCGCGTCGACGAGGTGCTGTCGCAGATCGACGCCACCATCGCCCGTTACAAGGAGGAGGCGCCGGATGCCAAGCGGCTGGCCGACCTGAAGTCCCGGCTCAAGTACCAGTTCCTGATGAACCTGGACACGCCGGATCACGTGGCCTCGGCGCTGTCCCGCATCATCGCGGTGACCGGGGGCGTCCAGGCCGTGGACCAGCTGTACGGGACGCTCGACGCGATCACGCCGGAGGAGGTTCGCGCCGCGGCCGCGCGCTATCTGGTTCCCGAGCGACGCACGGTGGCCGTGCTGCGGGGGAAGAACTGAAATGCGCAAGATCAACCTTCGTTGGGCGGCCGTGCTGACGTTGCTGGTGCTGGGGGCCGCGGCCTGTGATTCCGGGGGCAAGGGAGGCTCCGTGCTGCTCGAGGTTCCTGACGATCCCACGATCACCTTCAAGGTCTGGTTCAAGGTCGGCTCGCAGGACGATCCGCCGGAGCGCCCGGGGCTGGCGCACATGACGGCGCAGATGATCGCCGAGGCCTCGACGACGCAGAACTCCTACGAGCAGATCCTGGAGAAGCTGTACCCGATGGCCGCCGGCTACGGCGTCTGGGTCGACCGCGAGATGACGGTGCTCACCGGGCGCACGCACCGGGACAACCTCGATGCCTATTACGGGCTGTTCGGTGACGCCTACCTGCGCCCCGCGTTCAAGCAGGAGGACTTCGACCGCCTGCGCAGCAACACCCTCAACTACCTCAAGAACACCCTGCGCTACGCGTCGGACGAGGATCTGGGCAAGGCGGCGCTCTACGCCAGCGTCTTCGAGGGCACGCCCTACGAGCATCCGCCCGAGGGCACCGTGGAGAGCCTGGAAGCGATGACGCTGGACGACGTCAAGTCGTTCTACGCGCGCCACTACACCCGCGAGAACGCGGAGGTGGCGCTCGGCGGGGGATTCGCGCCGGAGCTGCTCGACCGTTTCCGGGCCTCGCTCGGCGAGCTGCCGGAGGGGCGGCCCGAGCCGACCCCGCCGCCGGCGCCACCCGCCTTCGAGGGCCGGCACGCGGTGCTGGTCCAGAAGCCCGACGCCGACTGCTCGATCAGCTTCGGTTTCCCGATCGAGGTGCGCCGGGGCGAGCGCGATTTCTACGCCTTGTGGATCGCCAACTCCTGGCTCGGCGAGCACCGTAACTCGTCCAGCCACCTGTACCAGGTGATTCGCAGCGCCCGGGGCATGAACTACGGCGACTACTCGTACATCGAGGCCTTCCCGCAGGGCGGACGACGCAGCGTGCCGCCGACGCACGTCGGGCGCCGGCAGCAGATCTTCGAGGTCTGGATCCGGACGTTGCCCTGCGACCAGGCGCAGTTCGCGCTGCGCGCCGCGATGCGCGAGGTGCAGCAGCTCGTGGACAACGGGATGAGCGAGGAGGATTTCGAGCTGACGCGCGAGTTCCTCTCCAAGTACGTGCTGCACTTCGCCGAGACGACCACCGAGCGTCTCGGGTACGCGCTCGACGACCGGTTCTACGGGATCGACGGCGAGGGGCACCTGGCCCGGTTCCAGACGATGCTGGGCCAGATCACCCGCGAGGAGGTCAACGCGGCGCTGCAACGGCACCTCGGCTACGACGACGTCAAGATCGCCATCGTCACCGGACAGGCGGAGCAGCTCAAGCAGGCGCTGTCCAGCGAGAGCCCCAGCCCGATGCAGTACGAGTCGCCCAAGCCGTCCGAGATCGTGGAGCAGGACCGGGAAATTGCCGTGTTCCCGTTGGGGATTCCCGCGGAGAACGTCAGGATCGTCCCGGTCGACGCGATTTTCCAGCGTTGACGGGCCGGACGCCGCGGAACGGCAGTGGAGATCCGCGCTGCGGCTGCTATATTTGAATTTCGAGGGGAATAATCGGACAGGTTGAAGTTTCGGAGGTACTGCGAATGAAACGAGCCATGGGAATCTTCGCGGTCGCGGCGTTGCTGCTGGCGACCGTGTCGCCGGTGCTGGCCGGCGACAAGCAGAACGAGGTCACGCTGACCGGCTGGGTGACCGACGAGTGGTGCGGCAAGGCGAACGCCAACGCCGCCGGAAAAGACTGCGCGATCGCGTGCGCCAAGAAGGGCGCCCAGCTCGTGCTTTCCAGCGGCGAGAAGATCTACGCGCTGCCGGACCAGGACGAGGCGATGAAGCACGTCGGGCAGGAAGTGGTCGTCCAGGCGGTGCTGGCCGCGGACGGCTCGTTGACCTCCGCCAAGTTCAAGAAAAAGGTCGACAAGAAGGCCTGACCCCGATCTCGCAGCAAGCTGACGACGGCCGCCCGCGGGCGGCCGTTTTTCTTGCGCCTCAGGATACCGCCGCGGGTCCCGGGGCGGCTGCTTCGACGGTCAGCGCGCGGTCCAGCCAGGCCCAGAACACGGCCGAGCTGATCGCGCCGGCGGCGAGGGTGCCGACCAGCAGCCCGTACAGCTCCGGCTGCCCCAGCCCGCGCGCGGCGATGACGCCGAGCAACGCCAGCGGCACCGTCAGCACCACGTAGCGCAGCACCGCCATCACCAGGCCGGGATTGCCGCGCTGCATGCCCTCGAACACGGGCCGGCAGAGCAAGAACGGCACCCCGCTCAGGCAGGCCAGCGGGACCAGGCGCAGCGCGAACACGGTGTAATGCTCGGTCACCGGCGACTCGGTAAGCCAGCGCGCGAACTGCGGGGCGCCGAACAGCACCACCGGACCGACCAGCAACAACGCGTACGAGGCCATCGCGATGCCGGCCTCGCGCAGGCCGCGGCGGATGCCCGCGAGGTCGCCGTTGCCGAAGCGGCGCGCCGCGTAGGGCAGCATTGCCACCGCCGTCGCGATCACCGGATTGAACGCGAACAACACCACGCGGTAGTAGATCGAGTACGCCGCGATGGCCTCGGTCGGGTTCTGCAGCCGCGCCAGCAATCCGTTGATCAACGCGGTCTCGGCGGCCATCAAGCTGAAGGTCAGCGATGCCGGCACCGCCAGCGCCAGGATCGCGCGGTAGGGCCGGGGGTCGGTATCGTGTCGGGCGTCGGTCCACTCCGCGACGCGGCGCCGCTCGTGACCGCGCGCCTTGGCCAGGGCGTACCACAACCCGCCGATCCGGCCCAGCACCGTCGACAGGGCGATCCCGAACACGCCCCAGTGGAACACGAACACGAACAGCGTATTCAGCGTGACGTTGATCACGTTGGACCAGATGCCGGCCCACATCGTGGACTGCGTGTCGTGGTGGGCCTTGACCAGGGAGTCCGGGATCACCGACCAGAAGGCGGTGAACGCCGACCCGCCGACCAGCACGCTGCCGTAGATCTGGAAGCTGCGCGCGACGTCGGCCTCCAGCTCCAGGCGCGGCGCGACGACCCAGATCCCGGCGGCGAGCACCA
>JBFKMV010000084.1:0-20230 GCA_041629655.1 Candidatus Polarisedimenticolaceae bacterium
CCCCGGCCCCCCCGCCCCTTCGACCTCCGCTGCGCTATGATGGCCTCCGCACCCCGCTACCCGATCCCGGACCGGACTCCCGAGGAGGCCCCGCCGTGCACGGACCTGCGATCCGGCTGTTGCTTGCGCTATCGATCCTCGTCCTCGCCGGTGCCGCGCCGGCGCCGGCGGGCCCGGCCGGGGCCGCCGCCGAGGCCGGCGACTACCTGTCGAAGCTGCCCCCGCTGATCGACCGCGAGTTGTTCTTCGGCGATCCCGAGATCAGCGGCGCCCAGATCTCCGGCGACGGTCGGTTCATCTCGTTCCGCAAGCCCTATCGCGGCGTCATGAACGTCTGGATCAAGAAGACCAACAAGCCGTTCGGCTCGGCTCGGCCGCTGACCGCCGACACCGAACGTCCGGTCCGGGCCTACTTCTGGACCCAGGACTCCCGTTACGTGCTGTACCTCCAGGACCAGGGCGGCAACGAGAACTTCCACATCCACGCCGTCGATCCCACGGCGAAGCCGGGCAAGGAGGCCAAGGTGCCGCCGGCCCGCGACCTGACCCCGATCGAGGGCATCACGGCGCGGATCTACGCGCTGCCCGAGCGGACGCCCGACACGATCGTCATCGGGCTCAACGACCGCGATCCGGCGGTGCACGACGTGTACCGGCTGACGATCTCGACCGGCGAGCGCGAGTTGCTGCTGCGGAACGAGCAGAACGTGGTCTCTTGGGTCGCCGACCTCGACGGCAACATCCGGCTGGCCTACCGCACTACCGCCGACGGCGGCGGCGAGGTGCTGCGCGTCGGCGACGACGGGCTCGAGCCCGTCTACTCGTGCACATTCGAGGAGACCTGCGCGCCGGCGCGGTTCCACAAGGACGGCAAGCGGGTCTACATGGTGACCAACACCGGCGACCACGACCTCTCGCGACTGGTGCTGTTCGACCCGGCGACCGGCGAGGAGCAGCTCGTGCACCAGGATCCGGAAGGCGAAGTCGACTTCGGCAGCCCGATCTTCTCCGACGCGACGGAGCAGCTGATCGGCGCGGCCTACGTCGGCGACCGTGTTCGCATCTATCCGTTCACCGATGAGCTGAAGCGCGATCTGGCGGTGCTGCGCGACAAGCTGCCCGACGGCGAGCTGGGGTTCTCGTCCGCGACCGAGGACGACCGCTACGCCCTGGTCGGCGTCGCCAGCGACGTGAATCCGGGCTCGGTCTATCTCTATGACTCGCAGCAGGGCTCGGTCGAAAAGCTCTACGACTCGCGTCCCGAGCTGCCCAGCGAGCACATGGCGCCGGTCACGCCGGTCCGCTACACGGCCCGCGACGGCCAGGAGATCCCCGCCTACTTGACCGTCCCGCGCGGTGTCGAACCGCGCCGGCTGCCCGCGATCGTGGTGCCGCACGGCGGCCCCTGGTCGCGCGACAGGTGGGGCTTCTCGTCGGTGGAGCAGTTCCTGGCCAACCGCGGCTACGTGGTGCTGTCGCCGAATTTCCGCGGCTCGACCGGTTACGGCAAGGCATTCCTCAACGCGGGCAACGGCGAGTGGGGCACGGGGCTGATGCAGCACGACATCAGCGACGGGGTCAAGTACCTCGTCGACGAGGGCATCGCCGACCCCGAGCGCATCGCGATCATGGGCGGATCCTACGGCGGCTACGCCACGCTGGCCGGTCTGACGTTCACGCCGGATCTCTACGCGGCGGGCGTGTCGATCGTCGGGCCCTCGAACATCATCACGTTGCTCAAGTCGATCCCGGCCTACTGGGGCCCGATCCAGAAGATCTTCCACCGGCGTGTCGGCGATCCCGACGACCCCGCGGACCAGGAGCGCCTGAAGCGACAGTCGCCGCTGTACTCGGCGACACGGATCAACAAACCGTTGCTGGTGATCCAGGGTGCCAACGACCCGCGCGTCAAGCAGGCCGAGTCCGACCAGATCGTGGTCGCGCTGCGCGACCTGGGCCGCCCGGTCGAGTACATGGTCGCGCCGGACGAGGGACACGGCTTCGCCGGACGCGAGAACCGGTTGGCGATGCACGTCGCCATCGAGAGATTCCTCGCGCAGCACCTCGGCGGCCGGCACCAGCAGAGCATGCAGAAGGATGTGGCCACGCGACTCGAGGCGCTGATGGTCGACGTGGCGTCGGTCAAGATGCCCGAGCTGCCCGAGGGCCTGGAGCTGGCGAAGACCTCGGACCTGCCGCCGGTCTCCGCCGAGACGCTAAAGCCGCTGGACCTGCGCTACACGTCGAAGGTCCAGGTCGGCGCCCAGGAGCTGATCATCCGATCGACGCGGACCCACGGCGCGGACACGCTGGACGACCGGCCGGTGTGGAAGGTCACCGGCCGCGCCGAGACGCCGGCGGGCAACGCGGAGGACACGTTCTGGCTCGACCCGGCGACGCTGCAGCCGTTGCGGCGCTCGGCGAGCCAGGGTCCGGCGAGGATCGAGCTTCAGTTCACCGCCGAGCGAGTCACGGGCCGGATCCAGGCCGGACCCAGCGAGGTCGACGTCGACCGCGCGCTCGAGGCCCCGGTGTTCGGCGAGGGGCCGGGGCTGGAGGCCGTGCTGCTGGCGCTGCCGCTCGAGCCCGGGTACCACACCAACGTCCGCGTCTTCGAGACCGCGCGGCAAGCGGTGCGCCCGATGTCGGTGACGGTGGCCGGGAAGGAGACGCTGGACGTCGCCGCCGGCAGCTTCGAGACCTGGCACGCCGTCTTGCAGCCGCTCGACGGCGAGTCCGGCGGCGGTGACTACTGGGTCTCGACCGGCTCCGGGCCGATGCTGATCCGCTCGGTGACCCGGATCCCACCGGTGATGGGCGGCGGCAAGGTCAGCACCGAGCTGACCGAGGTGGTCGACGCGAACTGAGCGCCGCTATCCTGAAGGCGGAGACCACCGACCGTGACCTACCGCAAGCTCGTGATCGGCGTGCTGTTGCTCGGGCTCGGCGTGGCCGCTTTCGCTGCGTACCGCGCCGTCCAGCGGGAGGGCAACCCCGCCGAGCTGGGGCGCGCCGAGTGGCAGCGCCTGACCCAGCGCTTCAAGCGCCGGGCGGCGCTGGCACAGGAGATCGAGCAGCGCGGCGGTCACGGCGCGCAGCCCGCGGTGCCGTCGCCGGCGGCGCCGTCCCCGGCGGGCCGACCCCAGGTTCCGGCGATCCCGACGCGGCTTTCGCGTCCAGCGCCCGACCCCGAGCGGCTCGCGGTGCAGCAGGAGCAGTACCTCGCGCGACGCCCCAAGCCCGTGGTCGAGCTTCAGCCGTTCCGCCTCACCGACAGCGTGCCGATCGAGGGTCCGGCGGGGCGCCGCGGCACCGCGACGCTGACCAACCTCAATCCGGCCGTCAACGCCTGGTACCTGCTGGAGACGGAATGGGAGGGCGCATCGCGCGAGTCGTACCACCTGGCCAACGCGCGCCCCGAGCGCCGCGACCTGGCGCTCGACCCGGCGTTCCCCCACGGGCTGCTGCTGGTCGATTCCGGCGCGCGAGTGCCCTGCGACCTGTGGTCGCCCGACGCGCCGTTGTCCCTCGAGGCCGCCGCCACGCGGCGCACCCCGTACGTCACCCTGTGTGGTGACGAGGTCGCCCTGCGGCTCAAGACCGCCGGCAACCGCACCACCAAGGAGCTGGCGACCGACTTCCTCCGCGACAACATCTGGGGCGGCGAGCGCCTGACGGTGTTCGTGCGCCGCACCTTCTTCGCGGACGCCTACCTCAACACGTCCGACGTCACCGCGACCGCGGGCTGGTCCGCCACCGGCCCCGGGACGGCCGGCCTCGCGGGATGGCCCCGGCCGGCGCGGGTGGCGCCCGAGAACGTGGGCCGGTCGGTGCACGCCGCCGGTCTCGGGATCGCGCTCGAGGGCGCCGACGCCGCGCGGGTGACCGTCGGCACGTGGTATCCCGCCCGGCACAACCCCGACGTCTGGGTCAGCGCGATCCAGCCCGGGCTGGTGGCGGGAGAGATCCTGGCCGGCCACCGCGACGTGGCCGGGCCGCTCGACGAGGTCGAGCGCAGCGCGCTGGCCTACATGATCGCGTTCGACCTGGACGAGTTCGAGGTGGCCTTCAGCATCGGCACCGACCATCCGCGCGTCGGCTGGTCCGAGCGCGTGCCCGAGCAGGTGCGCGATCCCGCGCTGCCCGGTCCCGACGGCATCGGGACGATCGCGCCGCTGGTGGCGACCGGGATCATCCCGGCGGCGGTGGCGCCGCGCACCGCGGCCACGTTCACCGGGGGGTTCAAACGCTCGCACGGCGCGTTCCGGACGTCCGAGCTGGCGTTCCGGAACTCCGGCACCCACTACGGCTTCATCGAGAGCGGCGTCGTGCTGAGCAAGCTCCGGCCCGGCCTGTCCACGATCTTCGCGCTCGAAGACGGACGGGTCGAGATGAAGACCTGGACCGCGGACGACGACGCGCTGCTGGAACGGATCCGCTTCGCGCGGCAGAACGGCCTGCCGATCGTCGAGCCCGATCCGGAAACCGGCGAGCCGGTCCCGGGGCGCAAGGTCAGCCGCTGGGGCGAGGGCAACTGGTCGGGCTCCGAGGACAAGAAGTTCCGCACGCTGCGGGCCGGCGCCTGTCTGCTGGAGCAGGGCGACGCACGTTTCCTGGTCTACGGCTACTTCTCCAGCGCCACGCCTTCGGCGATGGCGCGTGTGTTCCAGGCCTACGGGTGCCGGTATGCGATGCTGCTGGACATGAACGCGCTGGAGCACACCTACCTGGCGCTGTACCACGTCGACGACGGCGGCCTGCGGGTCCAGCACCTGATCGACGGCATGAACGTGCTGGACAAGTCGGTCGGCGGCGTCGTGCTGCCGCGGTTTCTGGGGTTCGCGGACAACCGCGACTTTTTCTTCCTGCTGCGCCGCCCGCTGCCGGCGGTTCCGGACGCTGCGCCCGGCGCGGTCCCTGCCGACGGCGAGGCCGCGGGAGCCGGGGATGCGTAGCCGCCGGCCCGGCGCCGCCGCGGGACTGCTCGCCGCCGCGCTGGCGGCGCTCGCCGTCCCCGTCGCGGCCGCGACGCTCCAGGAGCAGAACGAGGAGTTGTTCCGCCGCTTGCGCGAGGCGCACCGCCTGAGCGCCGAGCAGGAGCAGGCGATCCGCGCGATCTTCGCGCGCGGGAGCGTCATCGGCCAGGGCAACCCGTCGATCAGCGTGCACCCGGCAACCCCCGCGCAGTGCCGCGAGAAGCTCGCGGCCGCCGGGCTCCGTTACGGCAACCCCGCGTTCGAGAAGATCTGCGGGGGTCCCTACATGGCGCCGCTCTACGACCCGGCAAGCCAGCGTCCGGCCGACGCCACGGCCTGCATCGACCAGTTCGAGTTTCCCGACATCCCGTGCGAGTACCCCGTGGTGTGGGTCCGCGCGCGCGAGGCGGTGCAGATCTGCGAGGCCCTGGGCAAGCGGCTGTGCGACGCCCACGAGTGGGAGGGCGCGTGCGCGGGCAGCCTGGAGCCGCCGGACTACCGGTTCGACCTCGCCGGGGGCGTCGACCCCGCGACGGCGGTACGGCAGATGCGCGCCGCGCACAACCGGATTCACGACCAGCGCAAGGTCTGGAGCTACGGGCCCCGGTACCGCACCGGCATCTGCGCTGCGAGCAGCCGCAAGACCGACGGCTGTGAGGGTGGCGGTTGGAATCGTTGCGGGTCCAACACGTTTCCCACCGGTCACTACCCCGACTGCAAGAGCCCGCTCGAGGTGTACGACCTGCACGGGAACGCCGCCGAGCACATGAACCTGCCGCTGAACGAGGGCCAGCTGGCCAGTCGCGGCAGCAAGGACTACGGCCACACGGAGATGAAGGGCAGCTGGTTCATCTTCGACCACTACAAGGCCCACGAGGACGCCTGCCGCTGGCGCGCCCCGTACTGGCACGGCAGCCGGGTGATGGACCCGGCCAGCCACCACAACTACCACCTCGGTTTCCGCTGCTGCAAGACGGTCGGGCCGCCGGCCGGGCCGCCCGTCGAGACCGCTCCCGACCCCGCCCCGCGGTCGCAGGACGGTGCCGGCGGGGACGCCCGGGGGTCATTCCCCCGGCCGCGCTGCGTCGGACTGGTCTAGCCCCATCAAGCCGCGGGCGTTCTTGATCGTTCCCTCGTAGGTCAGCGCCCGGGCCAGTCGCGGCTGCTCCAGCACGTCGTAGATCGAACGCGGCTGGCCGTTCACCTCGACGGTCGCGCTGACCAGCCGCACGCCGTGGCTGTAGTCGGCGTAGCGCGCTCCATGCACGGTGCTCAACGGCTGGATCGGCTCGCCGCTCCGGCGGTGCCAGCCGTAGATCGCGACGCGTCGGGCGGCCCGGGCCAGCCGGTTGGTGATCACGAGGTCTTTCTTGTGCCCCGACACCAGCGCGCCGGGCTCGCGGCCGGCGAGCTGTCGCTCGATCTTGCCGTTGTGCTCCTTGAAGTACTCGCTGCCGATCATTCGCGGACCGGGCTTCATCGGCTCGGGTCGCAGCCGCAGCTCGGACTGCCGGTGCACGGCATCGACGATCTTGCGCGTCGGGAGGATGCAGTCCAGCTCGCGCGCGATCGCGATCGCCGTGGGCAGTCCGATCGGGACGCGCACGTAGTCGTCGTCGGAGCCGACCGACAGGTAGTCCGGCATCACCCACACCACCACCCGGACCCGCTTGCCGTCGCGGTCGGTGTGGTCGAGCTCGACCGGCTTGAGCCCGCGCAGGAACGACGGCACGTTGCCCGAGGCGACCTCGCGCAGGATCGCAGCCTCGCGTTCCTCACGACCGAGCCCGGCGATCCGTTCCATGAACTCGGAACCGGCCGGCGCCGATGCGGGTCGCGGCGGGAGCGCCACCACGCGGCCGGGTGCGCTCCCGGCGTCCGTGCATGCCGTGCCGGACAACGTCGACAGGGCAAGCAACGCCGCGGCCGCCACGGCCGGCACGGCGGAGCAGCGGCAACGCGCGGATGGTGGCACGGGTTCGAGCCCTCGCGTCGCGAACGGACGACGCGAGGGATTCTACATCGGCGTCGGCGAGCCGGCCCGCCTCACCCGTCGAGCAGCGCGGCGGCGGCGTCGACCCCGTTCCGGAACACGGCCAGGCCGTGCCCCTCGCGCGGCAGCCGGCCTTCGGCGGCGAGCCGGGTCCAGCGCGGGTGGTGGAACGGGTACAGCCAGGCGTCGGGGTGGGGCATCATCCCGAACAACCGTCCCGAGGGGTCGCACACCCCGGCCACCGCTCCCGGCGACCCGTTGGGGTTGTGCGGCCAGTCCTGGGTCGGCTGCCCGTCCGGCCCGACGTAGCGCGCCGCGATCTGCCGCTGCTGCTCCAGGCGGCGGAACACCTCGTCGTCGGCGGTGACGAACTTGCCCTCGCCGTGGCGCGCGGGCAGCTCCATCGTCGTCAGGCCGCGCGTCCACAGGCACGGCGAGGCCTCGTCGAAGGCCAGCCGGACCCAGGCGTCGCGATAGCCGCGCCGGTCGTTGGGGGCCAGCGTGGCCCGCGGCGTGCGGTAGTCGCCGTCGAACCCCGGCAGCAGGCCCAGCCGCACCATGGTCTGGAACCCGTTACAGATACCCAGCGCCAGGCCGCCGCGCTCGATGAACTCGAGCAGCTGGTCGTACAACCGCCAGCGGATCTTGTTGGCGAACACGAAGCCGGCGCCCATGTGGTCGCCGAAGGCGAACCCGCCGATGAACGCCAGCACCGGGTAGTCGGCCAGCCGCCGGCCCCCGTCGAGCACGTCCAGCAGGTGCACGCGTTCGGGGCTCGCCCCGACCATCCGGAACGCCGCCTCGGTCTCGGCCTCGCAGTTCAGTCCGAGACCGGTCAGGATCAGCACGCGCACCCGCGCGCGCAGCCCGGCCCGCTCGGAGTCGGGCAGCCCGGCATGGGCCTCGAGCCGTGACCGCAGCGTGTCAGGCATCGGCCAGCGTCTCCTTGAACGCCGCGACCATGCGGGCCACGTCCAGGTCGAGCACGACGCGGCCGCCCAGCGCGACCCGCAACCGCGGTTCCGCGGTGACCCGGCCGACGCGGCGGCAGGGCAGTCCGGCGAAGGCCGCCGCGAACGCCTCGGCGTCGTCGGGGTGCGTGGTGACGACGAAGCGCCCGCCCGACTCCGCGAACAGCGCGACGTCCGCGGCCAGCGCCGCCAGGTCGGGGCACGCGTCGAGGTCCAGGTCGAGCCCCAGCCGCGCGGCCATGGCGCAGCGCGCCAGCGCCGGCGCCAGACCGCCGCGGGCCGGCGTGGCCGCGGAGCGCACGCGCCCGCTGCGAATCTCGCGTTCCAGCGCGCGGTACAGCGGCACCGTCGCGGCGGTGTCGATCCGCGGCACCTTGTTCCCGACCCAGGGACGCGGGGACCCGAGCGGCGCCTCGGCGCCCGCGCGGTCGCCGAGCCAGCGGAAGTACTCGCTGCCGCCGGTCTCGTCGCGCGTCGTGCCGAGCAGGAACACCACGTCGCCCTCGCCCTTGGGGTCGAGCGTGACCGCCTCGCGCACGTCGTCGATGCGCCCGATCGCCGAGACCAGCAGCGTCGGCGGCACGCTGATCTTGACGCCGCCCATGGTCGAGTCGTTCTTCATCGAGTCCTTGCCGGAGATCAGCGGCGTGCCGTAGGCGCGGGTCGTCTCGTCCAGCCCGCGGCAGGCGCGCACGAGCTGGGCCAGCTTGTACTCGCCGTCCGGCGTCTGCTCGGAGCGCACCGGGTCGGGCCAGCAGAAGTTGTCCAGCACCGCGACGCGGTCGAGCCGCGCCCCCGCGCAGAGCTGCCGCCGCACCGCCTCGTCCACCACGCAGGCGGCCATGGCGTGCGTGTCGAGATCCGAGTAGAACGGATTGACGCCCTCGCTCAGCACGAACCCCGCCGGCGAGCCGTGGCGCGCCAGGAACACCGTGGCCTCGGCGGGCACGTCGGCCGCGACGCCGACGAACGGCTTGACCACGGTCAGCCCCTTGACCTCGTGGTCGTAGTGCCGCGCCTTGACCTCGCCCGAGCACAGATTGAGCCGCCCCAGCAGCGCCACGAGCGTCTCGCTCAGGTCCGCCGGCGGCGCCCCGGCCGGCTCCTCGAACGACGGCGGGGCCCAGCGCGCGGTCAGCTCGAGGTCGGGATCGCACTCGTGCAGGAAGTGCATCGACAGGTGCGCCACGGTCTCGTCGCCGTAGGTCACGTGCAGGTACCCGTCGTCGGTGAACTCGCCGAGCACGGTGGTCTCGACCTCGCGCCGCCGCGCCAGCGCCAGCAGCTCGTCGATGCGTTCGGGGGCCACCGCCAGCGTCATCCGCTCCTGGGCCTCCGAGACCAGGATCTCCCACGGCGCCAGGCCCGCATACTTCAGCGGGGCGCGGGCCAGGTCCAGCCGCGCCCCACCCGGTCCGCGCGCCATCTCGCCGACCGACGAGGACAGGCCGCCGGCGCCGTTGTCGGTGATCGCCTCGTACAGGCCGAGGTCGCGGGCCTCGAGCAGGAAATCGAACATCCGCTTCTGCGTGATCGGGTCGCCGATCTGCACCGCCTGCACCGGCGCCGACTCGTCGAGCGCCGCCGACGAGAACGTCGCGCCGTGGATCCCGTCGGCCCCGATCCGGCCGCCGGTCATCACGATCAGGTCACCCGGCCGCGCCGCCTTCTGCTCGCCCGGGCGGCCGGCGATCGTCACCGGCAGCGCGCCGACCGTCCCGCAGAACACCAGCGGCTTGCCCAGGTAGCGGCCGTCGAACAGCTCCCAGCCGCGGCCGTAGGGGATCCCGCTCTGGTTGCCGCCGTCGATCACGCCCTGGTGCACGCCGTCCCGCACCCGCCGCGGGTGCAGCAGGCCGCGCGGCAGCTCGCCCTCCCAGAACGGCGAGGCGAAGCAGTAGCCCCACACGTTGGCCAGCAGCTCCGCACCGCGCCCGGTGCCGAACGGATCGCGGTTGACGCCGACGATGCCGGTGATCGCGCCGCCGTAGGGGTCGAGCGCCGACGGCGAGTTGTGCGTCTCGACCTTGTAGACCAGGTGCACCGAGTCGTCGAACGCCACCACCCCGGCGTTGTCGTGGAACACCGAGACCAGCCACGAGCGGCCCTCGCGCTCGCGGCACGCACGGTCGATCGCCTCGGTGGCGCCCCGGATGTGGGTCTTGAACAGCGATCGGATCGTCTCGGGTTCGCGTCCCGGCTCGTGGTAGGTGATCGTGGCGTTGAAGATCTTGTGCTTGCAGTGCTCGCTCCAGGTCTGGGCCAGGCATTCCAGCTCGACATCGGTGGGGGACTCGCCGAGGCCCAGCGCGCCGCGGGCCTCGCCGCGCGCCGCGTCCCGGAAGTGGTCGCGGATCACCTGCATCTCGCGCAGCGTCAGCGCCAGCAACCCGTCGCGGCTGATCCGCATCAACTCGGCATCGGGGCCGGAGAGGTCGATGGCGCGGACCGGTGGCGTCGCGTGCTCGGCGACGCGAGGCACCGTGAGGTCCGGGGGCGAACCGAGCAGCTCGTCCCAGGTGCGCACCTTCACGTCGTGGATCAGCGGGTTGGCCAGCAGCTCCAGCGCGACGCGCTGCGTCGCGGCGCGGTCGAGCCCCTCGAACAGGTACAGCGTCGAGCTGTAGACCGCCGCGTCGGTGCCCAGCTTACGTCCCAGCGTGTCCTCGACCGCCACGCGCGCGCTGGTGCCGACCGGGTCGGTCACGCCGGGCTTCATGGCCACGGCGACCGCGGTGTCGAACGGCCCGTCGTCGAGCCGTCCCAACGTCCCGTGCTCCAGCACCGGGTCGGTGAACTCGTGGAGGATCCGCTCCGGCTCGCCGGCCTCCAGCGTCGCGTCGATGCGGTAGACGTCGCGGGTGCGCACGGAACCGACCGCCAGGCCCAAAAAGCCGCGGATCCGGTGCGCGACGTCCTCGCCGCGAGCGTCGCGGAAGCCGGGGCGGATTCCGATCTCGATCCGTGTGACCATCGCCGGGCCCAGGATAGCGAGGCCCCCGAAATAGAGCAAAGCGATTTTATCTATTCATGATATAGATAATTTCGATGTCACGAGCGCACGGCGATTCTCCCGGGCCGCGGGTCGACGTGGCGGGACTCGCCGCGTTCGTCGCCGTGGCGCGCCTGGGCTCGGTGGGCCGCGCCGCCGGCCGGTTGCGGCTGACCCAGCCGAGCGTGAGCGCCCGCCTGCGAAACCTCGAGCGCACGTGGGGCACGCGGCTGTTCCGGCGCGGCCCGCGCGGGATGACCCTGACGCCCGAGGGGGCCCGACTGCTTCCGCCGGTCGAGTCCGCGCTGCGCGAGCTGGAAGAGCTCGACCGGCTGGCCGGTCTGCCGGTGGCGCAAGCGGACGAGGTGCGGGTGGGGGCCGGCGACGCGTTGGGGCGCGAGCGGTTGCCGGCGGCGCTGCGCGAGCTGCTCGTCGCCGACGCGCAGATCGGCGTCCGGATCGTCGAGGGTCCCGGGTCGCGGCTGCTCGATGCGCTTCGAAACGGAGAGATCGACGTCGCGCTGGTGGTGCGCCCCGGAAGCGACCCCGGAGAGGACCTGGACTGGGGGCCGTTGCTCGCCTCGCCCGTGGACGTGCTGCTGCCCCCGGGCACACTGCCGCGGGGGCGGCGCTCGGTCTCTCCGGCCTGGCTGTCGCGCCGGCGCACGGTGGGCCTCCAGCCCGGGTCGAGCTTCCGCCGCCACCTCGAGCGGGCGTTCGCGGCGCGGGGCTCGACGTTCCGTCCCGCCCTGGAGGTGGGCAACCTCTCGCTGGTCCGGCGCTTCGTGGCGGCCGGCCTGGGAGTGGCGCCGGTGCCCGCCGTGGCCTTCGGCAACCTCGACGAGGGTCCGCGGGTGGAGCGCTGCCGCCTCGCCGCCGTCCCGGCCGTCCGCTACGAGCGGGCGGTCCGCCGGGGGGTTCCGATTCCCCGGGCAGCGAGCCGCTTGCTCGAGCTACTTTCTTGATGCACCGGGCCGCTGCACAGATGCAGCATAACTGGACGGATTCTTTCCTTCCCGAGATCATCACCGCCTAGAATTCCGCCGACCTTCCCCTGTTATACGCGCACGGACCCTGTTCCGTGCGCGTTTTTTTTGTCATGTGGGAGGGGGACGCATCGGATCGCGATCCGCGATCCGTCGACCCCATGGTGGTGCGAAGAGTGTGGATCCGATCGAAGCCGGGGCGTTTCGTGATGAAGTCCGGCCACCCCGGGCCCCTCGCGTCCTTGAGCGTCCGCCCTCGGTCGTACGGCGTCCGCAACGGGACGAATCCCAGCCTGCGAGGGTTCGACGGCACGACGACCACACTGTGCGCACCACCATGGTCTGTGGCGGCACCGCGTGCGACAATCCCCCATCCGATCACGGTTTCCCGATGACCCCGTCCACGGATTCTTCGGAGTGCTCGATGAAGTTCGTGTTACGCCGCTCGTTGTTCGTGCTCTGTCTGGTCGCGCTCGTCGCGGCGCCCGGCGCCCACGCCGCCAAGAAGAACAAGAAGCCGGCCTCCGAGCCGGCGGCGAAAGCCCCGTCCGTCCGGGTCGAGCGATTCCTCCGGCTCGGCCCCGTGTTGGATCCGCTGCCGGTGTTCCATGACGGCAAGCCGGGGACCTTCGGACTCGCCGAACGGCTGAAGGCCGACGTGTTCCCGAACGCGCCGTGGACGCCGACCGAAGGCGGGTCGGTGTCGTGGTTCGGCGGGCGCGACATGACCTGGACGGCGGGCTCCGTGGCCAAGGACGGGTCGGTGCCGCTGGAGCCGCCCGCGGAGGCGGGTGCCGGACGCCCCGCCGCCGCATGGCTCGCAGCGTACCTCGAGGTGGACCGCTTCCAGGCCGCCACGTTGCGTCTCGAGGGCGCGCACCCGCGGCGCGCCTGGCTCGACGGACGCGAGGTCGCCTCCGGCGGAACGGGAGGCGCCGACGAGGAGGTCAAGGGCGACGTCGAGCTGGTGACGGGCAAGCACCTGCTGGTCGTCGAGACGTTGTGGGACGCCTCGCGCAGCGCACAGCCGTGGCAGGTCGGCGTGGAGCTGGCGGCCAAGGACGAGGACGCCCCGCGGCCGGAGGTTCGCGTCTCGCTCGACCCGGCCCGCACGATCACGATCCACGACGTGCTGGACCCGCCGGCGATCGACTCGCTGGCCGTCTCGCACGACGGCGACTTCGTCGCCGTGACGCTCGAACGCTACTGGCCCGGCACGGACACCAGGGAAACGTGGCTCGAGGTCTGGGCGGCGGGCCGGATGTACGTCTGGCGCGGCGGCAGCGGGATCGGCCAGGTCGCCTGGGGCCCACGGAAGGGACTGCTCAGCTACGTGACCAGCGAGGGCGAAGGAGACGAACGGCGCACCACGCTGTGGGTCGTCAACGTGATGAGCCACGTCTCCACGCCGTTGCTCGAGCGGGTCGAGGACTTCGTGGGCTACCGCTGGTCGCCCGACGGACGGACGATCGCCTACCTGACCTCGGTCGAGCCCGAGAAGGACGAGCGCGGGATCAAGCGGCTCGAGGGGCTGATGGACCGCTGGTCGTATCACCGCACCAAGCGCTACCTCAACCTGGTGACCTGGCCCGGGGGCGTGCGGCGGCGGCTGACCGCCGGCCCGCTGTCCACCGATGGCATCGCGTTCTCGCCCGACGGCGGGCGCCTGCTGTTCACGCGATCCGTCGAGGACTTCGCCGAGCGGCCGTTCATCGCGACCGAGCTGTGGGAGCTCGACCTGGGCAGCTTCGAGTCCAGGCAGCTTCGCCGCTCGCGCTGGTTGAACTCGGCCGTGTATTCCCCGGACGGCAAGCGGCTGCTGCTGCTGGCGGGACCGGACGAGTTCGGCGACGCGGGCCGCAACATTCCCGCGGGGATGATCGCCAACAACTACGACGGTCAGCTGTTCGTCTGGGACCCCGCGTCGGACGAGGTCGACGCGATCACGCGCGATTTCGAGCCGGCGGTGCAGCGCGCGGACTGGAGCCGCGCCGACGGCAAGATCTACCTCACGGCCGAGAGCCGCGACTACGTCCGGCTGTATCGCTATGATCCGGCCGAGCGGCGCTTCGGCGCCATCGACACCAAGACCGACGTGCTCGGCGGGTTCACGCTGGCGGGTGGCGCGCCCGTCGCGGCGGGCGTGGGCAGCGGGCCCTGGATGCCGGGCAAGCTGATCGTGATCGACCTGAAACGCGACCTGGCCCGCCAGTTGATCGACCCGGCCCACGAGTGGTTCAAGCCGATCCGGCGCGGGACCGTCGAACCCTGGAGCTTCACGGCGTCCAGCGGCAAGCAGATCGACGGGCGGGTGTACCTGCCACCGGGCTTCGACGCGCAGCAGAAGTACCCGCTGATCGTGTACTACTACGGTGGGACGAGTCCGGTCGGCCGCGGCTTCGGCGGCCGCTACCCCAAGGAGTACTGGGCCTCGCAGGGCTACGTGGTCTACGTGCTGCAGCCGTCGGGGGCGACCGGTTTCGGCCAGGCGTTCTCGGCGACCCACGTCAACGACTGGGGCAAGACCACCTCGGAGGAGATCATCGAAGGCACGCGCCGGTTCCTCGAGGCCCATCCGTACGTCGACGCGCAGCGCGTGGGCTGCATCGGCGCGTCGTACGGCGGCTTCATGACGATGCTGCTGTCGACCAAGACCGACCTGTTCGCGGCCGCGGTGGCGCACGCGGGGATCTCGTCGATCAGCTCCTACTGGGGCGAGGGCTACTGGGGCTATTCCTACAGCTCGGTCGCGACGGCGAACTCCTACCCGTGGAACCGCCAGGACGTCTACGTCGATCAGAGTCCGCTGTTCCGCGCGGATCAGCATCGCGTGCCGATCCTGCTGACCCACGGCGCTGCGGACACCAACGTCCCGGTCGGCGAGAGCGACCAGTTCTACGTGGCGCTGAAGCTGCTGGGTAAGGACGTGGAGTACCTGCGGGTCGACGCCCAGGACCACTGGATCCTGGATCACGCCAAGCGCATCGTCTGGTCGCGCAGCATCGTGGCGTGGTTCGACCGTTGGTTGAAGGGGCAGCCGGAGTGGTGGAACAGCCTGTACCCGCCACGCGAGTAGCCCGCCGTCTGCTGCTACCGCTGCTCGTGCTGGCCGCCCTCGCGACGTGGGCGGTGGCGAGCGTGCGCACGATCGAGCCCGGCGACTTCGCCGTCGCCGACGCGCCGTGGGGCGGCCGGCCGGTGCTGCTCGAGCCGGGCACGCGGTTCGTGCCCCGCGGCCTGCGTACGCTGCGGCGCTATCCGGCGGGCGAGCAGCTCGCCGACCTGACCGGCGAGCCCGTGACCTGGCTCACGCCGGAAGGCGCCCGGCTGGACTTCGGCGCGCGGGTGGTCTACCGCGTCGCGCCGGACGAGGTGCTGCGGGCGCACCGGGCGGCCGGCGGCGCGCCGCTCGATACCGCGCTCGTCCGGCCGGCGCTGGCGGAGGCGTTGTCCGCGCTGGCCGGCGAGCCCGACGCGCCGGCCGTGGGCACCGCCGGGTTCCGCGCGGGCGTCGAGGCGCGGCTCGCGGCGGCGCTCGACGAGCGGGGCGTGGTGCTGGTCGCGCTGGAGGACGTGGCGGACCTCCCCGGCGGCGCGCTCCGCGCCGCGGTGCCGGAGCGCAACCTGCTGGTGCTCGGGCTCGACGGCGCCGACTGGGACATCATCGACCCGTTGATCGCCCGCGACGAGCTGCCGCACCTGGCCCGCCTGGCGCGCGAGGGCGTGCGGGCGAGGCTGCGCACCATCGCGCCGATCCTGTCCCCGGTGGTCTGGACCAGCGTCGCCACGGGCAAGCTGCCGGCCAAGCACGGGATCTTCGACTTCCTCGCTGCGGCGGCGGACGGCACGCCGGTGCCCGTCACCAGCACGCTGTGGCGTGCCCGCCCGTTCTGGGACGTGCTGGGTGACGGCGGGGTGCCGGTGGCGGTCACGGCGTGGTGGGCCACCTGGCCGGCCTACCCGGTCAACGGCGCGCTGGTGACGGACCGCATCGCCTACCAGTTGTTCCGCGAGGTCGTGAACGAGCCCGCAGCGGGCGACGACGCACGCGGCAAGACCTGGCCCCAGGGACTGTATCGTCAGATCGAGCCGCTGATCGTCCGGCCCGACGCGATCGGCGACGAGCGCCTGGCGCGTTACGTCGATCTGGCCGCCCTGGGCCCGCGCAGCGCCGACGACGCCGAGCGGCTCAACGAGCTGCGCACCGTGCTGGCCTCGACGGCGACCTACGAGGCGATCGGGACGGAGCTGCTGGCCCGTCGGCCGTCCGGGCTGCACTGCCTGTACAACGAGTCCACCGATACCGCCGCGCACCTGTTCATGCCGTTCCGCCCGCCGCGCCGCGAGGGCGTCGATCCGCGGCAGGCCCGCGCCTTCGGCGGCGTGGTGGATGCGGTGTACCGCGAGGCGGACGCGATGCTGGGGCGGCTGCTGGAACGTGTCGGGCCCGGCTGGAACGTGCTGGTGCTGTCGGACCACGGTTTCAAGCACGGTGCGAACCGCCCGGCGAGCGACCCGCGCATCTCGCACGGTCCGGCGGCCGACTGGCACGACCGGTTCGGGGTGCTGGTGCTGTGGGGACCGGACGTGCGGCAGGGCGTCGAGGTGGCGGACGCGACCGTGCTGGACGTCGCCCCGACCGTGCTGGCGCTGTACGGGCTGCCGGTCGGCGAGGACATGGACGGCCGCGTCCTGGAACAGGCGCTCGAGCCGGCGTTCCTGGCCGCGCAGCCGCTGCGGCGGCATCCGAGCTACGAGCGCGGGGAGCGCGTGCTGGCGGCCGTCGCGCCCTCCTCGCGTGACGCGGACCTGATGGAGAAGCTGCGCTCGCTGGGCTACATCGGTGGCGATGACGCGAGCGCCCCGGCCGGAGCGGACGAGGCCGGGTTCACCCAGGACAACGCGCGCGCCCACAACAACCGCGGCATCACGCTGCTGCAGGCCGGCGACCTCGACGGCGCGCTGGCCGCGTTCCGCGAGGGGCTGGCCGCCGGCGGAGGCGCGCAATCGCTGGTCAACCTGGCCAACGTGCACCTGTTGCGCGACGAGCTCGACGAAGCCGAGCGGGCGATCTCGCGCCTGGCGTCGGCGCGTGCCGACTTTCCCGGTCTCGCGGCGCTGCGCGGGCGGCTGGCCGACCAGCGCGGCGAGTCCGAACGGGCCAAGCGGCTGCTCGCCGAGGCGGTGCGGCTCGATCCGGCGGACTCGCGCTCGCACGCGCGGCTCGGGCACCTGCTGGAGCGCGAGGGCCGGCTCGACGACGCGCTCGGGCACTACCGCGCGGCGGTCCGGGCGGATCCCGAGAACGCCGAGGCGTCCAACTACCTCGGCAACGTGCTGCGGGCGCGGGGCGACCTGGAGGGGGCCGAGCGGGCCTACCGCGCCGCGGTCCGCGCCGACCCCAAGTACCCGGGGGGCTACAACAACCTGGGCCTGCTGCTCCAGCAAGCGGGCCGCACGCAGGAGGCCGTGGAGCTCTACCGCCGCGGGCTGGACCAGGCGCCCCGCTCGGCGCTGCTGCACAACAGCCTGGCCGGCCTGCTGCTGACGCGCGGCGACCTGGCGCAGGCGGAGCCGTTGATCGCGCGCACGCTGGAGCTGGATCCCGGCATGGCCGAGGCGCACAACAACCTCGGAATCCTGCGCGCCATGCAGGGACGCGCCGCCGAGGCGCGGGACCAGTTCGAGCAGGCGCTCGAGCTCGACCCGCGCAACGTCGACGCGCACTTCAACCTGGCCAAGGCGCTGTTGCTCGAGCGGGACCTCGCCGGCGCGCTCGACCGCTTCGCGCGCGCGCTGGAGCTGGAGCCGCGTCACCTCGAGGCGGCGCTGGGGGCCGGCGAGATCGCCTATCGCACGGGCGGCGACGACGCGGCGGTCCGCTATTTCGAGCAGGCGCGCGGCATCGACCCGTCGATCGCGCGCGTCAGGCGCACGCTCGGCGAGCTGTACCTGCGGCGGGGAGACCGCCGACGCGCCGCGACCGAGTGGCGGGCGGCCCTGGAGCTGGATCCCGACCAGCCGGAGCTGCGCCGGCGCCTCGAGCAGCTCGACGACTGACCGCTGCCCTAGAAGTCGTAGCGCACGCCGAGATACGGCCCGGCGAAGGTGACGTGGTCGCGGTCCTTGTTCGGGGTCAGCAGGCCCGGTGGATTTCGCAGCAGATCGGTGGCGATGCCGTCCCAGCGCGAATGCCGGTAGCCCAGCGCGATGCGCAGCCGGTTGTTCACCAGCGCCCACTCCACGGCCATCCCGACGTCGCGGATCGAGCCCGAGCGGTCCTTGTCCTCGACGAACGCGGTACTGACCGGGTCGACGCCGTTGACCGCTCCGGTCGGCACCAGCGACGACAACGAGGTCACCTCGCCGGTCAGCTCCGATACCGCCAGCTCGCCGCTGATCAAGAACGACGGGGTGGCGTAGAAGCTGCCGCCGATGCCGACCCGCACCCCCGCCATGTCGCCCTCGTTCGACTTGGTCACGTCGAAGCCGACGTCGCCGAACACGAAGTTGAACGGGGCGGCGGCGTAGAAGCCCTCGCAGCCGGTCGTCGCGCAGACGTCGTAGGCCCCGTCCATCTTTTCTTCGAACGTGGCGTAACGCAGCCCGACCGACCACTCGAAGTCGAACACGTCGTTGAGCTGGTGCGTGTGCTCGTAGGCCAGGTCGACCGTGCTGGCCTCGAGGTCGACCGCGAAATCCACGAATCCGGGCGAGCCCACGTTGTACACGGGGTAATACACGCCGGAGTAGATGTAGAAGGCGGGGCCGATGGTGAAGTTGACGTAGCCGCCCGCGGGACCGTCGAACGCCAGCCGCTGGTCGTGCTCGAACTGCCAGTAGCTGACCGAGACGCGATTCGGCCCCCAGCGGTAGCCGGCGCCGACCCGGCTGCCCAGCTCCTCGTCCCATTCCACGGCGGCGGGCGAGGAGAACTGGACCGGAGCGGGGGCGGCCGGGTCCGGAAGCTGGCGCACCAGCCCCAGCACCTGGTCCGTGTCCGCCGGTTGCGTGAGCACGCCGTCCAGGAACACGAAGAACCCCTCGTCGTCGTAGTAGCCGCCCTGCGCCGCCAGCGGCGTCACCGCCACCAGCAAGATCACCAGCCACGCGAACCGCTTCAGCGCCATGGTTCCTCCGCCACCCGGTGTGTCGCTCAGGAACGTCAATCTAAGCTGATCCGTCCGACGCTGTAAAGAGGAAAACGGTCACTCGACCTTGAGGATCGCCAGGAACGCCTCCTGCGGGATGTCGACCCGGCCGACGCGCTTCATGCGGCGCTTGCCTTCCTTCTGTTTCTCCAGCAGCTTGCGCTTGCGCGTGATGTCGCCGCCGTAGCACTTGGCCAGCACGTTCTTGCCCAGCGGCCGCACCGTTTCGCGGCACAGGATCTTGCCGCCGATCGCGGCCTGGATCACCACCTCGAACAGTTGGCGTGGGATCAACTCCTTCATCCGCGCGGCCAGCGCGCGCCCGCGTTGCTCGGCCTTTTCGCGATGGCAGATCAGCGACAGCGCATCGACCGGCTCGCCGTTGACCAACAGATCGAGCTTGACCAGGTTGCCGGCCCGCGTGCCGCTCAGGTGGTAGTCCAGCGAGGCGTAGCCGCGGGTCCCCGACTTGAGCTTGTCGTAGAAGTCGAGCACCACCTCGGCCAGCGGCAGCTCGTATTCCAGCAGCGCCCGGGTCTTGGACAGGTAGCTCAGCTTCTTCTGGATGCCGCGCCGCTCCTCGCACAGCTTCATGATGTTGCCGAGGTACTCCGGCGGCGTGATGATCATCGCCTCGATCACCGGTTCCTCGATCCGCTCGAGTTGCTGCCGCGCCGGCAGGTCGCTGGGGTTGTGGACCTCGATCACTTCGCCCCCGGCGGTGGTGATCGTGTAGGCCACGCCGGGCGCGGTCGTCAGCAGTTGCAGGTCGAACTCGCGCTCCAGGCGCTCCTGGATGATCTCCATGTGCAACAGCCCCAGGAAGCCACAGCGGAAACCGAACCCCAGCGCCGAAGAGCTTTCCGGCTCGAAGCTGAACGAGGCGTCGTTGAGCCGCAGCTTCTCGACCGCCTCGCGCAGCCCCTGGTAGCTGTCGGCGTCCGTCGGGTACAGCCCGGCGAACACCATCGGCTTGACCTCCTGGAACCCCGGAAACGGCTCGGAGGTCGGCCGCCGTTCCGCCGTGACCGTGTCGCCGATCTGGCAGTCGCTGATCTTCTTGATGTTGGCGATCACGAAGCCGACCTCGCCGACGGCCAGCTCGTCCACGGCCACCGGCTTGGGCGAGAAGATCCCGAGGTCCTCGACGTCGTAGGTTCC
>JBFKMV010000085.1:0-20131 GCA_041629655.1 Candidatus Polarisedimenticolaceae bacterium
CGACTTCGACGAGGAGCTGATCAACTACGTCGCGGACGAGTTCAAGAGGTCGAGCGGCATCGACGTACGCAGCGACCCGATGGCGCTGCAGCGCCTCAAGGAAGCTTGCGAGAAGGCGAAGTGCGAGCTGTCGACGGTGGCCGAGACCGAGATCAACCTGCCGTTCATCACCGCCGACGCCGGTGGCCCCAAGCACCTGCAGCTCAAGCTCAACCGCGCGCGGTTCGAGCAGCTCGTCGAGGAACTGCTGCAGCGGACCCTCAAGCCGTGCGGGCGGGCGCTGTCCGACGCCGGCCTGAAGCCGGGCGAGGTCGACGAGGTCGTGCTGGTCGGCGGCTCGACGCGCATCCCGCGGGTGCAGCAGCTGGTCAAGGAGTTCTTCCAGAAAGAGCCCCACAAGGGCGTCAACCCGGACGAGGTCGTCGCGGTCGGCGCCGCGATCCAGGCCGGTGTGCTGGGCGGGGACGTCAAGGACATCCTGCTGCTCGACGTGACGCCGCTGACGCTCGGGATCGAGACGCTGGGCGGCGTGTTCACGAAGCTGATCCCGCGCAACACCACGATCCCGACCCGCAAGAGCGAGGTCTTCTCGACCGCCGCGGACGGGCAGACCAGCGTCGAGGTCCACGTGCTGCAGGGCGAGCGCGAGATGGCCGGAGGCAACAAGACGCTGGGCCGGTTCCACCTGGACGGGATCCCGGCGGCACCGCGCGGCGTTCCGCAGATCGAGGTCGCGTTCGACATCGACGCCAACGGCATCGTGCACGTGGCGGCGAAGGATCTCGGCACGGGCAAGGAGCAGAAGATCACCATCACGGCCTCCTCCGGGCTGGACAAGCAGCAGGTCGAGAACATGGTCCACGACGCGGAGGCCCACGCGGCCGAGGACAAGGCGCAACGCGAGACGGTCGAGGCGCGCAACCGCGCCGACCAGCTGGTGTACCAGGTCGAGAAGACGATGACCGAGAACGCCGCCAAGCTGACCGACGCCGACAAGGCGCCCGTGCAGTCGGCGGTCGAGGAGCTCAAGGCGGCGCTGGACAAAAACGACGCCGAGGCGATCAAGCGCGGCACCGAACGGCTCGAGAAGGCCTCGCACACCCTGGCCGAGGCGATCTACCGCAGCACCGGCGCCGACGCCTCCGCGGGCGGACCCTCCTCCGGGCCGGCGGGCGCGGGCGACGGTGGGCCGGCGCAGGCCGGCGACGACGTGATCGATGCCGAGGTCGTCGAGAGCGAGGAGCGCGCGAACTGAACGCGGGGCCGCCGGCGGCCCCTACCGGAGCGACACATGCCCGACAACGAGTGGGACCCGCTGAAGGAGCTGGTGGGCGTGCACCAGCAGATGAACCGGTTGTTCGAGCGCGCGCTCCAGCGCAGGAACTTCGACGCCCAGGAGGGCGTCGGGTCGTGGAGCCCGGAGGCCGACGTCTACGAGCAGGACGGGTCGCTGGTGTTCGAGCTCGAGCTGGCCGGGCTGCGCCAGGAGGCGATCGACCTGCGTGTCGACGGGGACGAGCTGGTCGTGGAAGGGGAGCGCACGCTGGACCGCGGTGAGCCCGACGAGCACTTCCATCGCGTCGAGCGCACCTACGGCACCTTCGCGCGGCGCTTCCACCTGCCGTCGACCGTGGACCGGCAACGCATCGCGGCGACCTACCGCAACGGCGTGTTGCGGGTCGAGCTGCCGACCAAGCGCGGCGAGGGACCGCGCGCGATGAAGGTGCCGATCGGCTGACGAGCGGCGCCGCGCGGCGTCCCACAGCGGCCGTGGCGCATCCCGGCCTGCCGGTGGCTGCGTGCTATACTCCTGCCGGCCGGATACCGGGATGGAAGAACAACGCCGACAATCGCGCGGTTCGGGTTCCGAATCGCTGAAGAAATACCTGCGGGAGATATCCCGGCTCGAGCGTATCACCCCGCAGGAAGAGCGCGACCTCGGACACCGCATCCAGCAGGGCGACAAGGCGGCGCTGCGTCGCCTGGTCGAGGCCAACCTGCGCTTCGTCGTTTCGTATGCGAAACGCTACCGCGGCTGCGGGTTGTCGTTTCTGGACCTGATCAACGAAGGCAACATCGGCCTGATCGAGGCCGCGAAGCGCTTCGACCCCGGCAAGAAGGTCAAGTTCATCACCTACGCGGTGTGGTGGGTCCGCCAGGCGATCATCCACGCGCTGTCCGACCAGAGCGGCGCGTTCCGGCTGCCGCAAAAACAGGCCAACCTGTTGTACCGCATCGGCAAGGCCCAGTCGCAGCTGCGGAGCAAGCTGCGCCGGATGCCGTCGGCCGAGGAGATCGCGGCCAAGATGGAGGTCACCGTCGAGGAGGTGACCAATCTGCTGCAGGTCGCCGACGACAACATCTCACTCTCCTCCGTGATCGACGAGGAGCACGACTTTCACCTCTCGGACAAGCTCGAGCAGGACATCATCCCGTCGGCCGACGTGGTGCTGCTGAAAAACTCGCTGAAGGGTCTGCTGCGCAACGCGCTCGACGAGCTGGACGCGAAGGAGGAGCGCGTGATCCGGTTGCGCTTCGGCCTCGACGGCGCGGATCCCAAGACGCTCAAGGAAATCGGGGAGATGATGAGTCTCTCGCGCGAGCGGATCCGCCAGATCGAGGCGCAGGCGCTGGAGAAGCTGAACCGCTCGCAGAAATGCCAGCAGCTGCGGGGGTACCTGAACTGAGACCGACCCCGAGCCCCGGCCGGCGCGAACCGGACGAGCGAGCCGCGCGCCCCGCGGGCCGGACGGAGAAAGCGAGCGACGTGGGCGGAACCCGGGGAGAGACCTGCCCGACCTGCCGCGGCTCCGGCTTCGTGGTCCAGACCGACGAACGCGGCGTCGCCAGCGCGACTCCCTGTGCCTGTGCGGATCGCGACCGGGATCAGCGGCGACTCCGCGCGGCGCGCATTCCGCGGCGCTACGACCACTGCACGCTGGCCGAGTTCGACGACCTGAACAACCCGCACCTCAAGCTGGCCCGCGAGTTTGCCGTCGACTGGGTCGAGCGCTGGCATCCCGGAGTCGAGCTGGGCCTGCTGTTCCACGGCAGCCCCGGAACGGGCAAGACCCACCTCGCGGTGGCCATCGGGCGCGAGTTGATCCAGAATAAAGGTGCGAGGGTGCTGTTCTGGGAGCAGCGCGAGCTGTTGAAAGCGCTCCAGGGAACGTTCGACCAGGGCTCCCCGACGACCGAGGCGGAGGTGCTCGGGCCGATCCTCGGCGCCGAGATCCTGGTGCTCGACGATCTCGGCGCGGGCCGGCTGACCGGCTGGGTGCGGGACGTGATGCACGACATCATCGCCCACCGCTACAACGCCAAGCTGCCGTTGATCATCACCTCCAACCATCCGCTGGGCGACGACCCGTCGGTCGACGGCGCCGCCGACGAGGGTCTGACGTTGCGGGACCGGCTGGGAGAAGCGCTGATGTCGCGCCTGTACGAGATGTGCCGGATCGTTCCGGTGAAGGGAATCGACTACCGCCGCGAGGTGCGCAACGCCCGGCATCATTTCTGAGCCGCGCCCGCGCCGGGCGAGGAGACCGCCGCAGATGTCCGAACAGCGTTCCGCCAACGTCCGCTACGAAATCCGCGACAGCGCGGGCTGGATCACCATCGACCGCCCCGCCAAGCTCAACGCGTTGGATCGGCGCACCGTCGAGGAACTGGTGGTTCACGCCCGCGCCGCGATCGACGACGCCGACGTGCGCTTGCTGGTGGTGACCGGCGCCGGGGACAAGGCGTTCGTGGCGGGGGCCGACATCCGTGCGATGGCGGAGATGGATCCGCGCGAGGCGCAGCAGTTCTCCCGGTTCCTGCAGCGCAGCCTGGACGTGCTCGAGCGCTCGCCCAAGCCGGTGGTCGCCGCGGTGAACGGTTTCGCGCTGGGGGGAGGCTGCGAGCTGGCCCTGGCCTGCCACGTCCGCATCGCCGCCGACACGGCGCGGTTCGGGCAGCCCGAAGTGAACCTGGGCCTGATCCCCGGCGCCGGCGGCACCCAGCGGTTGCCGCGGCTGGTCGGGCGCGGGCGGGCGCTGGACCTGATTCTCGGGGGAGAGATGATCGATGCGGCCGAGGCGCTGCGAATCGGCCTGGTGGAGCGCGTCGTGCCGGCTGCCGAGCTCGCCGAGACCGTGCAGGAATACACGCGCCGGTTGAGCGCCAAGAGTCCCATCGCGCAAACCCGCGCGATCGAGGCGGTGCTTTCCGGCAGCGAGGTTTCGCTCGCCGAGGCGCTGCGCTCGGAGGCTGCACTGTTCGGACTGTGCTTCGCCACCGACGACATGCAGGAAGGCACGAGTGCCTTCCTGGAGAAGCGCAAGGCCTCGTTCCGCGGAAGGTAGGCCGTCGTGCTGCGCTTGCGGTTCCTGCGGGTCTTGCTGCCGCTGGTCCTGCTGCCGTTTCTGGTCCTGCTGGCGCTACAGTTGCGGACGAAGGAACGGGTGCACTCGAGTGCGGACGGGCAGGACTCGGTGCCCGGCGTCCGCGCCGAGGCGATTGAGTGGAGCCTGTTCGACGGCGGGCGCCGCACCTACACCGCGCTGGTCAACTCGGCGTTGCAGGAGGCGCAGGAGCGCTTCCGACTCGAGGGCGTGCGACGATTCGAGGTCGAGCGGGACGGCGCCCCGCCGCTGGTCATCAGCGCCGACCTGGCAGGGGTCGCCGGCTCGTCGGGGGAGCGGCTGATCAAGCTGCAGGGCGGTGTCGAGGTGTCGGAGGAGGAGCGCGGCGTTCGCGTGTCGGTGGCCGAGCTCGAGATCGACCAGGCCTCCGGTGAAGCCCGCTCGATCGGCGTGGTCCAGCTGGAGAGCCCGCAGTACCGCGGGACCGCCGAGCGGGTCGTCTACGGGCTGGAGGGGCAACCGACGCGGGTGTTCGGGCTCCGGATGCAGGCGACCGACGGCGGACAGCTAACCGCCCGCAGCGCCACCCTGCACGACGGCACGCGGGACGTCGAGCTGGAGGGACAGGTGCGGCTGACCCGCGGCCGGGAGTTCCTGGCCTCGGAGCGGCTGCGCATCCGGCGCGATTCCGGCGGACCGCTGCGGCACGCCGAAGCCGACGCGGGCGTGACCGGTGCGGTGGACACGGCCGCCCGCGGCCCGCTGCGGTTCGAAGCCGAGCGTGTGGAGGTGCACTGGGACCCCGCGGGCGAGGTCGAGGCGCTGGCGCTCAGCGGCCGGGCGCTGCTGCTGCGCGAGAGCGACCGCATCGCGGCCTCGGAGATCGAGGCGCGGCGGCGTGGCGCCGCCGACCCGGGATGGGAGCTGCAGGCCGAAGGTGCGGTCGACGCGGGCGGCAGCCTGGTCGGCGGGCCCTCGGTGCTGCGCGCCGACCGCCTGGCCGTGCGAGCGGGTCCCGACGGCGCGCTCGAGGGCGGCGAGGCGGTGGGCGGCGTGTCGTTTCGCGGTGGCGGAGCCTCCGGCGAGTCGGCCCGCGCGACGTTCCGTTCCGCTCCGGGTACGGGAGAGATCGTGTTGAGCGCCGAGCCAGGCCGGCGCGCCCGCCTGGCGCGCGGGCAGACCCGCGTCGTGGCGGACCGCATCGTCACCGACCGGGCGGGGATCCAGCTGACCGCCGAGGGACGGGTCGAGGCGACCCTGCTGCCCGCGGAGGCGGAGGGCCAGGACGGACCGGCTCACGGACTGTTCCGCGGCGACGAGGCGATCCACTTCGTGGCGGCGCGGCTGGACAGCCGGCGCACCGGGCAGCTGTTGACGTTCCAGGGCAACGTCCGCGGCTGGCAAGGGGAGCGTACGCTGTCGGCGGAGCGCATCACCGTGGACCAGACCGCCCACTCGCTGGTCGCCGCGGGGTCGGTGGCGACGCGGCTGCCGCGGGACGACGCGGCGGTGGCGGTTGCCGAACAGGACTTCGTGCAGATCACCGCCGCCGGCCTGGACTATTCGGAGCAGCGCGGGCTGGCCAGCTACACCGGCGATGCGCGGATCCGCCAGGCCGAGGGCTGGATGCAGGCCGAGCGGATCGAGGTCGAGCTGCGCACCGGCACGGCCGAAGGCATCGAGCAGATTCGCGGCTTCGAGACCGTACGCTTCGAGTATCGCACCAGCGACGACGGCGGCGTGCCGACGCCGGTGACCGGGGAAGGCGATCGCGTCGTCTACACTCCCGAGGAGCGGCTGGTCCGGCTGTTCGGCGACCGCGCGCCGGCCACGGTGCGCCGCAACGCGGACCGCGGCGGCAACGCCAGCGGGCGCGTGCTGGTCTACCGCCTCGACGTCGGTTCGATCCAGGTCGAGTCCGGCGCCCAGGACAGCGTACGCATCGTCACTTCGGGGGATTCCCAGTGAACTCGGCCGCCGACGTCAATTCGCACGGGCTCGTCGCGCTCGAGCTGGCCAAGCAATTCCGGCGCAAGAGAGTCGTCGACGGCGTGTCGGTACGGATCGCTCCCGGAGAGGTCGTCGGCCTGCTCGGTCCCAACGGCGCCGGCAAGACGACCTCGTTCCACCTGATCCTCGGCCTGATCCCGCCCAACGGCGGCCGGGTGCTGCTGGACGGCCAGGACATCACCGGCCTGCCGATGTACATGCGCGCCCGGCGCGGGATCGGTTACCTGCCGCAGGAGGCGTCGATCTTCCGCCGCATGACGGTCGAAGAGAACCTGCTGGCGATCCTCGAAATGCGTGGGCTGCCGGCCAACGAGACGCGCGAGCGCTGCCAGGCGCTGCTCGCGGAGTTCGGGCTGACCCACGTGGTGCGTTCTCCGGGATACGCGCTTTCGGGCGGCGAGCGGCGACGGGCCGAGATCGCGCGCGCGCTGGCCAGCGAGCCGCGCTACATGCTGCTCGACGAACCTTTCGCCGGGATCGACCCGATCGCGGTGGCGGACCTGCAGCGATTGGTCGTTCGTTTGAAGGAAAAGGGCATCGGTGTGTTGATCACCGACCACAACGTGCGGGAGACTTTACAGATCACGGACCATGCCTATATTATCAGCCAGGGGCGCATTTTCAGGCACGGAACCCCTCAAGAGCTCGCGCTGGACCCGGAGGTGCGCAAGGTTTACCTGGGGGAGAACTTCCGCCTGAACTGACGCGGAGTTTGTGTGCGGCGATCGCGGCGGACAGCGCCGGCCACGGCCGGACGGGACTGATGGCGCTGGAGCAAAAGCTCAGCGTCAGGATGAGCCAGCGGCTCGTCATGACGCCGTCGCTGCAGCAGGCGATCAAGCTGCTGCAGATGTCGACGCTCGAGCTGCGCGAGGAGATCCAGCAGGAGATGCTGGAGAATCCCGTGCTCGAGGAAGCGCAGGCCGAAACGCCCCAGCAGAGCGAGGCCGAGGGGGCCGAGGACCAGAGCGAGGATCCCTACGGCGACATCGACTACGAGGCGTACTTCCAGGACGTCGACCAGGACCACACGGTACCGTCCACGCGCGACCACTCCCGGGGCGATCTGCCCTCGTTCGAGAACACGCTGGCCGAGCACCCCGGGCTCGCGGAACACCTGACCTGGCAGCTCGACATGTCCTCGATGTCCGACGAGGCCAAGGAGATCGGGCGCCTGATCATCGGCAACCTCAACGAGGACGGCTACCTGCGCGCTTCGCTGGAGGAGATCCGGCAGATGAGCGGTTGCTCGATGGAGCAGGTCGAGCAGACGCTGCGCCAGGTCCAGGCCTTCGACCCCGTCGGCGTCGCCGCACGCGACCTCGTGGAGTGCCTGTGCGTCCAGCTCGAGCACCTGGGCCAGCAGGGGACGGCGGCCGAGACGATCATCCGCCAGCACCTCGACAAGCTGCAGAACCGTCGCTACAAGGAGCTGGCGGAGGCGCTGGGGCTGGACATGGAGGATCTGCAGGCGGAGCTGGAGATCATCCAGCACCTCGATCCGCGTCCGGGCCAGAAGTACAACACGCAGAGCAGCAACTACGTCGTCCCGGACGTCTCGGTGGTCAAGATCGGCGACGATTACCAGGTGCTGCTGAACGAGGACGGCATGCCGCGGCTCAGGATCAGCCCGGTCTACCGCAAGATGGTCCGCAAGAGCGCCGCGGCCGCCACCTCGGCGGACGCGCGGGATTACGTCCGCAACAAGCTGCGCTCGGCGTTTCGCCTGATCAAGAGCCTCGAGGAGCGGCAACGTACGATCTTCAAGGTCGCGACCTCGATCGTGAAGTTCCAGCGCGAGTTCCTCGACTACGGCATCGAGCGGCTGCGGCCGTTGGTGCTCAAGAACGTGGCGGACGACATCGGGATGCACGAGTCGACGGTCAGCCGCGTCGTGAACAACAAGTACATGCACACCCATCGTGGGCTGTTCGAGATGCGGTTCTTCTTCCACAGCGGGATCGCCTCGACCCAGGGCGGTCCGGAAATCTCGTCGCTGACGGTCAAGGAGCGCATCCGCAAGATCATCGCCGGCGAGGACGAACGGCATCCGCTGTCGGACGCCGCGATCGTCAAGATCCTCAAGGCCGAGGGGCTCAAGATCGCCCGGCGCACCGTGGCCAAGTATCGCGAGGAGTTGAAGATCCCCGCCTCGAGCAATCGCAGACAGGTGTTTCCCGGATAGACGCGTTCGATCCGGGGGGAGGACCGTGCTTCATGAACATCGAGATCACCGGACGACACATCGAGGTCACCGCCGCGCTCCGCGAGTTCACGGAAGAGAAGTTGCGCAAACTGGAGAAGCTGCTGGACGGGCCGCTGGAGGCGCACGTGGTGCTGGCGATCGAAAAGCACCGGCACCTCGCGGAGATCCAGGTCAACTCGCGAAACTTGGTCCTGTCGGGGCAGGAGGAGACGGACGACCTGTACAGCTCGATCCGCGAAGTGACCGACAAGCTCGAACGCCAGGCGCTCAAGCACAAGCAGAAGATCACGGACAAGAAGCACCGCCGGGGCCCGAAGTTCGGCGAGGCGGCGGCGGAAATGGACGCGCAGGCGCTGGCCGAGCGGGAGCCCGACGCGGGCGCCGCGGATAACCCGGCGAGCCGGATCGTGCGCAGCCGCAGCTACCGGGTCAAACCGATGACGACCGAGGATGCGCTGCTGGAGCTGGAGGCCAACGGCGACGACCTGATCGTGTTCCGGGACGCCGGGTCGTCCCGGATGCAGGTGATCTACCGACAGCGCGACGGGAACTTCGCGTTGATCGATCCCGACTTCTGAACCGGGGGTCGCGATCCCGATGTCCAAGACGATCCTGCTGGCGGACGACAGCGTGACGATCCGCAAGGTCGTCGAGCTGACCTTCGGCGACACGGATATTCGCGTCGAAGCGGTGGGTTCGGGCCATGAGGCGCTACAGCGGCTGCGCGTGCTGCGACCCGACCTCGTGCTGGCCGACGTCGGCCTGGAGCAACCCTCGGGTTACGAGATCTGCGAGGCGGTCAAGCGCTCCGCGCATCCGGTGCCGGTGCTGCTGCTGGCGGGGACATTCGAACCGTTCGATTCGGAGCGCGCCCGATCCTGCGGCGCCGACGGACACCTGGTCAAACCGTTCGAGTCGCAGACGCTGATCGACCAGGTGGAGACGTTGCTCAGCCGCCCGCTCGCCGATGTGGCCCGCGTCCCGGCGTCGGCGCCGCCGGGTCCCGAGCGCGAGCTAGACGCGGCCCTGGAGGAGTTGACGCTGGACAGCGCGGCCGACGACGTGGCGGCCGGGCCGGTCGAGCAGGACGAGCCGCACGTTCCGGCCGGGCCGCTCTCGGCCGAGGAGCTCGAAGCGGTGACGCGCGCCGTGGTCCAGCGGCTCGGGGACGCGGTAATCCGGGAGATCGCCTGGGAGGTGGTTCCCGAGCTGGCCGAGCGGCTGATCCGCGAGCGGCTCAAAGAGATCGAACGGGAAGCCGGGGAATGAGCGGCGCGCCGGTCCGAGAGTCCCGGGCTTGAAGCGGCCGACCCTCGACCCGGAGGCCGTCCGCTCCGTCGTCGACGCCGCGCTCGCCGAGGACCTGGGCCAGCGGGGAGACATCACGACCACCGCGCTGGTCGAGGAGGGCCGGGCCGCGACCGCCCGGCTGGTGACGCGCTCGGCGCTGGTGCTCGCAGGGTTGCCGGTCGCCCGCGCGGTGTTCCTGCGGCTCGACCCCGCCGCGCGCTTCGAGGCGCAGCTCGAGGACGGCGCCCGGGTCGAGGCCGGTCGCTATGTCGCCACGGTCCGCGCACGGGCGCGGGCGCTGCTCGCGGGAGAGCGGACCGCGCTGAACTTCCTGATGCGAATGTCCGGCATCGCGACCGCCGCGCGGGCCGCGGTGGCGGAGGTCGAGACCACGGGCGCGACGATCCTCGACACGCGCAAGACCGTGCCCGGCCTGCGCGCGCTGGACAAGTACGCCGTGGCCGCGGGAGGCGCGGAGAACCACCGCTTCGGTCTGCACGACGCGGTGATGATCAAGGACACCCACCTGGCCATCGCCGGCACGATCGGCGAGGCGGTGCGACGGGTGCTGGCGGCGGGGCATCCCGCGGCGCGCGTGACCGTCGAGGTGCGCGATGCGACGGGGCTCGGCGAGGCGATCGAGGCCGGCGCCGGCCGCGCGCTGCTGGACAACATGAGTCCCGCCGAGCTCGAGCGCTGCGTCCGGCTGGCCCGGGGCCGGATCGTGCTCGAGGCTTCGGGGGGCCTCCGTCCGGGGGCGCTGCGCGAGGTCGCCGAGACGGGCGTGGATTGCCTGAGTCTCGGCTGGCTGACGCACTCGGCGCCCGCCGCCGACCTGGCGATGGAGATGGACCCCGGGGAGCGCCCCTGAGCGCCCCGCCGCCAGCCCTCGACCGCGGGCTGCTGAGCCGTCTGCTGGGTCCCGGACCGCTCGCCGAGCGGCTGGTGGTGCGGACGTCCGTCGGCTCGACCAACGACGAGCTGCGTCGACTGGCGGAGGGCGGGGCGCCGGCCGGAACCGCGCTCGTCGCCGACCACCAGCACGCGGGCCGCGGCCGCCGGGCGCGGGTCTGGCACTCGCCGCCGGGCCTCGGGGCGTACGTCTCGGTGCTGTTCCGCCCCGCCCGGCCTCCCGGCGAGGCCGCGCGCTGGACGCTCGCCGCCGCGGTCGCGGCCGCCGGCGCCTGCCGCGAGGCCACGGGCGCCGACGTCGCCATCGAATGGCCCAACGACCTGGTCTGCGGCGAGCGCAAGCTGGGGGGAATCCTGGCCGAGCTGCGCAGCGCGGGCGGCGCGATGCGCGACCTGGTCGTCGGCGCCGGCGTCAACGTGCTCCAGCGGGAGCAGGACTTCCCGCCGGAGCTGCGCGGGATTGCGACCTCGCTGCATCTGCTGGCCCCCGGCCGCGGGCTGCGTCGGGAGCCGCTGATCGCCGGGTGGCTCGGCCGACTGCGCGAGCTCGACGCGCGGCTCGAGCGCGGGGACTGGGCGCCGGTGGCCGCGGCGTGGTCGGCGCTGGCTCCCGCCGCCGAGGGCCGCCACGTGCGGGTCCGGCCGGGCGACGGCTCCGCGGCCCCCTACGCCGGCATCACGCGCGGCCTCGCGCCGGACGGGGCGTTGCGGGTCGAACGGAGCGACGGCGCGCTGGTGGCGGTGCGGCTGGTAGACTCGTTGACGTACGGAGAGCCCTGACGATGCTCCTGGCGGTCGACGTCGGCAACACCCACACGATCTTCGGTCTGTTCGAAGACGGACGGCTGCGCGCCGACTGGCGCGTCGCGACCCGCCGCGACGCCACGGCGGACGAGGTCGGCGTGCTGCTGCGCTCGCTGTTCGAGCACGCGGGCTTCCAGCCCCGCGAGGTGCGCGGCGTGATCGTGTCGTCGGTGGTCCCCGACCTGAACGGCGTACACCAGCGGATGGCCCGCCGGCAGTTCGACGTCGAGCCGCTGTTCGTCGGCCCGGGGGTCAAGACGGGGATGCCGATCCTGTACGAGAACCCGCACGAGGTCGGCGCGGACCGCATCGTCAACGCGGTCGCGGCGGTGGAGCGTTTCGGTGCGCCGGTGATCGTGCTGGATTTCGGTACCGCGACGACCTTCGACGTGGTGTCGCCCGGCGGCGAGTACCTCGGCGGTGTGATCGCTCCCGGTCTCGGGGTTTCGGCGGAGGCACTGTTCAAGCGCGCGGCGCGGCTGTCGCCGGTGGACGTGCGCCGGCCGCAGCGCGTCGTCGGCCGGACCACCGAGGAGAGCGTCCGGGCCGGGCTGTTCCACGGCTATGCGGGTCTCGTGGAGGGGCTGGTGCGGCGGATCCGCGACGAGCTGGGGAGCGAGGCGCCGGTCGTCGCCACCGGCGGGCTGGCGACGGTGTTCGAGTCCGAGCTGCGCTTCCTGTCGGCTGTCGATCCCCGCCTGACGCTCGAGGGTCTGCGCCTGATCTGGGACAAGAACCGGCGATGACGCGGGTGCTGTTCCTGTGCTCCGGCAACATCTGCCGCAGCCCGATGGCCGAGTACTACCTGCGCGCGCGAGGTGCCGAGAGCGGGCTCGTCGGTCTGGAGGTCGATTCGGCGGGTCTGCTCGGCATCGAGGGCTGCGGCGCCTCGGGTCCCGCGATCGACGTGTTGCGCGAGGAGACGCGGCTGGATCTCACGCCGCACCGCTCGCGTGGGCTGCGCCCGCGGGACGTGCCCGACAGCGACCTGATCGTGGTCATGACGCTCGGCCACCTGACCGAGCTGACCCGGCGCGCCGCCGATGCGGCCGGCCGGACGCTCTTGATCCGCGGGTTCGAGGAGGGTCCGGAGCCGCGCAAGACCCGCGTGCCCGATCTCGAGGATCCGATGGGCCAGAGCCTGTCGAGCTACCGGACCTGCTTCGGGATCATCCGCCGCTGCGTCGACAACCTGGTGCGGCATCTCGAAGCAGCCTCGTGAGACCGGAATCGGTCGGAACGTATGCGCGGCGGCTCGAGCAGGCGCTGTGCCGGCTTCGCGGCACGGCCGTGGTGCTCTCGCCGCGCGACTGGCGCCTGATCACGGAGTGGCACCGCCGGGAGGTGCCGTTGTCGCTGATCCTCGATACGCTGGAAGAGCTCGCCCGCGGGACCGGACGGGGCCGGCGCGCTCGACCGCCGCGCAGCCTCGGTGCGGTGGCGCGCGCGGTGGAGGAGGCGTGGCGGGTCTGGCGCGAGGGTCGGGTCGTGGCCGCGGCGGGGGAGGCGGCGGTGCCGCGCCCGCTCGGCGAGGCTTGCGCGAGCTGGCAGGCTGTGGAGCGGCGGGAGCGGGAGACCCCGCTCGGGCGCGTCCTGCGCGAGCTGCTCCTGGCGCTGGAGCGCGGCGCGGACCCGGCCGAGCTGGATCGCCGGCTGGACCGCGAGCTGGTCGCGGTGGCGCCCGGGCCGCGGGTCCGGGCGGCCCGCGATGCAGCCGAGCACGACCTGTCGCCGCATCGCTCGCGAATGCCGGCCGGGGCCCTGGCGGCGACCCTGGAGCGGGCCGTCGTCGACCTGCTGCGCCGGGAACTGGGATTGCCCCGGCTGGCGCTGAGCGACCGGAGCGGCTGAGCGGGATGGAACGTCTGGCGCGACTCGGCGCGGCACGGACCGCGGAGCACGGGGTCCTGGCCGACCTCGCCGACTGAGCACGAGCGGGGTTAGAATCCCGCGGTCCCGCCTCCCCGGGCGCTCCCGTGACGTCACCGCTGCTCGGGGTCCGGTTCCCGGCCCTCGCCCCGGCCTGCGCGGTCCTGGGCGGCATCGCCCTCGGGCTGGCCTGTCCTCCGGGCCGCGCGTCCGGCCTGGCCGGTGCGCTGGCGGGCCTCGTTGCCGTGGGGCTTCATTGGCGGCGGCCGCGGCTGGCGCTGGCGCTGGGATTGATCGCGCTGGTTGCCCTGGGGGCCTGGCGCGGGGGCAGCGCGCGCGGGCAGGCGCTGCAACGCACGACACGGCTCGAGGCGCCGTCCGGCGGGCCGCGGGAGGTGGAGCTCACGGGGCGGTTGCTCGCGGCGCCCGCGCGCGGCCTGCGGGGCGAGCGGCGGCTGGCCGTGCTGGGGTACGCGCGGCCGCCGCTGGGGGGGCCGGGCCCGGGACCGCTGCGGGTCGAGCTGACGGTGGCGGCTTCGCCCCCCGAGGCGACGGCACCGCTCGACGCGCTGCGGCGCGGCGACCGGGTCCGCGTGTGGTCCCGGTTGCGGCTTCCGCGGCGTCCCGGGAATCCGGGCGCGCCGGACCCCGTGACGGCGATGCGCGGCGCCGGCTGGGACGCCCGCGGCCGGGTCAAGTCGGCCCGCCTGGTGGAACGGCTCGTGCCCGGCCCCCGCGGCCGCGTCGACGCCCTCGTCGACCGCGTGCGGGTCGCGGGCCGCGGCCGCCTGGATCGCTCGTTCGGGACGACGGGCGAGGTGCGCGCCGTGCTGGGGGCGATGCTGCTCGGCGATCGGGCCGGCGTCGAACCCGAGCTGCGGCGTCGCTTCCGCGATGCGGGGCTCGGGCACCTGCTGGCGATCAGCGGGCTGCACGTGGGGATCGTGGCCTGCCTGCTGCTGGGTCTGCTCGGGCGCGCTCCCGGACCCGCGTGGCGCCTCGACGCGCTCGCGGGGATCCCGTTGCTGCTGTTGCTGGCTCCGCTGGTCGGCGGTCGCGTCCCGGTGGCCCGCGCGGTCGGGGCCGCAGCGCTGATGCTGGGGGGCGACGCGGTCGGACGCCGCGGTCGGGCGCTGAACACGCTGGCCGTGGTCGCGGCGGTCCTCGCGTTGGCCCATCCCTGGAGCGTCCGCGGAGCGGCATTCCAGCTCAGCTTCGTGGCGACCGCCGGGATCCTGACCCTCGGGGATCGCCGTCGCTGGCGCCTCGCCTTGCCCGCGCCGCTCGGAAGCGCAGTGGCCGTCTCGGCGGCAGCGTACGCCGCGACCGCACCGATCGCCGCGTGGCATTTCGGCCGCCTGGCGCCGGTCGCGGTGGCCGCGAACCTGCTCGCGGTGCCGCTGTGCGGGGCCGTGCTGCTGGCCGGCGGAACGGTGCTGGGAACCGCCGTTCTGCCGGGCGACACCGACGCCGGGTCCGGCGCAGCCGCGCGCGTCGCGGTCAGCGCGCTGCTCGCGACGGTCGATGCCGCGGCGGCGATCCCCGGCGGGTCGCGCGGCGTACCGCGACCGGGCCCGGTTCTTCTCGCGCTCCACGCGCTGTTCCTGACCGCGCTGGCGCGGCATCGCTTTCGGAACGGTGCCGCGATCGCGGCGCGGGTCGCCGGAACGTGCGCCTGGGTGACGCTGGTGCTGCTCCATCTCGGTCCGCCGCCGGGGGCTCCGCGCGCTGCCGTCGAGGCGCTGGTGGCGGACGTGGGCCAGGGCCAGGCCGTGATCCTGCGCGGGCCGGGAGGCGGTTGCCTGCTGGCCGACGCGGGCGGAAGCGCCGGGGGGCGCTTCGACGCCGGCGAACGGATCGTCGCCCCGTTGCTGCGGCGCGAGGGGTGCCGAAGGTTGGCGGCGCTGGTGGTCTCGCACGAGGACGACGATCACGCCGGGGGCGCTCCGGCGATCGTCGATGGTTTCGACGTGGACGAGTTGTGGCTGGCGCCCGGTTTCTCCCACCGGCCCCGCCTGGCGGCGCTCGCCGAGCGCGCGCGCCGACGCGGCATCGCGGTGGTGTCGGCCGGCCGCGGCCGGCGCTCGAGCCGCGCCGGGATACCACTGGCGGTGCTGCACCCCGGCGAGCACGATGCGAGCCGGCGCGCCAACGACCGCTCGATCGTGCTGCTCGCGGGCCGCGCGCCGAACCGGCTGCTGATCCCGGGCGACCTGGAGCGCGCGGGCGAGGCCCGCGTGCTGGCGCGCGCAGCGCCGGTCGCCGCCGAGGCCCTGGTCGCGGGGCACCACGGGGCGCGCGCGAGCAGTGGCGGGACGTGGCTCGACGCGGTGCGACCGCGCGTGGCGCTGGTGTCCGCGGGGGCCGGCAACCGCTTCGGTCACCCGCACCCGGAGCTGCTCACGCGACTGGAGCGGCGCGGCGTGACCGTGCTCCGGACCGACCGGCACGGTCTGCTGCGGTTGACGGCGGGACAGGCCGGTTGGACCTGGTCGACCGGGCTCAGAACAACAACAGCAGCTGCGGGATCGGAATGAACGAGGTGACGAAGATCAGCAGCAGCAGCACCGCGATCAGCCGCCGCCCGGCGCCGAGTCCCGGCCGCTCGTCGGCCAGTCGCGGGTGACGGTCGCGCATCCAGAGCAGGATCAGAAACCACAACGTGTACAGCGACAGCGAGCCCAGCCACAGGGGTTGCAGCAACACCAGCCCCAGCAGCAGCAGCAGCGTCAGCCAGGCCAGCCGACGATGCAGCCGCCCCGACAGCGCGTAGGCCACGTGTCCGCCGTCGAGCTGCCCGACCGGGAACAGGTTCATCGACGTGATCAACATGCCGAACCACCCCGCGAGGTACGGAGCACCGACCCGCAGCGTCGTCTCGTGGAGCTCCATCGTCCGGAGCATCGCGGAGACCAGCACCGGCTCGCCGCTGATCACGAAGCCGTGATAGGTCGGATCGCTCACCGGCTCCGCGCGCAGCAGTCCGACGAGCAGCACCGGCAGCGCCACGGCGTATCCGGCCAGCGGTCCCGCGGCGGCCACGTCGAACAGCGCCCGCCGGTGCGGGACGATGCCCCGGATGCGGATCACGGCACCGAAGGTGCCGAAGGGCGGGGGACCCGGGATGAAGAACGGCAGCGTGGCCGGGATGCGGTAGTACCGGCAGGCGAGATAGTGGCCCATCTCGTGGGCGCCGAGGATCGCGAGCAGGTACAGGGCGAACGGGATGCCGTGCAGCAGCACGCCCGGACGGGTCAGGTAGATCCGGACCACGTCCAGCGGGGTCCGGGCCTCGTCGACCACGTGCCACAGGCTCCCGCCCAGCGTCATCGTGGCGGCCGTCAGCGCGAGCAGCAGCAGGTGGATCGCCCCGCGGGGAAGGCGGCGCCGGCGCCCGGTGGCGGGCGGCGCCGGGAGATCGGCCGGCCAGGCCGGCGCGGGCTGTCCGTCGGGGTTCACGAGGCGGCGCAGTATAGCAGCGCGCTCCGGTGTCCCCGGCCGGGTACGGGCGGTGCCCACGCACGGGGACGGAGCGAAGCGAAAACCCCGCAATGCGAGTCTCCCGGGTGGGTACGCCGGTTGCATGAATTCCGCTCCGGGTGGAGGATGGAAGTGGCGCCCCTGCGGGGCGGTCAGGGGGTCGATGATGCGCAAGCAGCTACTCGGACTCGGAGCGTCGGCGCTGGCGCTGGCGCTGCTGGGCGGCGGTTTCGTTCCCACCGAAGCGGGTGCGAGCCGGACCCGCTCCGGCGGCTCCAAGTCGGAAACCACGCGGGCCTCGCGACCCTCCGGCCGCAGCGAGTCGGCGGCCCGCGCGCCGCGCGGCGCGACCCGCACTGCCGAAGGTCGGGCCACCTGGCGGCAGGGGCGCGCGGGTCGTGGCGGCGTCGTGGTGTCGTACGGGTATCCGTACTCGTACTGGGGCTACCCCTACTCCTGGGGTTACCCGTACTCCTGGGGCTACCCCTACGCCTGGAGCTACCCGTACTACGGGTACGGAGCGTGGTACGGCCCCTACGGCCATCGCTACCGGTACGGCTACCCCGCGTACTACCCCGCGGGCGGCGAGCGGGGCTATCGCAGCGAGATCCCGGCGGTGCTGATCACCGACGTGAAACCGAAGCGGGCGACGGTGCGGCTGGACGGCGAGGAAGTCGGCCAGGCCCGCGACTACAACGGCAACTGGGATCGTCTGACGGTCGAGCCGGGCCTCCACGAGCTGACCTTCGAGGCCGAGGGCTTCCAGACGCTGCGCGTGCACGTCGATGCGCGTCCCGGCAGACAGCACGTCGTGCAGCAGCGGCTGCGCCGCGGCGACGGTCTCGATCCGCGATCGACGGAGCCGCCCGAGCCCGCCCGGGCGAGCCCGGAAGCCCCCGCTCCCGCGGCGCGCGCGGAGCGGCGGGCGCCGGGGCCGGCCACGGACGCGCCCCGCGAGCCGGGAGCGTTGCGCAGCGGCCTGCTCAGGCTGCGCGTGCGCCCGGACGACGCCGCGGTGTATCTCGACGGCGAGTTCCTGGCCCGGGCCGACGAGCTGGCGCGTTTGCACGGCGCGATTCCCGTCGCCCAGGGCACCCACGTCGTCGAGGTCGTGCGGCCGGGCTACACGAGCCGCTCGGTGGAGATCGAGGTGGCGAGCCGCGAACCCGTCGAGGTCCGGGTCGACCTCGAGCCGCGGCGTTGATCAGCCGAGGTTGCGGAGGTTCTTCCCGGGCTTGAAGCGGATCGTCTTGCCCGGTGGGATCCGGACCTCGCGGCCGGTGCGCGGATTCCGGCCGATGCCCTTCTTGCGCGGCTTGACCTGGAACACGCCGAAGCCGCGCAGCTCGATGCGCTCGCCGCGGCACATCGCGGACTTCATCGCCTCGAAGACCGCCTCGACCGCCTCGACGGCCTTGACCTTGGTGATCTTCGCCTCCTCGGCGACGCGGTTGATGATGTCCGCCTTGATCATCCGGGCAACCTCCTGGGGGGCTGAGTCCGCCGTAGTTTAGGGAGCCCCGTCGCCCGTGTCAAGGCCGGCCCGTCGCCTAACTCACAGCCATGGCGAGACTTAGAGAGGAGCGCGGTTGTGGCGGCGGGGCCGCGCGTGCTAGCTTCTCGAGGTGTCCGTGCCCCTGGTCGTCATTGTCGGCGCGCCGAACGTCGGCAAGAGCACCCTGTTCAACCGCCTCGTCCGGCGGCGGCACGCGATCGTCACCGCCCAGCCGGGGATGACGCGTGACCGGCTGTACGGTGTGGTCGATCAGGGCGAGCGCCCGTTCCGGATCGTCGACACCGGCGGCCTGACCCCGCGCACCGAGGCGCCGTTCGCGCGCGAGATCGAGCGTCAGGCCGAGGCCGCGCTGGGCGAGGCCGCGCTGGTGCTGTTCGTGGTCGATGCGCGCGCCGGGGCCACGGCGCTGGACCGTGAGATCGGGGAGCTGTTGCGCCGCCGTTCGCTGCCGCTGCTGCTGATCGCGAACAAGGTCGACACGCCCGCGCAGGAACCGCTGGTGCACCAGCTGCACGAGCTGGGGCTCGGGGACCCGCTCCCCGTCTCGGCGGAGCACGGGCTGGGTCTCCCGGAGCTGCTGGATCGCATCGAGGCCGAGCTGGGGCAGGAGGAGGTCACGCCGGCGGTGTCCGAGCCCGACGACGAGGCGATCCGCGTGGCGATCGTGGGGCGCCCCAACGTCGGCAAGTCCTCGTTGCTCAACGTGCTGCTGGGCGAGGAACGGGTCCTGGTCAGCGAGCTCCCCGGGACCACCCGTGACGCGGTGGACACGCTGCTCGAGCTGGAGGGACGGCGCTACGTGCTGGTGGATACCGCCGGCCTGCGGCGCCGCGGGCGGCCCCGGGAGGCCGCGGAGCGCTACTCGGTCAATCGCGCGCAGAAGAGCATCGAGCGTGCGGACGTGGTGGTGCTGGTGATCGACGCTTCCGAGCAGTTCGCGGCCCAGGACGCGCACATCGCCGGGTACGTCCAGGACGCACGGCGGCCGATGATCGTGGCGGTGAACAAGTGGGACCTGATCGAGGACCGCGAGCAGCGGGCCAAGGACTGGACGGAGACGATCCGCCACCGCCTGAGGTTCGCCAAGGAGGTCCCGCTGGTGCTGATCAGCGCGCGGACCGGGCAGCGCGTGCTGCGGATCCTCGATTTGGCCGACGAGCTGCACGCCTGCGCCGGCCGTCGCGTGCCGACCGGCGAGCTGAACCGCTGGCTCCAGCGCGTCGCACGCCGCGAGCGCGGCGCACCGGCGGGCGGCGGCAGCGTCAACCTGCTGTACGCGACGCAGACCGGCGTCCGCCCGCTGCGGTTCGTGCTGTTCTGCAGCGACGCGCGCCGCGTCCACTTCTCGCTGCGGCGGCAACTGACCAACAGCCTGCGCGAGACGTTCGGCCTCGGCGCGGCGCCGATCCAGCTCCACTTCCGCAGCCGCCGCGGCCCCTGATCGGCGACCCGGCGGCGATTCCCCGAATACCTGAAAAAGCCCCGCAACACAGTCCCCGTGACGCCTTCGGGCCCGCTTGACCCTGTCAGGGTCGGGATATATGTTCCGCTGAGGTTGCATCGCGGGCCGGCCCGTAGCGCCGGCAAGGGGAGATCGATGGTTCTCTTCAACTACGCCACGCGCGAGCTGACGGCCAAGGTCGTCTACTACGGTCCCGGTCTGTGCGGCAAGACGACCAACTTGCAGTACATCCACCA
>JBFKMV010000086.1:0-19928 GCA_041629655.1 Candidatus Polarisedimenticolaceae bacterium
AGCAGGGTGTACGGCACCAGCCCCAGCAGCACCGCCCCGAGCAGCGACATCTCGCCGCCCACCGCGCGGCCGAGCCGCTGGCCGAGCAGGTGCAGGATCGCCGCGCGCCCCATCCACTTCAGCACCAGAAAGGCCAGGTAGACCAGCGGCACGCCGATCAGCGTCACCAAGAGCAGCGTCTTGATCAGCCACAGCGCGACGTAGGCCGCGAGGCCGGCGAAGAACGCGGCGAAGTAGCGGGCCGGCGCCTCGTCGCTCATCGCGCGGATGCGCTCCGGGAACAGCGCGGCCAGCAACAGGATGATCACGAAGAACAGCACCACGGCCAGCAGGCGCATCCACAGCAGCATCGAGGCCAGCACCGAGAACGGCCGGCCGATCTTGCCGATCGGTAGCGGCACGTCGGTGTAGCCGTGCCGGACCTCGGCGCCGCGGTCGTCGAGCCGCCCCACGTTGACCAGCTCCCCGCCGATCCGCGTTCCTTCTTCGAGCACCGTGCTGGAGACGATGCTCAGCACGTCGCGCCGGACGTCGCCCGTCAGGCGCAGCGAGCCGCCGACGACGATCACGCTGCCGGTCACGTCGCCCTCGATGGTCGCGTCGCCGAACACGCAGATCACGTCGCCGTCCTGGATCGCCCCCGCCGGGACGACCACCGAGTCGAACACGGCGATGCGGTCCCCGCGGATCCGCCGGCGCGGCACGATCTCGCCGCTCCCGCGCTCGCCGCCCGGCTGCTCCTCGATCGTCTGCGGGGCGGCCGCCCGGTCCTGGAAACCGGCCTGGAGGTCGGTCGCGGGCACGGCCCAGCCGGCGACCACCAGCACCGCGACGGTGAACAACAATCCCAGCAGCAGCGGCTTCGGCTTCATATCAGCATCCCTCGCGCCCCGGCGCCGGGCCGGATCAGGTCGCGTCCGACGACGACCGCCGTGGTCGTCACCATCAGCAGGCAGGCCGCCGCGACGACCGCCACGGCGACCGGGACCACGCCGGTGGCCAGCGCCCGCAGCGTCGCCTCCGAGGCCAGCACCCGCAGCGGAACGGCGGCCAGCTCCGCCAGCACCGCGGCGAAGTCCGAGACCACCGTGAACAAGCCGCGCCCCAGCGCCGCCAGCAGCGCCGCCGCCCGCGGGAGGTACGGCAGGAACTGCGTGCCGCTGGCGAGCAGGGCGACCCCCGCCGCCAGCGCGGCCGCGGCGCCCCAGGCGATGTGCCGGTCGGGCACCTCGGCGTGGTCGGCGGGGCCGAGCGTGGCGATGCGCGCCATCACCGTCGCGGTGGCGTCGATCTCGACCGGACACTCGCGGTGCAGCTCGCCGAGCGCGGCGGTGATGCTGCGCTCGAGGCGCGCCGCGGCGGCGCAGGCCGCGCAGGAGTCGAGGTGCGCGGTGAGCGTCCGCTGCCGCAGCGGAGCGAGCGTCCCGAGCTGGCGCTCCAGGATCGCGGCCCGTGCCCGACTACAGCGCATCGTCCTCTCCGAAGTGTTCGGGGTGGCGCCGCACCAGCACCTTCCGGAGCGCCTCCCGCCCGCGCATCAGCCGCGTCTTGACCGTGCCCTCCGGAACGCCGAGCACGCGCGCCGCCTGCTCCACCTTCAGCCCTTCCACGTAGACCGCCAGGATCGCCTCGCGGTAGTGCGGCTTGAGCTCCGACACCGCGGTCCGGACCAGGCTGGCGCGCTCGCCGAGCTCCAGCTCGCGGCGCGGGCCGGGCCCGCCGTCGGGCAGCTGCTCCGGAAGCTCGGTGCGGCCCCGCTCCTTCCGCGCGCGGCGGGTGCGGTCGACGGTGTGGTTGGCGGCCAGCCGGTACAGCCAGGTCGAGAACGGGTGGTCCGGGCGGTAGCGGCCCAGGTTCCGGTAGGCCTTGATGAATACCTCGCTCACGATGTCCTCGATGTCCTCGCGCCGGAAGCCGAACCGCCAGGCGATCCCGGCGACCATCTTCTGGTAGCGGGTCAGCAGCTCCTCGAAGGCCCCGGTCTCGCCCTGGAGCACCGCATCGATGGCCCGCTGGTCCTGGGCCGCTCGATCCTCCATCCCCGCCCCTCATTGTCGTGGAACGCAGGCGCCGGGCCCCGGTTCCAGGGATCTGAAAGCGGCCGCCGGGCGGGCCGGACCGGGCCGCCGGGGGCCTCAGTAGGCGCGGGCGAAGTAGACCCGCCGCGTGGACCGGCCCTCGCCGCGGATGCAGGGCTGCGGCGGCTCCTCGGGCGCCTCGAGCGGGATGCAGCGGATGGTCGCCCCGGTCTCTTCCTTGATCAGGCGCTCGGTCTCGGCGTCGCCGCCCCAGTGGGCCAGCACGAAGCCGCCCGGCTCGTCGAGCTTGTGCTTGAACTCGTCGTAGCTGTCGACGCGGCTGGTCGCCGCGTCCCGTCGGGCGCGGGCGGCCTCCAGCAGCTCCCGCTGCAGCTCCTCGAGCAGCTCGGGGACGCGGTCCTCGAGGGCCTCCAGCGGCACGAAGGTCTTCTTGCGGTCGAGACGTCGCACGCAAACCACCGACCCCTTCTCGAGGTCCTTCGGCCCGAGCTCGATGCGCAGCGGCACCCCCAGCAGCTCCCACTCGTTGAACTTGAAGCCGGGGCTGAGGTTGTCGCGGTCGTCGAGCTCCACGGCCAGACCCTTGTCCCGCAGCCGCGCGGCGACCTTGCCCGCGGCATCGAGGATGCGCTCGCGCGGGTCGGAGGCGCGCCAGATCGGCACGACCACGACCTGCACCGGGGCCAGCCGCGGAGGCAGGATCAGGCCGTTGTCGTCGCCGTGGGTCATCACGATGCCGCCGACCAGCCGCGTCGAGACACCCCACGAGGTGTTCCAGGCGTAGCTCCAGTCGCCGCGCTCGTCCTGGTACTTGACCTCGAAGGCGCGCGAGAAGTTCTGGCCGAGGTGGTGCGAGGTGCCGGCCTGCAGCGCGCGGTTGTCCTGCATCAGCGCCTCGATGCAGTAGGTGTGCTGCGCCCCGGCGAACTTCTCGCTCTCGCTCTTGACGCCCTGGATCACGGGCATCGCCATGTACTCCTCGGCGAAGCGGGCGTAGATGTCCAGGATCTTGCGCGCCTCCTGCTCGGCCTCCTCGGTGGTCGCGTGGGCCGTATGGCCCTCCTGCCACAGGAACTCGGTCGTGCGCAGGAACAGCCGCGTGCGCATCTCCCAGCGCACCACGTTGGCCCACTGGTTGATCAACAGCGGCAGGTCGCGGTACGACTTGATCCACTTGGCGAACATCGCGTAGATGATCGTCTCGGAGGTCGGCCGGACGATCAGCTCCTCTTCCAGCTTGCTGGCCGGATCGGGGACGAGGGTCGGCTTGCCGTCCACCTCGGCGCTCTTGAGCCGCGAGTGCGTCACGATCGCGCACTCCTTGGCGAAGCCCTCGACGTGCTCGGCTTCCTTGGCCAGGAAGGACTTGGGGATGAACAGCGGGAAGTACGCGTTCCGGTGCCCGGTCTCCTTGAACATCCCGTCCAGCACGCGCTGCATGTTCTCCCACAGCGCGTAGCCGTGCGGGCGGATCACCATGCAGCCCTTGACCGGGGAATAGTCGGCCAGCCGCCCGTGGGTGACCACGTCGGTGTACCAGCGGGCGTAATCGTCCTGGCGCGGTGTAATCAGCTTGGCCATCGCAGATCCTCGAAGGTCGGGTCGAAGCGCCGCATTATAGGACAGGCTACGACCCCTTCTCGGCCTTGCCGGTCATCGGGACGAAGCGGACCCCCGTGATCGTCTCGCGGCGCAGCCCGTCGGCGGTGCGGGTCACGACCAAGAGGTCCTGGTTGAGCCGGCCCACCGGGATGACCAGCCGCCCGCCCGGGCCGAGCTGGTCCAGCAGCGGCTGCGGGATGTTGGTCGGCGCGGCCGTGACCAGGATCGCGTCGAACGGGGCCTCCTCGGGCCAGCCGTCGAAGCCGTCCCCGACCCGGACGTGGACGTTGGCGTAGCCCAGCTCGGCCAGCAGGCTGCGCGCGCGGCGCCCCAGCTCGGGGATGATCTCGATCGTGAACACCTGGCCGACGCACTCGGCGAGCACCGCCGCCTGGTAGCCCGAGCCGGTGCCCACCTCCAGCACCTTCATCCCGGGTCCCGGTCGGATCAGCTCGGTCATCAGCGCGACGATGTACGGCTGCGAGATCGTCTGGTCGAAACCGATCGGCAACGGGCCGTCGCTGTAGGCGTAGCGGCGCTCGTCCTCGGGAATGAAGCGCTCCCGCGGCACGCGGGTCAGCGCTTCGAGCACGCGCGGGTCGGAGATCCCGCGGGCCTGGATCTGCGTGTTCACCATCTCCGTGCGACGCGACACGAGATCCTCCTCCTCCGCGTTCGCGGCCGGGGTCGCCGGCCCCTGCGGGGCCGCGCAGGCCACCGCGGCGATCAGGACAAGCGCCAGCGCCGGCCGCAGCCCGCGCGGGCCTCGCCGGGCGCTCATCGGCGACGCTTCCGCCGGCCGTGCTCGAGGCGCAGCAGGTTGACCGCCAGGTGCGCGCGCCGCGTCGGTTCGGGAATCCGGTACCGCGAGGCGCAGGCGAGCGTCAGCCGGACGGCGGTGTCCAGGCACACCCGGTGCCCCGTCGAGACGTACACCGGCTTGACGCCGCGCCGCGTGCGCAGCACCCGCCCGACCTCCCGATCCCCGTGGATCAGCGAGGTCGAGCAGCCACGGCGCAGGCCGGGCTCGCCCGCGGTGCCGACCAGCCGCGACTTGGCCAGCCCGATCGTCGGCAGGTCGAGCAGCAGCCCCACGTGGCAGGCCAGCCCGAAGCCGCGGGGGTGGGCCAGACCGTGCCCGTCCACCATCAACAGGTCGGCGCGCCCGGCCAGCCGCTCGAACGCCGCCAGCACCGCGGGCGCCTCGCGAAACGACAGGTAGCCCGGCAGGTAGGGGAACGTGGCCCGCTGCACCACGCTCGCGGTCTCGACCGTCTCGAGGGTCTGCGCGTCGAGCAGCACCACCGCGGCGTACAGCGTGGGGTCGCGGCGGTTGTAGGAAACGTCGGCGCCGGCGACGTACCGCACCGCGGCCAGGCGGTCCCGGGTTTCCACGCGGCGCCGCAGCCGGCGCTGACACGCGGTCGCCTCTTCGAGGTCCCAGCGCCCCCCGGCATCTCGCACGGGGACCGGCAGCCCGGGCGGCCCGTCGCCCACGGGCAGCCGGGTGCGGTGTGTCAGCGTACGCATCGTTTCTTTGGCCCGGACGCAAGGATAGACCCGAACACCGCGACGCTGTCAAGCAGTCCGCCGCGGTTCCGGTCTAGACTGGGTTTGCCACCGGGCGGCAGCGAACGAATACTTGATCGAGGATGGGCGTCGGCTCCAGTCGTATGATCGGATCACCCGGACACCACCAGGCGGCGCGGCTGGCCCTGCTGGCCGTGCTGGCGACGGCCGCGGCGGCCTGCTCCGGAGAAGCCGGTCGCGCCGAGCAGGCGATCCGCGGCTTGATCACCGCCGTCCAGGCCCAGGACCTCGACCGCCTGTACTGCCTGCTCGCCGGGGCCGCTCCGGTCACGGGCGAGGACGCCGACCCGGGCCGGCGAGCCGATTTCGACGCCTGGGCGCTGTCGCGCTACGAGGCCTACCTCGACGGCCGCGACCGCGGCGGCGTCGAGCTGGACGACTCGGGCATCGTGCTGGTCAAGGCCTTCGCGCTGGGCAAGGGCGCGTTTCACGAGATCGAGCGCGTGGAGCGGGATGCGGAGGGCGGCCTGAGCGTCCGGTCACAGGTCCGCTTCGGCTACGCCCGGGCGAACTACTCCGCGTTCTCGCCCGGCACGACGTTCTACGTGGCGGGGGAGCCCGTCGGCGCGATCCACGCGGTGGTCGTGCCGTACGTCTCCGGCGAGACGAGCGCCGAGGTGCTCGAGACCCTGGCGCTGTCCTGGGACCTGCGGCGCGCCGCGGCGGGGCCCGATTGCCCCGCGCGCTGGACGATCCGGGCGGTGCGGCCGGTGCCGGACTCCCAGACCACCTCCATGGTCACCTGGCGGTTCTGATGGCCGCGTCCTGGAATCCGTTCGGCCTCAAGGTCGGGCTGGTGCTGGGAGGGGGCGCCGCGCGCGGGCTGGCGCATCTCGGCGTGCTGCGCGCGCTGGCCCGTGAGCAGATCCGGGTCGATCTGGTCGTCGGCACGAGCATGGGGGCGATCCTCGGCGGCGCGTTCGTGGCCGGCGACGACCCGGTGGGGCTCGAGCGGCGCGTTCGGGCGGTGCTGTCCAGCGAACAGTTCAAACGCAACCGCCTGTCCTTCCTGCGCGAGACCAAGCGCCAGCGCGGCGGCTTGCTGTACTCGGTGGCCAACCTGGTGCGCCGCGGCATCGTCTACGGCGTCTCGACGCTGCGCTCGTCGTTCCTCTCGGCCGAGGAGTTCGCCGAGAGCATCGCCGCCGTGGTTCCCGACACGCCGATCGAGGGGCTGCCCAAGCCGTTCGGGGCCGTGGCCCTGGACATCGAGTCGGCCCAGGAGGTCGTGCTGTGCAGCGGCAGCCTGCGCGAGGCCTGCCGCGCCAGCTCGGCGATCCCCGGGATCCTGCCGCCCGAGCGCCGCAACGGCCGCACGCTGGTGGACGGCGGATGGATCGACAAGGTGCCGGTGCTGCCGGCGTTCCGGATGGGCGCCGACGTGGTGATCGCGGTCGACATCAGCGCCGACCTCGACGATCCCGAAGAGCTGCGCCGCGGCGTGGACATCATGCTGCGGGCGAACCTGATCCGGGACGCGACGCTGGTGCGGATGAGCCTGCAGCTCGCCGACGTCGTGATCGAGCCGGACGTCAAGAGCGTCCACTGGGCCGATTTCGGCGCGGTCGACCGCTGCGTCGAGGCCGGCGATGCCGCGGCCAGCGCCGCGATCGACGAGATCCGGGAGCTGTTGCGCCACGAGCGCTGGGCGTCCAAGCTGCGGCCGCGGCTCGGTCGCAGGTTCAGCGAGCGGTTCTTCGGAAGCGACACCGACCACATCTGCTTCGATTGAGCGTCGATGGTCTACCCTGGGACGTGAAGGACGAGGAGCGCATGGCCGGACAGCACGTGCACCTGCTCGGGATCGGCGGCACCGGGATGGCCGCGCTGGCCGGGCTGCTGGCCGAGAGCGGCTGCCGCGTCAGCGGTTCCGACGGCCCGCTGTACCCGCCGACCTCGACGCTGCTGGAGTCGCTGGGCCTCACGGTCCACGCGGGCTACGATCCGCGCAACCTGGACCCGGCGCCGGACCTGGTGGTGATCGGCAACGCGATCCGGCGCGGCAACCCCGAGGCGGAGGAGGTGCTGGACCGGCGCCTGCCGTACACCTCGATGCCGCGGCTGATCGCCGAGCGGTTCCTCGACGGCCGGCACTCGATCGTCGTCGCCGGCACCCACGGCAAGACCACGACCACCGCGATGCTGGCCTGGGTGCTGCACCGCGCCGGGCGCGACCCGGGCTTCCTGATCGGCGGGCTGCCGCGGAACTTCGAGCGGCCGTTCCGGGTCGGCGGCGGTCCGGCGTTCGTGATCGAGGGTGACGAGTACGACACCGCGTTCTTCGACAAAGGCCCCAAGTTCATGCACTACCGGCCCGACACGGCCCTGATCGGCACCGTCGAGTTCGACCACGCCGACATCTACCGCGACCTCGCGCAGGTGCGGCAGGTCTTCGCGCGATTCACCAACATCGTGCCGCGGCGCGGGCTGCTGGTGCGTCACGAGGACGCCACGGTGACCCGCGAGGTGACCGCGGACGCGCTGAGCCGTGTCGAGGGGTACGGTCTGGAGTCCGGGCTGTGGCGGGCCGTCGAGCTGGCCGAGAGCCCCGCGGGGACGCGGTTCCGGGTGCTGCGCGACGGGCGCGAGTTCGCCTCGGTGGCGCTGGCGATGCACGGCGCGCACAACGTGCTCAACGCGCTGGCGGTGACGGCCGCGGCCCACGAGCAGGGACTCACGGCGGCGGAGATCGCCGACGGCCTGGGCTCGTTCGAGGGCGTGGCGCGGCGGCTCGAGCTGCGCGGCGAGGTCGGCGGCGTGACCGTGCTCGACGACTTCGCGCACCACCCGACCGCGGTGGCGTCCACCCTGCGCGCGGTGCGGCGCGCCTATCCGGGGCGCCGGGTGCTGGCCGTGCTGGAGCCGCGCTCGTGGTCGCTGCGCCGAAACGTGTTCCAGGACCGGCTGGCGGAGAGCTTCGACGACGCGGACGCCGTGGTGATCGCCCCGGTCTTCCGGGCCGCCGACGTTCCCGAAGCCGAGCGGCTCGATCCCGATGCGCTGGTCGCGGCGATCGCACGGCGCGGGCGCGACGCGCGGCAGCTCGGGGGCGCGGACGAGATCGTCGCGCACCTCGCGCAGACCGCCGGGAGCGGGGACGTGGTCGTGGTGATGTCCAACGGCGGTTTCGACGGGTTGCACGAGCGGCTGCTGGAATCGCTCGGCGAGCGCGGGGAGGGCCTCGCCGGACGGGCGCGGGGCGCGTCTTGAGCCCGCGCCGGCTGCTGGTGGTCGATCCCTCGGCCGCGCACCCGGAGACCCAGGGCGTCGAGCAGGTGCTTCAGGGCTGGTGCGGCCAGTCGCGCGTGCTGTGGCCCGCGCTGCGCCCGGGTGACGGCCCGCAACCCGGAAGCGGCTACGACGCCGACGGGATCGTGGTGCTCGGGTCGCGCGCCTCGGTGCACGACGACCTGCCGTGGCTGGCCGGGCTCGCCGGGTGGCTCCGGCCGGTGGTCGCGGGCGAGGTGGAACGGCCGCTGCTCGGGATCTGCTTCGGGCACCAGCTGATCGGTCACCTGGCGGGGGCGGAGGTGCGCGACGCGCGCGCCGACGCGTCGAAACTGGTCGGGATCGGCGAATCCGAGGTGGTCGGCGGGCGGCTGCTGCCGGGCGGGACGCGGTTGCGCGTGGTCTACAGCCATCGCGAGGTCGTCGAAGCCGTGCCGCGCGGATACGCGTTGACGGCGCGGCGCGACCTGGCGGCGGTGGACGGATTCGAGCACGCGCGTCTGCCGGTGTTCGGGTTCCAGTTCCATCCCGAGGCGCGCGGGGACTTCCTGCGGAACGCGGGCCTCGACCCCCGGGCTGCCGACGCGCGGCTGGTCGCGGACTCGCGCCGGGTCCTCGATGCGTTCCAGCGGGTGGTGCTCGAAAGCCGCCCCGTCGAAGCGCCGTAAAAAAACGAGCCGGCGGCCAATCCGCCGGCTCGTCCCGGTACCGCCTGAGGGGAGGACGGTGCCGGACTCCCAGTTCCGTTCAACGTTTGCCGTCAGTCGTCCTTCTTGCCTCCGCGCCGCGAGCCCTTCGACTTCGAGCCGCTCTTGGAGCCGCCGGACGAGCCGGACGGCCGCGCCTTGGGCTGCGAGCCGCCCGAGGAGCGGCGGGGGCTGGCCTTGGGCGGCGGGGCGCTCCGCGACGGCGCCGGGCGCGAGGCGCTCGGGCGCGGCGCGGACCGCGGACTGCTGCGCTCGACGCGTGCCGGAGGCGCGGCGGGGCGGTCACGACGCACGCTGGGGGGCGCGCTGCGGCGCTCGGGTGCCGAGCGCGAAGGCGCCGGGCGGTTCACCGCGGGCGGACGCCGCTCCGCCGGCCGCGGCGACCGGGCGCTGGGGGCCTGCCGCTCCGTTCGCTGCGAGGGGGCCGGTCGATCGGCCTGCTCGCGCGTCCGCGTCTCCTGCGGTCGGGACATCCGCCGGTACAGGTCGCGTCGCCGCTCCTGCACGTCCTCGCGGTCCGGCGCCGCGCGGCGGGCCGCCGGCTCACGGGTCGCGGGCGGCGGTCCCGAGCGCTCCGACCGGGGTGCCGGGACCGTGGTGCGACGGCCCGGATTCGACGCGGCGTCGGAGCCGGGCTCGATACGTCGCGGGAACCGCGCGGGCGCGCCTCCGTCCACGATCGGCCGGCGACCGTTCTCGACGCCGATCTCACGCTCCCGCCGGTCGCGACCTTCCGGAGCCTCGTGGCGCGACGGTCCGGAGCGCACGATGCGGGCACGTTCCGCCGGTCGCGAGCGATCGGCCGACGGGCCTTCCCGCCGCGCGCGGGTCGCGATGCGGTCTTCCATGTCCGTGAACCGCTGCGGTCTGCGATCGCCCTCGTGGGCCACCGGTCGTGCCCGGGCGCGGTCGCGCGTATCCACCACCGCACGGGTGCGAGCTCCCGGATCCTCGGCCAGCGCGCGTGGGGCGACCCGCGGAGCGCGGGTCACGATCGCGTGGCGGCGCAGGCCGTCGCCGATGTCGTGCACGCCCACCGCGACGTGGTGGATCCGCCGGTGGTGCAGGTGCCGGTAGCTGACAAAGGTCCAGCAATAGGGATCGTAGTGGCCGTAGTACAGCCGCCCGTAGTAGGCGGGCCGGTTCCAGTAGTCCAGCGGGCTCCAGCCGACGTGCAGCGAGCCCCAGGACCACGAGACCCAGGCGCCCGCGAACACCCGGCCGGGCACCCAGCACCAGCCGTAGTGCGAGACGTAGCTCCAGCGGCCGTAGTGGTACGGCGCCCAGCCCCACGACTCGTAGGAGACCCAGAAGTAACCGTGGGGACCATAGGCCCAGTAGCCGTCGCTGTAGGGTCGCCAACCGGAGGCAATCCCGCGCGGGTACCAGCACCAGCCGTAGTCGTCGACCCAGACCCAGCGGCCGGAGCGCGACAGCTCGCCGTAATACGGGCGCACCTCGCGGGGCAGCTCGTCGTAGACCGCCGGGTCGGCCTCGTAACCGCCGGTGTCGTAGCGGTCGTAGCCGTAGTCGTTGCGCACGCGATACTGCTCGTCACGGCGCGCCACCCAGCGATCGAACCCGTCGGAGGCGAAGGTGTTGAACGATTCCGGATCGAGCGGGACCGAGCCCGGCAGCGCCTCGGTGCGCATACCGGCGCGCACCAGCACCGAGCCGCCGTTGCCGGCCAGCTCCGCCACGCCACGCCACGAGTAGACCAGCGTGCGGCCGCGGGAGTCGGCCTCGATCCGGTAGTCGCCGTCACCGAGCAGGTAGACCGAGCTGGCGGGCGTGTCGATGCGGAACTCCTGGTCGTCGCCGACGCGCGCGGAGATCCGCACCGAGCCCTCGAGCAGCTGCAGCACGGTGTTGTCGCGATAGCTGGCATAGGGCGAGGGGAGCGACAGGAAGGTCAGCTCGGTGTCCTGGGCCACCCGCACCAGGGTTCCGCCGGCAAGCTCGACCTCCACGCGCTGGTTGCGCGTGGTGCGGATCGTGTCGCCCGGGAACACCGGCGCGTTGATGGTGCCGTCCTCGGTGCGCTCGGCCTGCGCGCGCTCGGCGTCGGCGCGGATGATGCTGACGCCGTTCTCCTCGTACAGGATCCGGCCGTAATCGCCCTGGCGATAGTCGTCCCCGAACTCGTCGTCGTCGGGGGCCTGGGCGCCGGCCGGCGAGACGAGCATCGAGGCGGCCAGCAGGACCGGGAACAGGGCGCTCAGGCTCTTCTTCATCGGGACCTCCCGGCGGGGTATCCGCCCGCCTTGTCGCACCCAGGACAGCAGCAGGATGCGTGCCAGGGGGGCCGATTGTTAAGTCCAGTCTTTGGAGCATTTACGGTGTGATATGCGAGGCGCCGAGTGTCCTCGCCGCAGGCCGCAGCGTCACCTTTACGGGACACGTCGGCGGGCGGTCCGGGATTCCGGGCCGCTGCTTGACGCTCGTCGCGGGCCGATGCTACTTTCGCCCGCGCGTGGCCATTCGACCGATCGTCCTGTATCCCGACCCCGTCCTGCTCCGTCCGACCCGTCCCGTCGAGCAGGTGGACGACGAGGTCCGCGAGCTGGTCCGGGACATGACCGAGACGATGTACGACGCCCCGGGGATCGGTCTGGCCGCGAACCAGGTCGGTGTCTCGCTGCGCGTGTGCGTGGTGGACGCCACCGCCGGCGAGCAGGACGGCCAGCTCCACGTGCTGATCAACCCGCAGATCGTCGAGAACGAGGGCACGGAGCTCGGCGAGGAGGGCTGCCTGTCCTTTCCGGACATCACGCTGGACGTCGACCGGGCGGTCCGCGCCACCGTCGAGGCGCTGGATCTCGAGGGCCGACCGTTCCGCCTGGAGGCCGAGGGACTGCTGGCCCGGGTGATCCAGCACGAGGTCGAGCACCTCGAGGGCAAGACGTTCCTGAGGAATCTCTCGCCGCTCAAGCGCGAGGCGGTCAAGCGCCAGATCCGCAAACGGATCGAGGCCGGCGACTGGGTGGCCGCGGGCGTCTCGTGAGGATCGCGTTCCTGGGAACGCCCGACAGCGCCGTTTTCGCGCTGGAAGCCCTGCTCGCCGCCGGACACGAGGTGTCGCTGGTGGTGACGCGCCCCGACCGCCCGGTGCGCCGCTCGGGCAAGCCGCTGCCGCCCCCGGTCAAGCTGGCGGCGCTCCGCCGCTCGCTCCCCGTCGAGCAGCCGACCCGGATCCGGTCGCCGCGCTTCATGGAGCGGCTGCGCGAGGCGGCGCCGGAGGCGCTGGTCGTGGTGGCCTACGGGAAGATCCTGCCGCAGGCCGTGTTCTCGCTGCCCCCGCACGGGTCGATCAACCTGCACTTCTCGCTGCTGCCCCGCTACCGTGGCGCCGCTCCCGTGCAGTGGGCGCTGGCCCGGGGCGAGCGCGTGACCGGCGTGACGACGATGCAGATCGCCGAAGGGCTGGACGAGGGCGACATCCTGCTCCAGGAGGAGGTCGCCATCGAGCCGGGGGAGCACGCACCCGCGCTGACGTCGCGGCTGGCGACGGTCGGGGCGACGCTCCTGGTCCGGACGCTGGCGGCGCTGTCCGGCGGGCGCCTCGAGCCCCGGCCGCAGCGCCACGACCGGGCGACGCTGGCCCCGCTGCTGACGCGGGAGGACGGGAGCGCGGACTTCCGCCTCGAGGCGCGCGAGATCGAGGGCCGGATCCGGGGCTTCGATCCGTGGCCCGGCGTCTGGGCGGTCGGCAACGGCCGGCGGATCCGGCTGCTCGAGGGACGCGCGCTCGAGGTCCCGGCGGGCGGAGCCGATCCGCCGGGCCGCGTGCTGGCGCTGACCGGGGACGGGCTGGTCGTCGCCTGCGGAGCCGGGACGCGGCTCGGCCTCGTGCGGCTCCAACCCGAAGGGCGGAAGCCGGTGGCGGCGCGCGACGCGGTCAACGGGCGCGTGTTGCGCCCCGGAGATCTCCTCGGTGGCCCGGGGGCGGGCTAGGGCGGCCCCGGATGCGCGCGCGGCGGCGCTACGCATCCTCCAGCGGGTCGACAGCGGCGACGCCTACGCATCGCTGCTGCTGGACCACGAGCAGCCGGCGCTGCGCGACCCGCGCGAGGGCCGGCTGCTCCGCGAGCTGGTGCTCGGCGTGCTGCGGCGTCGCTCGATCCTCGACCACGTGATCGAGACCCTCTCCGGCCGGTCGGTGGACCGGCTCGACCCGCCGGTGCGCGCGGCGCTGCGCGCCGGGACGTACGAGATCCTGTTCCTCGACCGCGTGCCCGCGTTCGCCTCGGTCGATCGCGCGGTCGAGCTGGTCAAGCACGGTCCCTCGCGCGCGGCGGCCGGACTGGTCAACGCCGTCCTGCGCCGCGTGGCCCGGGAGGGCCGCGAGCGGCTGCCCGCCGCCCCGGCGTCCGGCGATACGGCCGCCCTGGCGCTATACCACGCGCACCCACGGTGGTGGGTCGAGCGCCTCGTGGCGCGGGCCGGGGCGACGGACGCGGCGCGGCTGCTCGAGGCGGACAACCTCGCCGCGGCGCCGGTGCTGGCCCTGAACCGGGCGCGCACCGGCCGGGAGGCCCTGGCGCGGCGCCTGCGCGAGGAGGGCGTGATCACCGAGCCGTGCGTCTTCGCGCCCGACGCGCTGCGCGTGCGGGAGGGCACGTTGACGTCCAGCCGCGCGCTGGCCGACGGCTGGTGCTGGGTCCAGGACGAAGCCTCGCAGCTCGTCGCGCTGCTGGCGGGGGAGCAACCCGGCCCGCGGGTGGCGGACCTCTGCGCCGCACCCGGCGGCAAGACGATGGCGTTGCTTGCGCGGTTGCCCGCCGCGGGCCGCGTGCTGGCCTGTGACCGGAGCCCGGCGCGGCTCCGCCGGCTGGACGAGAACCTGCGCCGCATCGGCGCGCGGGAGCGGGTGGACCTGCTGGCCGTGGACCTGGTGCGCCCGGGAGCGGCGCTGGCCGCGACGTTCGACGATGTGCTGCTGGACGCGCCGTGCACCGGCACCGGCACGTTGCGGCGGCACCCCGAGATCCGCTGGCGGCTGCGCCCGGAAGACCCGGCGCGGCTGGCGGTGCTCCAGGGGCGGCTGCTGGACGCGGCGGCGGCGCTGGTCCGGCCGGGCGGCCGGCTGGTCTACTCGGTGTGCTCGCTGGAGCCGGAGGAGGGACAGGGCGCGCGCGACGCCTTCCTGGAGCGCAACCCGGCCTTCCGGATCGAGGATCCGCGGCCCGGGCTGCCGGCGCCGGCGCGGGCGCTGGTGGACCCCTCCGGGGCGCTGCGCACCGCCCCCGACCGCGGCGGATTGGACGGGTTCTTCGCCGCGCTGCTCGTGCGTGACCGCTGATCCGTCATAATGCGAGGGTCCGGAGCACGATGAAGTACCGCATCACATTCCCGTCGCGCCCCGGCGGCGGCGCTCGCGGCTGGGGCGAGGTCCTGCTCTGGCTGCTCGGCGGCGGCGCGCTGGTGCTGACGGTCTTCGGGCTGACCTTCTACATGGCGATGAAGGTCGAGATGCGCTCCACCGAGGTCATGGTGCCCGAGCTGACCGGCCTCTCGATGGAGGAGGCGAACGCCAAGGCCTCACCGCTGGGACTGGTGCTTCAGGTGGCCGACCGCCGCCACGACCCGCGGGTCGCCAGCGGCCGCGTGCTCCAGCAGCAGCCCGCCGGGGGGTCGCGAGTCCGCGAGGGCCGCAAGCTCAAGCTGGTGCTGAGTCTCGGCGGCCGCGTGCTGACCGTTCCCGATCTCGTCGGCGAGGCCGATCGGGCGGTGGAGATCCGGCTGCGACAGGACGGGTTCGCGCCCGGCGACCACGCACGCGTCGGCTCGCGCGACGCGCCGTCGGGCAGCATCCTGGCGCAGGTGCCGCCGCCGGGCAGCCCCGGCGTGCCCAACACGCGCGTGCACCGGCTGGTCTCGTCGGGTCCGCCCGACCTGGCCTGGGTGATGCCCGACCTGATCGGCCGCCCGCGCGACCAGGTCGAGCGCTGGCTCGAGGCGACCCGCTTCCGGCGCGGCCCCGTGCGCACCATCCGCGCGCCCGGCGAGCCCCCGGGAACGGTCGTGGGCCAGCTGCCGCTCGCGGGGTACCCGATCCGCCGGAATGATATCGTCGAATTGACCGTGGCCCGGTGATGCGGCGGCAGGAGGTGACGACGTGGCAGCCGTGATCGCTCCTTCGATCCTGTCGGCGGACTTCGCGCGGCTCGGCGAGCAGGTGCGCGAGGTGGAGCGCGGCGGCGCGGCGCTGATCCACGTCGACGTGATGGACGGCCACTTCGTGCCCAACATCACCATCGGCCCGGCGGTCACCGCCGCCGTGCGCCGGACGACCGATCTGCCGCTGGATTGCCATCTGATGATCGAGCATCCCGACCGCTACCTCGAACCGTTCGTCAAGGCGGGAGCCGACATGATCTCGGTGCACGTGGAAACCGTGGTGCACCTGGACCGCACCGTGCACGCGATCCGCGATCTCGGCGCCAAGGCGGGGGTCGTGCTCAACCCGGCGACGCCGCTGCACGCGCTCGACGACATCCTGCCCGAGACCGACTACGTGCTGCTGATGTCGGTCAATCCGGGCTTCGGCGGCCAGCGCTTGATCCGCCCGGTGCTGGACAAGCTGCGCGCGCTGCGCGCCCGGATCGAGCGCGAGGGCCTGTCGACGCGGATCGAGATCGACGGCGGCGTGACGGTGGAGAACCTGGAACAGGTGGCCTCGACCGGCGTGGACATGATCGTCACCGGCTCGGCGATCTTCGGCACCGAGGACCCGCAGGCGACGACCCGGGCGATGGTCGAACGCCTGGCGGCGCTGGCCGAGCATGGGCAGCGCGCCTGAGCCGCCCCGCGGCGGCGCGACCCGCGTCTCGACGCGCGTTCGCTACCCGGAGACCGACCGCATGGGGGTGGCCTACCACGGCCATTACCTGGTGTGGTTCGAGCTCGGACGCACCGAATTGCTGCGGGGACTGGGCAACACCTACGCGGATCTGGAGCAGCGGCGCGGGATCCACTTCCCGGTGGTGGAAGTCGGGGCGCGATACTACAATCCCGCGCGCTACGACGACGTGATCCACGTGGATACGCGGCTGGTCCGGCTCGGCGGCGTCCGGATGCGCTTCGACTACGGGGTGCTCCGGGAATCCGACGGGCGACGGCTGGCCGGCGGGTTCACCGTGCACGCCGCGGTCGGCCGGGATGGCCGCCCCGTTCGTCTACCCGAGGACCTCAGGCGTAAGCTGGAGACGGTGCTGGATCGTGGGTAACAGACCGCGCAGGCGATGGCTCGTGATCGGGCTGCTGGCGCTGCTCGCCGTCTCCGGCTGCGCGGGACGCAAGGGCGTGGTGCCCACGAGCACGCTGTCGGCCGAGGCGATGTACCGGCAGGCGATGACGCTGCTCGAGCAGCGCAGCCTGCGCAAGGCGCGGACCGTGCTGGAGCGGATCGGCGGGCAGTACACGCAGAAGAACCGCACGGTGCTGGAGCCGCTGGTCCGGCTGGCCCTGGCCGACGTGTCGTTCTACGAGGGCACCGACCTGGCGTTGATCGACTCGCGGGCGCTGTACCTCGACTTCGTGACGTTGTACGCCGACCACCCGCTGGCCCCGTACGCACAGCTCCAGGCCGGCGTGTGCTCGCTGCGACAGGCCAGCCATCCGGCGCGCGACCAGAGCGAGACGCTGCGCGCGATCGCCGACCTGCGCGACGTGGTCCGTCGCTACCCGGATTCGAAATACGCCCGCGCGGCCCGCGACAAGATCGACGAGGCCGAGATGCTGCTGGCCGAGCACGAGTTCCTCGTCGGCGCCTTCTACCTGGGCAAGAAGAAGTACCAGGCGGCCGCGCAACGCTTCAAGACGATCATCGAGCAGTACCCGCGCTACCCGGAGAAGGAGAAGCTGTTCTTCCACCTCGGCCAGTCGCTGGTGCTGGCCGCCGACAACGTCGAGGGCAAGGTCTACCTGGACCGTCTGCTCGCGGACTACCCGGACAGCGAATGGGCGGGCCGCGCGCGCAAGTTGCTGCCGCGGGCCGCGGGCGAGCAGCAGGCCGACGGGAACGCCGGCTCGTGACGCGGGTCCTGGTGCTCGGCGCGGGCCGGGTCGGCGGCCTGATCGCCACCGACCTCGCCGCGGACGCCGGGCTGGCGGTCACGGTCGCCGACCGGCGCCCGGAGCCGCTGGAGCGTCTCTCCGCGACCGCCGGCGTGGCGACGCGCGTGGCCGACCTGGCCGACGCCGCCGCGCTGAGGAGCGCGATCGACGAGGCCGACCTGGTGGTGGGCGCGGTTCCCGGGGCGCTCGGGTTCGCCGTGCTGCGCACGGTGATCGAGGCCGCCAAGCCGTGCGTCGACATCTCGTTCCTCCCCGAGGACCCGCTGGAGCTGCACGCCGCGGCGCGCCGGCGCGGGATTCCGGTCGTGGTCGACTGCGGCGTGGCCCCGGGGCTGTCGAACCTGCTGGCCGGTCGCGAGGTGGCGGCGCTGGACGAGGCCGAGGAGGTCGAGATCCTGGTCGGCGGGCTGCCGTTCCGCCGCGTCCGGCCCCACGAGTACCGCTCCGTGTTCTCGCCCGCCGACGTGATCGAGGAGTACACCCGTCCCTGCCGGATGCGCGTCGGTGGCCGCGACGTGGTGCGGCCGGCCCTGTCCGGGATCGAGCTGGTGGACTTTGCCGAGGTCGGGACGCTGGAATCGTTCAACACCGACGGCCTGCGCTCGCTGCTCAAGACGCTGGACGTGCCGACGCTGCGCGAGAAGACGCTGCGCTGGCCCGGGCACGCCGAGCGGATGCGGATGCTGCGCGAGACGGGGTTCTTCGACGAGACGCCCGTCCGCGTGGGCGAGATCGAGATCGCGCCGCGCCGGCTGACCGAGTCGCTGCTGTTCCGCGCCTGGGCGCGGCCCGCCGACGAGGAGGAGTTCACGCTGCTCCGCGTGACCGTCGACGGCCGCCGCGCGGGTCGCCGCGAACGGATCGTGTGGACGCTGTTCGACCGCACCGACGCCGCGACCGGTCACACGTCGATGGCGCGCACCACCGGCTTCCCGTGCGCGATCGTCGCCCGGCTGCTCGCCGCGGGCGCCTGGAGCGAGCCCGGCGTCCACCCGCCGGAGCGGCTCGGGCGCGACGCCGGGCTGACCACGCGGCTGCTGGCCGAGCTGGAACGGCGAGGCGTCGTGCTGCGCCGCACCACCGAGGCGCCGGCCTGACCGCCGCGGTACGGCTCAGAACAACCGCTCGCGCTGCACCGTCGTGATCGGCTCCAGGTCGGGATAGACCTGCACCAGGCTCTCGGGCGCCGCCGGTCGCCGCTGCTCGATCAGGTGCCGTAGCTGCAACGCGTTGACCAGCGCCTGGCCGCGGAAGTGGTTGTTCTGCACCACCAGCAGCTCCGCGGCCTGGCCCGCCATCGATCGCGCGGCGTCGGCCAGCGGCTCCAGCTCGGCGACCGGGTAGAGATAGTCGTACCGCGCGTCGCGGCCCGCGCCCTCGCGAAACCAGTTCGCGCGGTTGCGGCCGTGCAGCCTGACGTAGGCCAGCGGTGCCGTCACGCGCGGCCGCGCCGGGGCGGTCGAGCGGCCGACCCGCGGCTGGTCGACCACGCACCAGCCCGCGCGGCGCTCGCGCAGCCAGGCCGCCGCCTCGTCCCGGTCCCACGAGACGTGCCGCACCTCGACCGCCACGGGCCAGCCCGCGACCCGCTCCAGGATCCGCGAGAGCCGCTCGCGCGCGGGTTCGCCCCAGTGGAAGGACTGCGGGAACTGGACCAGCAGCGCCGACAGGCGTTCCGCCTCCAGCAGCGGTCGCAGCCCGTCGAGCGTCGGCGGCACCGCGGCGTCGAGGTCCGGATCGCGCTCGTGCGTCCAGGAGCGGTGCGCCTTGGCGGCAAAGCGGAACCGCGCCTGCGACTCGGTGCGGCGGAGCCACGACAGCGCCGTCCGGGCCGTGTTCGGACGGTAGAACGTGCTGTTGATCTCGACCAGCTCGACGAACCGCGCCACGAAGGCCAGCCGGTCGAAGCCCCGCGCTGCGCCCGGCGGGTAGACCACGCCGGCCCAGTCGGGGTAGTCCCAGCCGGCGACTCCGATCCGGATCCGGGCCGCGTGCTCCGCCACGGTCGCTGGTCTCCGTCGCTGTTCGCCCGCATTGAACCACACCAGCACGGGAATTTGCGACGCGCGGGCAGCGTTGCGGTGTGCGTTGCCGGGACCCAGGGTTCGCTGTAACGTAGCGGGACCCCCGCATCCGCGGGACCGGGGAGCACATGGGCTATCTGGAGACCACGCAGCAGGTGTACCGCGAGGCCGCGCAGACGCCGGACCCCGGGCTGTGCTGCACCACGTCGCCGACCTGGACCCTGCCCGGCCTGGTGATCCCGCCGCGGATGCTCGAGATGAACTACGGCTGCGGCAGCACCGTGCATCCGCGGGATCTCGCCGGGGAGCCGACGGTGCTGTACGTCGGCGTCGGCGGCGGAATGGAGCTGCTGCAGTTCGCCTACTTCAGCCGCAAGCCGGGCGGCGTGATCGGCATCGATCCGGTTTCGGAGATGCGCGACGCGGCGCGGACGAACCTCGCCGAGGCGGCCCGGGTCAACCCGTGGTTCGGCGAGGCATCGGTGGCCTTGCGCGACGGCAACGCGCTGGCGCTCGGCATCGAGGACGCCACGGTCGACGTGGCGGCCCAGAACTGCCTGTTCAACATCTTCCAGCCCGACGACCTGCGTCGCGCGCTGGCCGAGGTCCATCGCGTGCTGCGGCCGCACGGCCGCTTCGTGCTCTCCGATCCGATCGCG
>JBFKMV010000087.1:0-19783 GCA_041629655.1 Candidatus Polarisedimenticolaceae bacterium
CGCCGTTCGCCGCGGGCTGGCCGCGCAGCGCGCGCCGGCGGCCGACGGCGACCCCGACGCCGCGCCGGCGCGGGGAGGCGTGTGTATAATCCCCGGCCGAAAAGTCTCTTCCGTCGAATGGGATCAACGATGAAGTCCCGTGAAGTGCGCGACTCCTTTCTCGGCTTCTTCGCCGAGCGCGAGCACCGCGTCGTGCCGAGCTCGCCGCTGGTGCTGCCGCACGATCCGACCCTGCTGTTCGCGAATGCGGGGATGAACCAGTTCAAAGACGTGTTCACGGGCCGCGAGCAACGGGACTACCTGCGCGCCGTGAGCTCGCAGAAGTGCCTCCGCGTGTCGGGCAAGCACAACGATCTCGAGATGGTCGGCCGCACGCCGCGCCATCAGACGTTGTTCGAGATGCTGGGCAACTTCTCGTTCGGCGACTACTTCAAGCACGACGCCATCGCGTGGGCCTGGGAGCTGGTGACCGCGGTGTGGGGCGTCGATCCGGCCCGCCTGTGGGTGACGGTGTTCGCCGGCAGCGAGGCGGTCGGGCCCGACGACGAGGCCCGGCGGATCTGGGCCGACGAGGTCGGCGTGGCCCCCGACCGCATTCTCGCGCTGGGCGAGCAGGACAACTTCTGGCGCATGGGCGACACCGGCCCGTGCGGTCCGTGCAGCGAGATCCACTACGACCTCGGCGACGACCTGACCTCGGTCCAGGGTCCCTCGAACCCGGGCACCGACGAGCGGCGCTTCGTCGAGATCTGGAACCTGGTGTTCATGCAGTACGCGCAGCAGCCGGACGGGCGGCTGGAGCCGCTGCCGGCCCCGAGCATCGACACCGGGATGGGTCTGGAGCGGATCAGCTCGGTGCTGCAGGGCAAGCGCAGCAACTACGACACCGACCTGTTCGAGCCGCTGCTGCAGGCGGCGGCGAGCCGCGCCGGGGTGCGCTACGGCCAGGACGACGAGCAGGACGTCTCGTTGCGCGTGATCGCCGATCACGCGCGCGCGTTCTGCTTCCTGGTCACCGACGGCGTGATTCCGGCCAACGTGGGCCGCGGCTACGTCGCGCGGCAACTGGTCCGCCGCGCGATCCGGCACGGGCGGAAGCTCGGCATCGACGAGCCGTTCCTGCACGAGATCACGCCCGCCGTGGTGGAGAGCCTCGGCGACGTCTACCCCGAGCTGGTGGCGGCCCGCGACGCGATGCTCGACGTCGGCCGGCACGAGGAACAGCGCTTCGCCGATACGCTGGCCACGGGACTGCAGCTGCTGGAGAAGCAATTCGGCGAGCTGGCGCCGGACTCCGGGGCGGCCCCGGTGCTGGCCGGATCGGAGATGTTCCGGCTCTACGACACCTACGGCTTCCCGCTCGACCTGATGGAGGACATCGCGCGCGAGCGCGGCGTCGGTCTCGACCGGGCGGGCTTCGAGGCCGAGCTGGAGCAACAGCGCGAGCGCGCGCGCCGCTCGTGGAAGGGAGCGGCCGCCGAGCGGTCCGACGCCGGCTACCGCGACCTGGCGGAGCGGCACGCCGTGCGCTTTGCGGGCTACGAGCGCGAGGCGCTGGAGGACGTCCCGGTCCTGGCGCTGCTGCGCGACGGGCAGCCCGTCGACGCGCTGACCGCGGGCGAGCAGGGCGAGCTGGTGCTCGAGGCCACGCCGTTCTACGCGGAGTCCGGCGGCCAGGTCGGCGACACGGGCCGGATCGCTGGGCCGGCGGGGCGCGCGCGGGTCACCGACACGCTCCGACCGGCGGGCAGCCTGATCGTCCACCGCGTGAAGGTCGAGGAAGGCAGGCTCGGGGTCGGCGACCGCACGCGGGCCGACGTCGACCGCGAGCGCCGCGAGGCGGTCCGCCGCAACCACACCGCGACCCACCTGCTCCACGCCGCGCTGCGCGAGGTGGTCGGGACCCACGTCAAGCAGGCGGGCTCGCTGGTCGCACCCGATCGGCTGCGCTTCGACTTCTCGCACTTCGCCGCGCTGCCGGAGCGGGCCGTGGAGGACATCGAGTCGCTGGTCAACGAGCGGGTGCTCGAGGACAGCAGCGTGACCACCGAGCTGACCTCGCTCGACGACGCGCTGCGCCGCGGCGCGATGGCGCTGTTCGGCGAGAAGTACGGCGAGCAGGTGCGGGTGGTCGGGATGGGCGACGGCTTCTCGCTGGAGCTGTGCGGCGGCACCCATTGCGAGCGCACCGGCGAGGTCGGCCTGTGCAAGCTGGTCCACGAGCGGGGCGTGGCCTCGGGCACGCGGCGCGTCGAGGCGACGACGGGCGAGGTCTCGCTGGCGCGGTTCCGCGAGCTGGCCGGGACCGTGCGCGCGCTGGAGCGGCTGGTCTCGGCGGGCGGCGAGGCGCTGCTGCCGGAGGTCGAGCGGCGGCTCGCGACCCTGCGGACGCTCGAGCGGGAGGTGGAGCAGCTGCGGATGAAGGGCGTCCGGGACCGCGTCGGAGACCGTGTCTCGTCCGCCCAAGACGTTCTAGGGATTAAGGTTCTGGCCGAGCGCGTCGAGGGCGTGACCTCCCGCGAGCTGCGGGAGCTTGCCGATGCCCTGCGCGGGAAACTAGGTTCTGGAGTGGTCGTCCTCGGCCGCTCCGAAGGCGGGAAGGCCTCGCTGCTCGTGGCGGTGACCGAGGACCTCAAGCAACGCCTGCCCGCAGGGGATCTCGTCCGCTCGCTGGCGCGGATCATCGGCGGTGGCGGTGGTGGCCGTCCGGACCTGGCCGAGGCCGGCGGTCGCGACGCCGCGCGGCTCGACGAGGCGCTCGGCGCAGCAGCGGACGAGGTGGCCCGGCGGCTCGAGAGCCAGGAATGAACAAGAGCTTGCTCCGCATCACGCTGGCGCTCTCGCTGGCCGGCCTGCCCGCGCTGGCCGGCGACCAGGACGAGTTGCTGTACTACGTCGAGGACGGCGAGCTGGTGATTACCAACACGCCGAGTCGCGCCGACGCCAAGGTGCTGCCCGGCTACCGGGCGCAGCGGGTCGCCGCCGTACGCTCGCTGCCCGCAACGCCCTGGGACCGGCACATCGAGGCCGTGGCCGGAGAGAACGGGCTCAGCCCGCATCTGATCAAGGCCGTGGCCTGGACCGAATCGGCCTTCGATCCCGACGCCGTCTCGCCCAAGGGAGCGGTCGGGCTGATGCAGCTGATGCCGGGCACCGCGGCGCGCTACGGGGTGGGGAACCTCCGCGATCCCTACGAGAACCTCAGCGCGGGCGCGCGCCACCTGCGCGACCTGCTCGACGAGTTCGGCGGCAACCTGACGCTGGCGCTGGCCGCCTACAACGCGGGGTCGGGCGCCGTCCGCAAGTACGGCGGGGTCCCCGCGTACCGCGAGACGCGGGACTACGTGGACAAGGTGGAGGGGCGGCTGGGCCGCCGCACCGCCCGGCCGGACGCCGCCGGTCCCGCCGCGGACACGGGGATCCAGCGCCGCCGCCGCGCCGACGGGACGATCGAGTTCGTCAACTGACGCCGGACGCGGCTGCGGCCACGGACAGGTGCCCGGCGATCGCCTCCGCCGCGATGCGGTGCGCTCGCGCGTTGGGATGGGCGTCGCCCGGCGCGACGTGGAGCTCCGCCGTGGGCCGGCCGCGAAACACCTCCAGCAGGTCGATCACGTCGGCCCCCGCCTCGCGGAACACCGCCGCGGCGCGCCGGTGCTGCTCCTCGAACCGGTAGTGCTCCAGGTCGTGGAACATCGGGAAGATCGCCACGGTGACCGGCACGCCGCGTTGCCGCGCGTCGTCGACGAGGCCGCGGGCCTCGCGCACGAAGGCGTCCCAATCGGGCGTCTCCGGACGGAACAGCTGCTCGACGTAGTCGCCGTAGGTCTCCTTGAGACCCCAGCGTTCGGCCAGCGTGTTCTTGGTTCTGCGCAGCCAGGCCCAGGCGTAGGAGCGGCGCGTCAGCCAGCTGTCGAGCCCCGCCGGCGGCAGCAGCGGCGGGTAGAGCCGTCGGGTAACGATGGTGCGGTTGGCGCCGGGGGGCTCGGGATCGTTGAGCACGAAACCGAGCACGAGCCGGTCGGGGCGAAACCGCCACGCGTCGCGTCGTCCCAGCATCCGGCGCTGGAACGCGGTGTTGGTCCCGGGAACACCGAGGTTGTACACCTCGTGGGGACCCGCCCGCGCGGCCAGCTCGCGCTCCAGGACCCGCGGCCAGGTCTGCTCCACCTGCTCGATCCCGTCTCCGAAGGTGAACGAGTCGCCGACGGCGAGGATCCGCCGGGTCCCCGGGCGGCGCGCCGCGGAGAACTCGCGGTCGCGGAACCCGTCGGCGTTGCGCGACACGTGGTCGCGCAGGAACGCGAGTCGCTGCGGGCCGGCGGCATACCAATCGCCCTGGCGCGCGCCGAGCAGCCGCAGGCCGATCTCGAGCGCCGTGCAGCCGACGAACAAGGTCACCAGCAACACGACCAGGTTCAGGGCCCACTCGCGCAGCCGACCGCGCGGGCGCGCCGCCGGGGGCTTCCGCCGCCTCACGCCGCGGCCCCGCGCCGCCGCCGCCCCCGGAGGAGCAGGATCCACAGCCAGCCCCACGCCCCGGCCGCGAGCCCCAGCCACTCCTCGGCTCGTGGCCGCACGGCGAGGACCACGGGTCCCCGCCCGCGCACGCGCAGCATTCCCGGCGGCGCGGTCTCGAGCGCGGCCTGGCCTTCCTCGACGCGCCAGTCGGAGAAGGCCGATACCGCGAGGTGCACCTCGCGATCCGGCGGCAGCGTCAGCTCCAGGCGGCTGCCGCCTTCGGCGACCCGGCAGGGCACGAACGCCCCCGGTCCGCCCGGCTCCCAGACCCGGGCCAGCGGCGCGGGAGAGAGGCGATACAGCACGTACCCGTTGCCGAGGTCCTCGGGGAAGGCCGCCAGCAGGTTGAGCACCGCGCTCGACACGGGCTCGCGCGCGACGATCGTGTCCACCCCGAGCTCGGCGAAGCGGCGGGCGACCTCGGCCGCGGGCAGCGCGCGGAGGGCGCTCGAGTCGGCGACCCGGATCGCCCACCAGCGGGGTCGCACCCCGGGTCCGGCGGCGATGCGCTCCAGCTCGAAGACCGACCGCGCCAGCGGCGCCGCCTCGACGAACAGGCCCTTGAGGCCCGTCGCCCCGAGCCGCGCGGGGAGCTGGAGCTGGAGGGCGTGCCAGGCGCCGTTCTGCGCCGCCGGCGAGGCCAGCACGAGCACCCGGTGGCCGCGCAGGTCGGGCTGAGCGCCGGGCGGCGGCAGGGGCTGCGGGCCCCGGGCGTTGTAACGGAACCCCCCGAGCAGCACCAGCAGCAGGGCCGTGAGGCCGATCGCCAGCGCGCGCGCCGTGCGACGCAGCACCGGCCGCGACTGCAGCAACAGGAACAACGCCGGCACCGTCGCCAGGTACAGGAACAGCCGGAAGCGGTGGTACTCCATGCGGAACGGCGGCGTTCCCAGCACGGGGAACACCACGCCCCGCAGCAGGTACAGCAACATCAGCAGCATCAGCAGCGGGATCATCGGGTGGGCCGTCCAGCGCGGATGGATCAAAACCAGCAGCGTCACCGCGGCCAGGGCCAGCCACTCGATCGCCGACGGAAACACCGACATCCCGATCGCGTCGGGCGAGGCTTCGCGGAAGTGCCACAGGAACGGCACCAGGAACGGGCCCGCGGCCAGCAACGCGGCAGCCGCGATGCGCACCCCGCGGGCCAGCGCCGTCATCGAGCGCAGCCGCCACGCGCGCCACAGCGTGAAGGCGACGAGCGTCAGTCCCGCCAGGGCACCGACGATGAAGTGGGTCAGCAAGATCAGCGCCAGCAGGGCGGCGGCGCCGCTCCAGCCGCGGGACCGCGCCAGGCCCGGCCGGAGCCGGTACAGGAAGACCAGGAACAGCGGCAGCGCCAGCGCGTTGGCGGCGTTGCCGGCCAGCAGGGTCTGGTGCAGGCTGCCGCCGAGGCCCCGCCAGGGCAGCCACAGCACCGCGAGCCCTGCCGCGGAGGCCCACCCGGCGATCCACGGGCGCAGCCCGAGGCCCCGGCCGGCCAGCGCCAGCGCGGGGGGCAGGACGACGATCGAGACCCACAGCAGCATCCGCAGCGCGCCCTCGGCGCCGAGCAGCTTGGCCAATCCGCCCCCGAGCCACGCCAGCAGGGGCGGGTAGAGGATCCCCGCCGGGGCGCCGCAGAGGTACCGCGGGTCCCAGCCCCAGGGCAGCGGCCACAGCCGTACGGCCGACCAGCGGATCGTCTCGACGTGCCCGGGAAGATCGCCCTGGAGTAGCGGCGAGCGCAGCAGGTCGGGACCGTAGGCCAGGGCCAGCAAGGCCGCCAGCACCCAGGGCACACGGCGACCGATCCGCCGCTCGAGCGGCACGCGCTCAGCGCTCATCGACTCGCATCGTCATGCCGGCAGCGGACTCTAACACGGCGCGACCTTCCCGGTGGGTGTAGCTTAAGATGCCTCGATGACCGCAGACGCCCCGGATCGTTTTCGCCTGTTGCCGCCGATCGCGGTCGTCTTCCTGGCCTGGCTGGTCCTGTTTCCGATCGTGACCGTGGACGCGCACTACCACCTGGCCACCGGGCGGCGGATCCTGGAGCAGGGCGAGATTCCGAGCCGCGGTGTCGGCTCGGCCACGTTCGGCCAGGCGCCGTGGCACGACAACGAGTGGGGCTTCCAGGTGCTGGCCGCCGCCGTCAGCGGCTGGGAACGCGACGAGGCCGGGGTGTGGGTGCTGACCCGGGGCGGCATCGTGCGCCTGATCCTGCTGCGCGCCCTGTGTCTTGCCGCGACGCTGGCGCTGCTCTCGGCGCAGATGGCCCGGAGCGGCGTGGGGGCGCTCACGCGCTCGGTGGCGCTGGTGCTGGCGGGATTCCTGACCTTCGGCAACCTGTTCTGGGCCATCCGCCCGCAGATCTTCTCCTACCTGGGGCTGGCCTGCGTGGCCTACCTGCTGGAACGCGACCGGCACGGCGACCGCCGGGCGGGCTGGTGCGTGTTGCCGGTGATCGCCCTGTGGGCGAACCTCCACGGGGCGTTCGTGATCGGCATCGCGCTCGTGGGCACCGAGGCCGCCGGGGAGACCTTCGACGCGTGGCGGCGCGGCGATGCGGCCGGGCGTCGCCGCGCCGGCCGCCTGTGGCTGCTGCTGGTCCTCGCGCCGGCGGCGGCGCTGCTGAACCCCCACGGCTACCACCAGCTGCTCCACCCGTTCCTGTACATGCTCCAGCCGGAGATCTACCGCGGCAACGTCGAGTGGAGCCGGCCGGACTTCTCGCGGCTGCCGCTGTTCGTGCTGACGACGGCGCTGCTTGCCGCGGCGCTCGCGGCGCGGCGGGGCGCGCGCACGGCCGACGTGCTGCGTTGCGCGGCGTTTTTGTTCCTGGTGCTGGGGGCGTTGCGACACCTTCCGCTGGCGGTCGTGATCGTCGTCCCGGTGCTGGCGGCGGGCCTCGCCCAGGCGGCCCGCCAGGGCGGCTGGCGTCGCCACCTGGAGCCCACCGGGCCGGGCTGGGGCCGGCCGGCGGTGCGGGCGGTAGCCGCGGCCATGCTGGTGGCGACCGTGGTCGCCCTCAGCGGCGCCTGGGCCCGCCCGGAGCCGCGCTTCGTGGCGCTGTGGCCGCGGTTCGAGCTGCGGCCGGCGCGGACGATGCCGGATCGGGCGACGCGTCTGCTGGCGCGGTCCGGGGTCGGCGGGAGTATCTTCAACGGGTACCGGTTCGGAGGTTTTTTGATGTTCCGGCTGTATCCCGAGGAACGGGTGTTCATGGACGGGCGCAACGACCTGTACGGGACCTTTCGCGACGCGGTCTACAATCGGATCCTCCACACGCGTCCCGGCTGGCGGCCGGTGTGGAAGGCCGCGGTCCGCGAGCACGACGTGGGCGCGGTGATGATCGACGCCGCGAATCCGCTCGCGGCGGCGCTGCGCGAGGACCCCGGCTGGGTCGCCGCGGGAGAGGACGGAGCGGTGACGGACCGCGAGCCGGGCCCGGACGAGGTGGTGCTGTTCCTTCGCGCCGGTCGGTCGCCCGGGGCGGAGCGATGAGAGCGCAGCGCCCGGGACGTCGGCGCCGCGCGGCGCTGCTGCTGGCGGCGGCGCTGCTGGCGGCGCTGGTGGGTTGCCGGCCGCCCGTGCGCGGCAGCGGCCTGAACGTGCTGCTGATCACCTTCGAGACCACCCGGGCGGACCATCTCTCGGGCTACGGCTACGAGCGGGAGACCACCCCGAACCTCGACGCGCTGGCCGGCCAGGGAACGCTGTTCGAGCGCGCGCTCTCGGTCTCGCCGCGGACCAACCCGTCGCTGGCCTCGTTGATGACCTCCCGGTACCCGCACGAGCACGGGGTGCGCAACCTGCTGTTGCCGCTGGAGCCCGACAACCACACGCTGGCCGAATTGCTGCGCGACGCGGGCTACACCACGGGGGCGGTCCAGACCCATCCGCGGCTGGTCGCCAGCAGCGGATTCGAGCAGGGGTTCGCGACCTACGAGGACGACTACCGCCGCCACCCGCTGGCGCCGCAGGCCTGCGCGGTGGCCACCCGCTGGATCGAGCGGCAGGCGCAGGGCGACCGGCCGTGGTTCATGTGGCTGCACCTGATGGACCCGCACTGGACCTACGACCCGCCGCCCCCGTGGCGCAGCGTGTTCGCACCGGACGACCCGCGGCCGGCCCGGCTGTACCGCGACCTGGTCGAGCGCCGGATCGAGATCGGCTCCGTGGTCTTCGAGAACACGATGGCCCCCGACGAGGTCGCGGCGTTCGTGAACCTGTACGACGCCGAGATCCGCTACACCGACGAGGCCGTGGGTCAGCTGCTGTGGCATCTGGAGCGGATCGGCGTGCGGGACCGGACGCTGATCGTGATCAGCGCGGACCACGGCGAGTCGCTGGGGGAGCACGGCTATTTCTTCGAGCACGGTGATTTCGGAACGGAGCCGGAGATCCACGTCCCGCTGATCATCGCGGGGCCCGACGAGCTTCCGCGCGGCAAGCGGGTCCCGCAGACGGTGTCGAGCGTGGACGTGGCGCCGACGATCCTGGACCTGCTGGGGTTGTCCTCGGAGGGCCGGTTCCGCGGGGCGTCCCTGATGCCGCTGGTCGAGGACGGGGACCACGCGGAGGACCGCGAGTGCTTCGGCGAGACCGGCAAGCGGTTCCACGAGCAGAACGTGCGGCGGGAGGTCGAGGGGGCCGCGGGCAAGTGGCGCTGGTTGCGCCAGGGCCGGTTCAAGCTGACCCACGCGCCGCGGGCGTCGGGTACGGTCGAGCGGCGGCTGTACGACCTCGTGGCCGATCCGGGGGAGACCCGCGACGTCGCGGAGGCGCATCCCGAGGTGCTGGCGAGCTTCCGCGAGCGGCTCGACGCCTGGATCGCGGAGGATCCGGGCGACCTGCGGGACTACCACATCAGCGCGGAGACCGAAGAGATCCTGCGCTCGCTCGGCTACGTGAACTGAGGCCGACGGGTGCGGAGTCGAGGTCCGCGGAAAACGCGGACAAGGCAAAATCCGACATGAAAAAGCGGGATTCGGTCATGTCTTTCCCTTTGCCCGCAACCGCGACCCACCGTAAGACATAGACACGATTCCGCTTGGTGCCCGGCCGTTCGGCGGTGAGACCCGGTTGGCCCGGCCCGGCGGCTCAGAAAGGGGGGATAGCCAGACAGTCAGGAAAGCCTTCGTTCCATCCAGAAGTAAAGTGCTGGTAAGGGGTTAGTTTCAACAGGAACCATGAAAAGGAGTCAAGAATGAAGAAGTTGCTCTATCTGAGCTTCTGCCTGGTTTTGGCGCTCGCGTTCGGTTGCGCCATCACGCAGTACAGCGTGATCACCGATAACGACCAGAACGACTCGCCGAAGGCGGGTGGTGCTCCGACCAACACCAACGGCAAGGCTCACCTCCGTGAGTCCTCGCAGGTTGCGTTCGGCTACGACGATGGCACCGACGAGCTGTTCTCGTTCGTCGACCAGAAGGCCAACGGCGACCGGACCATCAGCACGTACAACAACCACTCGGGCAACGCCGGTCAGCCGGTGTTCCACAGTGACCTTTACTGCAACCCGGACTGGGCCGGTTGCGCGGTCTGGACGTCCGCTGACCTCGAAAGCGACCCTCGCCCGGACTTCGACGGCACCGCGAACACGAACTGCCTCGGGTTCCGCAGCCTGTCGGTCCTGCTGTCGAGCAGCCGCTACTACGGTGAGTGCGGCCGTGCCCGCCTGAGCTTCGAGGACCGTCTGGCCCTGCTGGGCGAGGGCGCGCTCCGCAACAAGTTCGGTCGCATCGGCCTGCTGTACAACCTGAACGCTGGTAACTTCAGCATTCAGCTCGACAACAACCAGGGCGTCGTGACCAACCTCGCGATGCGTGGTAACGCCGAGTTCTGGATGGCCGGTGACAACAGCAACGTGGCTTTCATGGATCTGTCCAACCCGCTGCTGGGGACCGTCGGCCGTGCTTATGCCGGCTGGCTGGCCGAGTACGGTTCGGAGCACACCAACGCGACGCTGTGCTACTCGAACATCTGCGCCGACTTCGACATCGCCGGCAACAGTGGCGCCTCGACGCCCGCCCGCGTGATGGCGAACATGAACCTGCACTACTAATCGCAGGTTCAGAGCGAAGGCTCTAGAGGGCGGGGCTTCGGCCCCGCCCTTTTTTTGCGCGCACGCGTTGCGGGGCGGCTAGGGCGACGACGGGCGGGCTGCGGCGCGAGCACGGATCCTGGCCAGGGCCGACGGCAGGTGCAGCGCTCCGGCGCCCGTGGCGTCGTCGCGCCCCGCCGGCGGCACGTCGATGGCGGTCTCGAGCAGGATGCGCTCGAGCTCCCACGGCTCGAGCTCGGGGTCGGCCTGGAGCAACAGTGCCGCGGCCCCGCCGACCAGCCCCGCGGTCAGCGAGGTGCCGTCGCCGAGCCCGTAAGTCGCCGGGGAGGGCGGATGCGCGAACGGCAGCTCGGAGCCCGGCGCGGCGAGGCTCGGGAACTCGACGGAGTTGCAGCGGCTCGGGCCCCGGGAGGAATCGCGGAACGCCTCGCCGTCGGGAGCCAGCCCGGCGACCGAGAACACCGCGCCGCCTTCCGGAAAGGCGCCGGCGAGCTGGGCCGGCGTGTCTCCCGTGGCGGGCGCCGGACCGGCGTTTCCGGCCGGGAAGACCACGAAGATCCCGGCGGCCCGCCAGGCGTTGATGAAGTCCAGGTCGAAGGTGGTGCAGTGGCCCTCGTCGTGCGACCAGGCGTTGATCAGGACGTCCGGCCGGGCGACCCGCAGCACCCAGTCCGCGGCGAGCGTCATGCGCACGCGGGAGTAGGTGTTGCGCCAGTTGCCCAGCGCCACCGCCCACGAGGCGCCGGGAGCGATTCCCACGCGGCGGCCCTCCGGATTGCCGCCGACGGCCAGCGACAGCACGCTCGTCCCGTGCCCGTGGTTGTCGTGGGGGGCGTCCGTGCCCTGGACCGGGTCGAACCAGCCCCGGCCGCCCGGGAGGCGGCGGCCCGCAAGCTGCTCGTGCCCCTCGAAAGCGCCGGTGTCGATCGCGGCGACCACGACCCCGCGGCCATCGAGGCCCTGCTGCCACAACGCCTCCACCCCGAGCGCCTCGAGGGCCCAGCTGTCGAAGCGCTCGCCGAGCCCGGGCGCGGCGACCCCGGCATCGATCGCGCGGCCCCCGCGGGCCGAGCGCCACTCCGGCAGGACCCGCGCGACTTCCGGGCGCTCGGCCAGCTCGAGGATCCCGGCGGCCCGGCCCTCCACCACCAGGCGGTTGACGATCGCGACCGGCCGGTAGTAGTCGAGGCGCCCCTCCTGGACGGCGGTCTCGAGCACCGGCAGCAGGGTCGCCTGCTGCTCGCGGGCCACGCGCTCGATCCAGCCCACGATCGTGTCGCGCCGCTCCGATCGCGGTGCGGTCGAGGTCCGCACCAGGCGGGCCAGGCGGTCGTAGTCGATCTGCCGGGTCAGGTCGACGAGCACGGTGAACCGGCGCTGTTCCGGGGCGGCGCGCAGCGCGCCCTCGAGGTCGGCGCCCATCCGCGCCGAGGGCGGCGGGGCGGGCAGCGTCCGCACCGGGGGGGCCGGATCCGGCGCCACCGTGACCGGCGGAGCCCCCGGACCGCAGCCCACGGTCAGGCCGCCCAGCAGCAAGAGCAGGGCCGGGGCTCGGAGTCGACGGTGCCGCATCCCGGCGCAATATAGCGTTTCGGGAGGCCGGTTTCCTGGACCTCGGGCCGCGGGAGTCGCGGGCCGTCGCCCGGCGCAACGCGGGTGCTGCTGCCCGGCCATGTCGTTAAAGCATAGGGGTTTTTGCCTTGCGAGGCGTCGAAAATCCCGTATATAGAAGCTTCGCGAAGATTCTCGGTTTCACGGATCGGGGGGTCCGGTTCCAACCAGCCGGCCGGTACGACGGGAGCGGAGGCCGACACCGCCGGGATGTTCGGCCGGCCCCGTTTCCGTCGTCCGGAGAGGTGCGATTCGATGCGACCCATCCTCCTGGCCGTGGCTGGCCGGCTCGGTCCGGCCCTTCCCTCGCTGATCCTCGCCGTGATGCTGGCCGCGGGCGCCGGGCCGGCTCGGGCGCAGCTGGCCTTCAACACGGTCGACCTCGCGATCGACAGCCAGGACTTCACGGCCTACGGGATCACCAGCAACGACCGGTCCGGGCAGCTCGTGCTGCTGGCGGACCTCGACGGGGACGGGATCGACGATCTGGTGATCGCCGCCCCGGGGGGCGACGGTCCGGCGGACGACCGCGGCTCCGACACCGGCGAGGTCTACATCCGCTTCGGCACCACCCGCTATCCGGCGACCCAGGACCTGTTCACCACGGCTCCCGACGTGACCATCTACGCGGTCGACAACTCCGACCGCCTGCCGGACTCGCTGGCCTCGGGCGACCTCAACGCCGACGGCATCGCGGACCTGGTGATCGGCACGGCCGTGGGCGACGGGGCCGACAACGCCAAGGCCAGCTCCGGCGACGTCTACGTGATCTACGGCCGGGCGCTGTGGGACAGCGTGATCGACCTCCGCAACGCCGACCCGGCCTCGAGCAACGCCGACGTGACGCTGTTCGGCGAGGCCACCGGCGACCGGTTCGGTCGCGCGGTCGCGACGGGGGACATCAACGGCGACGGCACGGACGACCTGCTCGTCGGCGCCCCGGGCTCGAACCGGGGCGCCTCCGATGCGGGCGCCGTGTTCGTGTTCTACGGTGGCGCCCTGCCGAGCACCATCGACCTCGCTTCCACCGGCGTGGCGGACGTGGTGATGGAGGGTGTGGACGCCGACGACTTCGCGGGCCGCTCGCTGGCGATCGGAAACTTCAACGGCGACGCGTTCCTCGACGTGGCGATCGGGCTTCCGGGCGGTGACGGGGACGCCGGCGACCCTCGCACCGACTCCGGCGAGGTCACGGTGGTCTTCGGCAGCGACATGCTGGCGGCGACGATCGATCTGGACCTGGGGGCCTCGATCCACATCAACGGGACCGATTCCTTCGACAACACGGGGCAGGCCCTGGCCTTCGGCGACCTGGACGGCGACACGTTCGACGACCTGGCGATCTCGGCCGACCAGGCCGACGGACCCTCCAACGCACGGCCCTCGGCGGGCGAGGTGTTCGTGTTGTTCGGGAGCGCCTCGCCTCCGGCGACGGTCGACATGGCGGTGGACGCGGGCATGCGGGTCTACGGCGCCGAGGCCGGCGACTCGCTGGGCTTCGCGCTCGCGATCGGCGACCTCGACGGCCAGGATCCCTACGCCGACCTGGTGCTCGGCGCGCCCAGCGCCGACGGCGACACCTTCAACTGCAACCCGGCCGTCCCGGGTCAGTGCCGGCTCGACGCGGGAGACCTGTCCGTGATCCTGGGCAGCGCCACGGCCTCCTCGCTGACGCTGGATCTCGCCGTCCAGCTCGTGGAGATCTGGTTCTACGGTGCCGAGCAGGGTGACCTTCTGGGAAGCGCCATCGCCGTCGGCGACGCCAACGGGGACGGGGTCGACGAGATCCTGGCCGGAATGGACAGCGCCGACGGACCGGCCAACGCGCGCAGCGCGGCCGGAGAGAGCTGGTTGTTCTCGGCGACCGACCAGGACAACGACGGCCGGCGCGGCCTCGGGGACAACTGCCCGGCGACCTACAACCCGAACCAGTTCGACGACGACGGCGACGGTGTCGGGAATGCCTGCGACGTCTGCATCAACGACCCCGACCAGGCCCAGCTGGACAGCGACGGGGATTGCCCGGATCCGTTCGTGCAGGCGACCGACTGCGGCGACGTCTGCGATCCGGACGACGACAACGACGGCGTGTTGGACGGCGCGGACAACTGCGTGTTCGTGGCCAACCCGGCGCAAACCAACTCCGACGCCGACGCGTTCGGCGACGCCTGCGACAACTGTCCCGCCGTCGACAACCCCGGCCAGGAGGACAACGACGGCGACGGTCTGGGCGACCTGTGCGACGACGACGACGACAACGACGGCGAGCTGGACGGAACCGACAACTGTCCCACGGCGCCGAACTCGGGCCAGGAGAATACCGACACCGACAGCCACGGCGACGCCTGCGATAACTGCGTCAACGACGATAACGAGAGCCAGCTCGACGGCGACGGCGACGGGCACGGCGACGTCTGTGACAACTGCGCGCTCGACTTCAACATCTCGCAGGCCGATTTCGACGCCGACGGGGTCGGCGACGTCTGCGACAATTGCCGCGACGATTTCAACGACACCCAGGACGACGCGGATGCGGACGGGGTCGGCGACCTGTGCGACAACTGCGTCGACGATGCCAACGCCGACCAGCTCGACAACGACGGTGACGACGTCGGCAACGCCTGCGACATCTGCCCCAACGACCAGGACGCGCTGCAGGACGACACCGACGCCGACGGGATCGGCGATGCTTGCGACAACTGTCCCGCCGACGCGAACCCGGGCCAGCAGGACCTGGACGGGGACGGGGTCGGCGACGCCTGCGATCCCGACCGCGACGGCGACGGCATCACCGACGTGCCGCAGCTCGACAGCGACAACGACGGGATCGGCGACATCTGCGACAACTGCCCGTTCAAGAACAACGCCGGCCAGACCGACGGCGACGGCGACGGGGTGGGAAACCTGTGCGACAACTGCAGCACGACCTTCAACCCGGACCAGCTCAACACCGACGGCGACAACCAGGGCGACGCCTGCGACTCCGATGACGATGCCGACGGGGTGGCGGACGGTTCCGACAACTGTCCGACCGTAGCCAACGCCACGCAGGACGACACCGACGCCGACGGGGTCGGCGATGCCTGCGACAACTGCGTCGACGTGCCGAATCCCGATCAGACCGACTCCGACGGCGGCGGGACCGGTGACGACTGCGATCCCGACGACGACAACGACGGCGTGCTCGACGGTGCGGACAACTGTCCGACCTCGGCGAACCAATCGCAGGCCGACGTGGACGGAGACGGGCTGGGTGACGCCTGCGACAACTGCCCGGCCGATTTCAACGATCTCCAGGAGGACGGCGACACCGACGGGGTCGGCGACCTGTGCGACAATTGCTTGGTGGATCCCAACGCGGATCAGCGGGACAGCGACGGGGACGGCGTCGGAGACGTCTGCGACACCGACGACGACGACGACGGGCTGCTCGACGGCAGCGACAACTGTCCGACGGTCTCCAACACCGGACAGGCCAATTTCGACGGCGACAGTCACGGCAACGCTTGCGACAACTGCGACAACGACAACAACGAGGACCAGCTCGACTCCGACGGCGACGGTCTGGGCGACGTCTGCGACGACGACGACGACAACGACGGGATCCTGGACGTCGACGACAACTGTCCGGTCAACAGCAACCAGGGCGACAACTGTCTGGGGCTGTACAACCCGACGCAGGCCGACCCCGATGACGACGGGCTGGGCAACGCCTGCGACAACTGTCCGGCGACGGCCAACGTGAGCCAGACGGATACCGACGCCGACGGGGTCGGCGACGACTGCGACAACTGCCTCAACGACCCCAACCCCGAGCAACGGGACACGGACAACGACGGACTGGGGAACGTCTGCGACGACGACGACGACAACGACGGGATCCTGGACGTGTCGGACAACTGCCCGTTCGCGGTCAACCCGGACCAGCTGGATGCCGACGGCAACGGCGTGGGCGACGTGTGCGACTACGCGCTGATCGATCAGGCCATCGCGCCCGTGGACGTCGTGTACTACGGCGCGGACCCCAGCGACCAGGCGGGCGCGGGGGTGCTGGCGGCGGATCTGAACGGGGACGGCATCGACGACTTCGTCTTCGGCTCGGAGCTGTCGAGCGGGGCGCTGAACAGCCGGGCCACCGCGGGCGAGATCAATATCGTGTTCGGGCGTCAGACCTGGGCCACGCCGGTCGATCTTGCGCTGACGCCGGCCGACGTCGTGATCTACGGCCGGGGCACGCGGGACATCCTCGGATCGCGCCTCGCCGCGGGCGACTTCGACGGCGACGGGTTGCTGGACCTGGCGGCCGCGGCGCGCCTGGCCAACGGGCCTTCCGGGGCGCGGATCAACGGCGGCGAGGTGTACCTGCTGCGGGGCCGGCCGAGCTGGCCGGCCACGATCGACCTGAACGGGGGCGATGCCAGCCGCAGCGCGGCGGACGTGACCGTGTTCGGCCGCTCGGAAAACGATCAGCTCGGCCGCTCGGTCGCGCTCGCCGACATCAACGACGACGGCATCGACGATCTGATCATGGGCGCCTCGGGCGCCGACGGGGCCGGGGACAACTGCCCCCGCTGCGGTGACGTCTACGTGATCTTCGGCGAGAGCGCGCCGCCGGCGGTCTACGACCTCGCCGACGCGGGCGTCGCCGACGTCGAGATCTACGGCGCCGCGCAGGACGATTTCTTCGGCTGGGACCTCGCGCTGCTGGACTACGACGGCGACGGCGTGACCGACCTGGCCGTGTCCGCGCCCAGTCACGATACGCTTTCCGAGACCGATAGCGGTCGGGTCTACGTGATCCAGGGCGGCGCCTCGATCGCCAGCGTGCTCGACATGGCCGCGAACGAGTTCCTGCTGGCCTACGAGGGCATCGACAGCGGCGACCAGGCCGGCTCGCGCCTGGCGTCCGGCGAGTTCGGCGACGGCGGGGCGGGCTGCGCGGCCTGCCGGGATCTCGTGATCTCGGCGCCGACCGCCGACGGGCCGAACCTGGCGGACTTCCGTGAATCGGCCGGCGAGGTCTACATCGCCCGCGGCCGCAACGACATGGCAGCCGGCAGCGTGATCTCGCTGGAGGACGTGCCGGATCCGCCGTTCAATCTGATCGCCCGGGTCGTCGGTGCCGACGGATTCCACTACGTGGGCGACCAGCTGGCGGTCGGGGACCTCGACGGCGACGGACTCGACGACTTGCTGATCGGAGGGCCGCTGGCCGAGGTGCCGGACCCGGTCCGCACCGGTGCGGGCCGGTTGCTGGTCTACTACGGGATGCCCAGCTGGCCGCGGGAGCTGGACGCGCGGTTCGCCGATCCGGACCTGTTGATGTACGGCGCCGCGATCGGCGACAACCTCGCCGGGGCGCTGGCCACGGGTGACGTCAACGCCGACGGCTTCGACGACGCGTTGATCGGCGCCAAGCCGGCCAGCGGTCCTGGCGGACGAGAGTTTGCCGGACTAGTCTACCTGTTCTCGCCGATCGATTCCGACGGCGATTTCTTCCGCAACCTCGCCGACACGTGTCCGGAGGTGGCCAACCCGGCGCAAACCGACACCGACGGGGACTCGCGGGGGGACGTCTGCGACAACTGCCCCAACGACCCCAACCTGGATCAGCTCGACTCCGACGGCGACGGCCTGGGCGACCTCTGCGATCCCGATGACGACGACGACGGCGTCCCGGACGTCGACGACAACTGCCCGCTGATCATCAACGGTGGACAGCTCAACGCGGACACGGACAGTTTCGGAGACGCCTGCGACAACTGCATCAACGTGGACAACGAAGCGCAGACCGACACCGACGCCGACGGCCAGGGCGATGCCTGCGACGACGACGACGACAACGACACGGTGCTCGACGGTAGCGACAACTGCCCGCTGATCGCCAACGACACGCAGGACGACGCGGACACCGACGACATCGGCGACGTCTGCGACAACTGCGTCAACGACGCCAACACCGGGCAGCTCGACGGCGACGGCGACGGCGTCGGCGACGTCTGCGACAACTGCGACGTCGATCCGAACTTCGCCCAGGACGACACCGATGCCGACGGGCTGGGCGACGCCTGCGACAACTGTCCGGCCAACGCCAACGCCGGGCAGGAAGACAACGACGGCGACGGTCTTGGCGATCCCTGCGACCCGGACGACGACAACGACGGGATCCTGGACGACGGCAACTTCTCCGGCTCGCCCACCGACTCGCCGTGCGTGACGAACCGGAGCGCCGGTTGCGACGACAACTGCGGCTTGATCGCCAACGCCGACCAGACCGACACCAACAACGACGGCGAGGGGGACGCCTGCGACGACGACGACGACGGGGACGGCGACCTCGACGTCAACGACAACTGTCCGCTGACGGTGAATCCGAACCAGGCTGACGGCGACGGCGACGGCGTGGGCAACGCCTGTGACAACTGCGTCTCCGATCCGAATCCGAACCAGCTGGACACCGATGGCGACGGCCTGGGCAACGTCTGCGACGACGACGACGACGACGACGGCGTGCTGGATGTGGACGACAACTGTCCCACCGCCGCCAACGCGGGCCAGACGGACGGCGATGCGGACGGGTTCGGTGACGCCTGCGACAACTGTCCGGCGATCTTCAACGACACCCAGGCCGACGGCGATGCCGACGGGGTCGGGGACGTTTGCGACAACTGCGTCAGCGACGCCAACGCCGCCCAGACCGACACCGACGGCGACACCCTGGGCGATGCCTGTGACGACGACGACGACGCGGACGGGATCCTCGACGACGGCGATCTGAGCGGGACGGCCGGCGATGCGCCGTGTACGGCGGGCAACACCGCGAACTGCGACGACAACTGCCGGGTGACCGCCAATCCGGCCCAGACCGACGGCGACGGGGACGGCGTCGGCGACGTCTGCGACAACTGCTCCGGCACGCAGAACTCCAGCCAGGCCGATCAGGACGGCGACGGCGTGGGTGACGTCTGCGACAATTGTCTGACGCTCCAGAACCCCACGCAGAGCGACGCCGACGTCGACGGCGAGGGTGATCCGTGCGACACCGACGACGATAACGACGGGGTGCCGGACGTCAACGACAACTGCCCGCTGACCCCGAACTCGAGCCAGCTCGACGGAGACAACGACGGCGTCGGCGACGTCTGCGACAACTGCAGCAGCCTGATGAACCCGGAGCAGGCCGACGTGGACGCCGACGGCGTCGGCGACCTGTGCGACAACTGCGCGGCGACGCCGAACTTCGATCAGACGGACACCGATTCCGACAATCAGGGTGACGCCTGCGACAGCGACGACGACGCGGACGGCGTCGACGACGGGGCCGACAACTGCCCGCTGACGGCGAATTCCGGACAGGCGGACGGCGACGCGGACGGCGTCGGTGACGCCTGCGACAACTGCGTGTCGGATCCGAACACGCCGCAGCTGGACCAGGACGCCGACGGCGTCGGCGATGTCTGCGACAACTGCGACCTGGCCGTGAACCCCGGACAGGAGAACAACGACGGCGACGCGGACGGCGACGCCTGCGACGCCGACGACGACAACGACGGCGTCGCGGACGTGGCGGACTGCGACACTTTCGACGGCTCGGTCTCGGTC
>JBFKMV010000088.1:0-19480 GCA_041629655.1 Candidatus Polarisedimenticolaceae bacterium
CCGCCGTGCAGGTCTCCGTGCCCGTCGCCGAGCATTCGCCCACGCCGCAGCTCGAATCCCGAGTCAGATCCTCGTCGGTCGAGCCGTCGCAGTCGTTGTCCAGGTTGTCGCAGACCTCCGCGGAGGGATCGCCAGGCGTACAGGTGTCGCCGCCCCACGCGCCCGCCGTGCAGGTCTCCGTGCCCGTCGCCGAGCATTCGCCCACGCCGCAGCTCGAATCCCGAGTCAGATCCTCGTCGGTCGAGCCGTCGCAGTCGTTGTCCAGGTTGTCGCAGACCTCCGCGGAAGGTGCCCCAGGCGTGCAGGTGTCCAATCCACCCTGGCAAGTCGCCGTCGCCGCGCATTCACCTACACCGCACGTGGTCGGCGTGCCGTCCGGTTCGTTGTTGGGCTGACACACACCAACTGCGTCGCAGGTGTCCGGGTTGTCGCAGGTGGTGTTTGACGAGTCGCCGCAAGCGGTGTCGATCGTCTCGAACTTGCACGAATCGTTGCAGCAGTCGCCGACAACCGGGTCGCCGGGGTCGCACTGTTCCCCGCCCTCGACGATGCCGTTGCCGCAGATCGTGATGTCGCCGACCCTTATGGGCGCGTCATCCGGATTGCAGCTGCACTTCGAGCCCGTCCCGGGATCGGTATCGAGCTCGGGATTGAGGGGGTTCGTGGCTCCGCAATTCTCGGCTGCCTTGGTGTTGACGTTGTTATCCCAGCTGGTGCAGGTATTCACATCCGCAAAACCGTCGCCGTTGCTGTCGCCACAGACGAAGGTCGCTGTGAACTGGAAGACGGTAAAGAGGCAGGTCCCCCCACTTCCGTCGGTGCAGGGACCCGTGATCTTGTTGCCGCATGGGTCCGTGTTCTGCGCGTAGACGTCGCCGCAGACATCGCCAATGGCTGTTTCGGCGTCCCAGTACGGACCCCCTTGCTGATCGCAGCTAGTGGCAGGGCTTGCGAGGGGATGGAGATATTCCCGAAAGCAGGTGCCGTCAGGATCGCTCAGGGCCGAGCCCCCAACCTCGTTGATCCAGAGTCCGATGTCGTACCTGTCGGGGCCCGACTCGATCGTGGCCTCCATCGTCACGGTTATGTTTTCGCCGGCTATGCACGACTCAGGACCCGAGACCACCGTGAGCGCGCCGAGTCGGACGTCGTTGGCGGTGCAAGGAGGGTTGCCCCCGACTTTTTCCTTGATGCAGGGTTGTCCCGGCGACCCGCCGTGGGTGGCGAACGCGGCTGAGGGGATCAAGACGGCGACCACAAGGAAGATCGCCAGAATCCCCCACTTACAGACGCATTCCGTCAGGCCTTGCCTACACCAGTAATTGAAATTCATGTACCGCCCCCCCCTAAGGCGCGCGCACGCACGCCCTGGTTCTCGCTAAACCGCCAAGCCGATACCGCTTCTTGGCGCCCAAACGTGATGTGAACTCGCTCGAGAATCGCGTCTCTCCCCCTCTGGGACGCCAGACCTGACCCGCAGACGTCAAGAGGTTAGACCTTCTCGGATTCAGACGTTATCGGGTGAAGACCTGAGTCTTGTCGAATAGTCCTCCGCTCCGGTCTCTGTAGGACAACATGCCAGCAGCATGGTTTCGACCTGTCGCCTGAGACGCTGCGGCGATGAAGGATCGACGCTGGGCTTTGGGTCGCTCGCAGCGGCGGCGGCGCGTCCAGCAGCCCCGATCGCGGGGCCCGGCGCCCTCCGACTCGCAGACGACGTGGAACCGGCTCCCGCCGGACCACGATCAGTGCTCGGTCCGCGACATCGGCCCCCCGCGGCCGAACAATCCGGGCTTCAGTCCCCCTCGCCCTTCGTCCAGCCGCAACGAACCCGCGAGCGCTTGCTCCCGAGCAGCGCTGTGCTAGATTCGGATCGAGGTGCAACGGCGCCTCGAACTCCCGGGGCGGTGGGAGGCGCGAGCTTGAGCGAGACCACGACACGACCCCAGCGTCGCTGGCCGCTCGGAATCCTTGCCGGACTCGTTCTTGTCGCCGCCATCGGCGGCTGGTCGCTAGGGCGCTACCTGCGCTTCGAGCTGCCCGACGTCAACAAGCTCGAGGACTACTCCCCACCGGTGATCACGCGCGTGCTCGCGGGCGACGGGGCGCTGGTCGACACGTTCTTCGAGCAGCGGCGGATGATGCTGGAGTTCGGCGACCTGCCCGAGGTGTTCAAGCACGCGCTGATCGCCGTCGAGGACGCCAACTTCTACGATCACACCGGCGTCGACGTCGCGGGCGTGGCCCGCGCCGTGTGGCGCAACGTGACCGCGATGCGGCGCGCCCAGGGCGCCAGCACGCTGACCCAGCAGCTGGCGCGGAACCTGTTCCTGACTCGCGAGAAGACCTTCCGGCGCAAGTTCCAGGAGATGCTGCTGGCGATCGAGATCGAGCGGCGCTACAGCAAGGACGAGATCCTGCGCTTCTACTGCAACCAGGTCTACATGGGCCACGGCCGCTACGGGCTCGAGGCGGCGGCCCGCTACTATCTGGACAAGCCGGCCCGCGAGCTGACCCTCGACGAGGCCGCGTTGCTGGCGGGCCTGATCCAGCGTCCCGAGGACATCTCGCCGTTCAAGAACCCCCAGCGGGCCCAGCGCCGCCGCGATCACGTGCTGGCGCGGATGGTCGCCGAGGGCTTCCTGGCGCCCGACCAGGCCGAGGCGGCGCGCCAGGCCCCGATCCCCAACGTTCCCGGCGCGGGCGAGCGCGACACCGCGCCGTACTTCGTCGAGCAGGTGCGACGGTGGCTGAAGCAGGAGTACGGCGACTCCAGCCTGTACCGCGCCGGCCTCGAGGTGCGCACGACGCTCGACCCGCGGCTGCAGGCCTACGCCAACGAGGCCGTCGAGCAGGGATTGCGCGAGCTGGACCGCCGCCAGGGCTGGCGCGGCGTGCAGCAGCGCGTCCCGCCCGAGGCGGATCTCCTGACGTGGGACGCCGAGTCGTGGCGCACCGCCCCGCGCGCCGGCGAGGTCGTGGACGGCGTCGTGCTGACCGCGGAACGCGGCCGCTACGAGGTTCGCGTGGCCCAGCTGCGCGGCCGGCTGGAACCCGAGGACCTGGCCTGGACAAGCCAGGGCGGCAAGCCCGCCAGCTTCGAGCCGGGGGACCTGCTGCGGGTGCGCCTGACCAGCGTCCACGACGACGGCACGGCCGAACTGGCGCTCGAGCAGGAACCGCTGGTGGAGGCGGCCCTGGTCGCCCTCGATCCCGCCACCGGCGCGGTCCGCGCGCTCGTCGGCGGGTTCGATTTCGAGCGCAGCGAGTTCGATCGCGCCGTGCAGGCCCGCCGGCAGACCGGCTCGGCCTTCAAGCCGTTCGTGTTCGCGGCGGCCCTGGCCGAGGGCCTGACCCTGGCCGACTCGCTGGTCGACGAGCCGACCGTGTTCCTCGACCCGCGACAGCCCGTCCCGTACCTGCCCAAGAACTACACCAACCAGTACTACGGGGCGGTCACGCTGCGTCGCGCGCTGGAGAAGTCGGCCAACGTGGCGACGGTGCGGCTGCTCGACAAGGTCGGCACGAACGCGGTGATCGAGACCTCACGCCGCCTCGGGATCAGCAGCGGGCTGCGGCCGTACGCGTCGCTGGCCCTGGGCTCGTTCGAGATCAGCCTGCTCGAGTTGACCTCGGCCTTCGGCACCTTCGCCAACAACGGCGTGCGGGTCGAGCCGCACCTGGTCGAGGAGGTGCTGGACCGGAGCGGCTCGACGCTGTTCCGCAAGGAGCCCGAGATCCGGGATGCGGTGGGTCCGCAGATCGCCTACCTGATGACGCGCGTGATGGAAGGCGTGATCACCGACGGGACCGGCCGCGCCGCCGCCTCGCTGGGCCGGGCGCTGGCCGGCAAGACCGGCACCACGGACGATTACACCGACGCCTGGTTCGTCGGCTACGCGCCCGACCTGGCGGTCGGCGTGTGGGTCGGGTTCGACGAGAAGAAGAGCCTCGGCAAGCGCGAGACGGGCGCCGGCGCGGCGCTCCCGATCTGGACCGGTTTCATGCGCCGCGCGCTCGAGCACCTGCCGGATCGCGAGTTCGAGCGACCCGAGCGCATCTCGGTGGTGGTCATCGATCGCCAGACCGGCCTGCGCGCCAACCCCGCCGCGAGCTGCTCCGAGCCGTTCAGCGAGGTGTTCGTCTCGGGGACGGAGCCCACCGCGTATTGCAGCCGCGCCGCTCACGCCCGGCTACGGCTGCCCTACCTGTTCCACGGCTACCCGCTCACCGAGCAGGGCGAGCTCGAGATCCCGGAGCGCGAGCTGCTCGACCTGCTGGAGAACGAGCCGCAGGTCTACCTCGCCGACGGGGGTGCGCGGCTGGAGTTCCCGGCCCCCGAAGGCCTGGTCTCGCTGCCGTTGCAGGTGACGCCCGGAGGCGGCGGCCCTCCGCTGTCCGAATCGATGCTGGCCGCCCTCGCCGAGCAGGAGGAGGACCCGACGCGCTGGGTCGGGACCGACGGCCGCCAGGCGGTCGTGGTGCTGTTCCGCAACTAGGCCCTCAGGGCAGGCGCGGTCCCCAGCGCCGCTCGCGCTCGCCGAGCCGTCCCCGGAGCGTCCAGCTAGCCGAGTCGTACTTCCAGCAGCGCAACCGCGTCGCCGCTTCGCGCTCGGCCCCGGTCAGCCGGCCGGGCTCCAGCCGGACCCCGAAGCGGCGCTCGAAGCCCCCGGCCAGGGCCCGGTCGAGCCGTTCCGCCGCTTCGCCGGCCGTCCCGCCGAGTCGCGGGCCCAGCGCGGCGAGGCGATCGCCGACGGGTTCTCCTCCCAGCGCCTGCGACAGGCGCTCCGGGTCGGCGCGCAGCAGGATCGAGCCGTGCTGGAGGAACGCCCCGCGACGGCGCAGCTGCGCCGATCCGATCAGCTTCCGGCCTTCGAGCTGGATCTCGTGCGGCGCCGTGACGCCGAAGCAGGCCGCTCCCGCGCTCCGCGCGGCGCGTGCCGCGGGGCTGTGGGTGGCCGGTGTGCTCGCGGCGATCCCGAGCGCTTCGAGGGCCAGCAGCAGCGCCTCGGCGATCCGGCGGTAGGTGTCCACGACGCCGCCGGGGAACGGGTCGTCGCGAAGCCGTCCCACCACCGCGTACGTCCGCTCGTGCTCGTGGAGCACGGCGTGTCCCCCCGTCGGCCGCCGGACCAGGTCGATCGCCTCGCGGCGCAGGAACGCGAGGGCCTGCCCGCCGGGCGGAGACTGGCCGCGGCCGAGCGAGAGCGCCGGCGGGCTCCAGCCGTACAGCCGCACGGTCGGGACGAGCGGACCCGCGGCGGTGGCGTAGCGCTCCAGCACCGCCTCGTCGACCGCCAGGTTCCACGCGCCGTCGTCCGGCGCGTCGCGCAACCAGCGCCAGCGGGGCCCGGAGCTACGACTCAACGGGCGGTCGGCGGCGCCTGCGACGGTACTCGGCGGAGCGGATCTCGTACTTCCGCAGCAGCCGTTGCAGCGCCGAGCGCAACATCCCGGCCTGCTGTGCGGCCGCCGTGACGTTGCCCGCGTTGCGTTCGAGGATCTCCCGCAGGTAGGCCCGCTCGAATCGCTCGACGACCTCGCGTTTGGCCTCCTTGAAGATCCGTGACTGGACGGTCTCGTCCCGGGACTGCTCGGGCTCGGCTCCGCGGATCTTCTCCGGCAGGTCGCGCGGGCGGATCACGCCGTCCGTGGCCAGGATCACGCCCTGCTCCACCGCGTTGCGCAGCTCGCGCACGTTACCCGGCCAGCGGTACCGGCCGAGCACGGCCAGGGTCTCCGCGGAGGGCTGGATCGGCGGCAGCTCGTTGATCTCGCGGATCGAGTCGATGAAGTGGTTGACGAGCAGCGGGATGTCCTCGACGCGCTCCCGCAGGGGCGGGAGGCCGACGCTCACCGGGGCCAGCCGGCCCAGCAGATCCTCACGGAAGCGGCCCTGCTCCGCGGCACGTCGGGCGTCCGCTTGCGTCGAGCAGAAGATCGGCGGGAGTCCGTCGCGCCGCCCCGAGCGCTCGTCGAGCTCCAGGCGCTCGGCCAGCCGGTCCTGCAACGCGGGAGCAAGCTCCAGCACGGAATCCAGGAACACCACCGACGAGCGTGCGTTGCCGAGCAGCCCGCCGGGGAGTCCTCCCGATCCGCCCGCCCCGCCGAACAGCTCCGCGTCGAGCGCGGCTGATTCCGGACGGGCGCAGTCCACGCTGATGAACGGGCGCTCCCGCCAGCCGGACAACGCGTGCAGGGTGCGGGCGGCGAGCTCCTTTCCCACCCCGGTCTCGCCGTGGAACCAGGCGTGGGTCGGCACCGCGGCCAGTCGCTCGAGCCGGTCCCGCAAACGCTGCATCGCTGCGCTGCGTCCGACCAGGCGCGTGTACCCCGCGCGGCCCCGAATCTCCTCCCGCAGCCGCTCGCAATCCCGCAGCAGGCCGCCGAGACGCACCGCGCGCTCCGCGAGCAGCGCCAGCGCAGGATCGTCGAGCGGCTTGAGCTGTACGTCGAGGGCGCCCTCCCTCAACGCGGCGATCGCGGCATCGGCAGCGCCTTCGGCCGCCAGCGCGATTACCGAGGCGGCGGGACGGAGCCGGCGGGCCGTGCCGATCAGGTCCGAGGCGGCGACGCCCGGTGCGTCGAGCTCGAGGAGCAGCATGCCGACCCGGCTCGTGCGCAGTGTCTCCAGCGCCTCCGGCGCCGACGCTGCATCGAGGACCTTGATGCCTTGCTTCTCGAGGACGTCCCGCACGCGGGACCGCAGGACCGGATCGCGGTCCACGACGAGCGCCAAGGGTGGATCCATCGTTTGCCCCCCGATGAACGATCTCGCTGATGGCTTCCCGACTGGGAATCCGAAGTGCGGGAGCACTCCCGCCGCTCGGCCCAAGTATACCGGCTTCCCGAGTCCTGGGAATGCTCGGATTCGTGGCGGTGAACCCGGGCCCGGGAACGGGCCCCGCTGGGTTGCGAGACGGCAACCCCGGGCTACGAGCCCAGTCGGGTCTCCAGCTCGCTGACGCGGTTCTGGACGTCGCGATAGGTCGGGTCGGATTGCAGCACTTCGCGAAACAGGTCCAGCGCACCCTCGGTGTCGCCCGCGCCCTGCAGAACATCCGCGAGATCGTAGCTCCGCCCACGTCGCGTATCCTCGTCGAGACTCGCCGATTCGAGCGCTTCGCGGTACCAGCGGGCCGCCTGCTCGGTGTCGCCCTTCTGGCGATGACACAGCGCGAGCATCGCCGCGGACTCGCCCTTCAGGTCGTCGGTGCCCGCGGCGAGATGGAATTCCTCGATCGCGTCGTCGACGAGCCCCATCTCCTTGTAGGCGATGCCGAGGTCGTAGTGCGTGCGGTAATCGTCGCCTTCCACCTCGGCCTGCACGTGCTGCTTGAACGAGGCGAAGACCTCCTCCAGGCTCTCCTGGTCCTCGTTCTCGGGGGACAGCGGCTCCGCGGAGTCGGCCTCGAACAGCTCGCTTTCCAGCGCCGCCGTGATCGCGCTGAGATCGTCCTCGTCGTCGAGGCCGGGCTCGGGAACCGCGTGGCGGGCGGCGGGCGGCTCGGGCTGCAGCACCGCGCAGGCCGCGGCGAGCCGCTCGATGGCGTCTCCGCCGTAGCCCAGGATCCGCAGCGCCTCGATCCGTTGCCGCGCCTCGGCGCCGCGCCCCTGCTGGATCAGCCCCTCGATCTGGGCGACCAGCTCGGGATCGGGAGCGCGGACCCCGGGGGCCGCGCCCGCCGGCTCCTTCTCGGGGCGCTCCGCCGCGGGCGCGGCGGCCGCCGGCTTCGGCTTGGCAGCCGATCGCTTGGCCGCTTTCTCGGGAGGCTCCGGGGCCCCGGCGGACGGCTCGTCCTCGCCCATGTCGAAGTCGATCACGACCTCGGGTGCCGCCGCCTGCTCGGTCTTCGCGGCGGGTTTCGCCGCGCCGGAGCGCTTCGGCGCCGGTTCGGGCTCGCCGGCCTGCGGCAGCAGCTCCAGGCGCTCGAGCAGCGCCCGCGCCTGCGCATCGAGCTTCGCCGTTCCGGCCGCTCGACGCGCCGCGGCGCGCGCCGCGGCGGCATCGCCCGCGGCCCGCCGGGCGACGGCCAGCCTGACCAGCGCGTCCCGCTGCGCGGGCTCGTCACCCTCGGCCTTCAGACGCGTCACCAGGCGCTCGAGGGCCGCCACGTGTCCCGGGAAGCGTTCGGTCACCTCGCGGAGCTGCTCCAGTGCCTGATCTCCCAGGCCGTACTTCTCGAAGATCTCGGCCTGGGTCAAACGTCCGTTGACGAACTCCTCGTCGGCGCGGCTCTCGGGGCAGGCCGGTTGCTCGGCCTCGCGCAGCAGCGACTCGTCGACCTCGACCGGCGGCGGGGAGGCCTTCTTGGCCCCCTTCCTGGCCACCGCCGGCGCGTCCGCGCCGCTGAGCAGCTCCGAGTCCGGCTTGAGCTTCTTCAGCCGCTCGCGGGCCTCGGATGCCTGCGCTTTCATCGAGCGCGCCTGGTAGGCGCGGACCAGGCGCTCCAGCATCCCGGCGACGTCGCCGTCCTCGTCCTCGTGGAATGCCAGCAGGCGCTCCAGGGCGGGGACGTGCCCGCCCCGCTCCAGCGTGGCCTGTCGCTCGAGCAGCGGCACCAGGCGCGCCTTGCGGTCCTCCGCCGACCAGCCCTCGACGAAGCCGTCGATCCCGGACCAGACGTCGCCGGTCAGCTCCAGCTTGAGGCACTCGCGGAAGAAACGATCGGAGGATTCGGGCGGCGTCTTGCCGCCGGCCCCCAACAGGACCTCGAACGCCTCGTCGGCCCGGTTCGCCGCGAAGTAGCGCAGCGCCAGCTCACCGAACAGCATCGGATCGGCGGAATCGCCCCGCGTTCGCTCCTCGAGGAAGCGCAGCGCGTCGTCGTCGCGGCCCAGGTCGAACAGGCACGCGGCCAGGCCGATCGCCGCCTCGGGACGCTCGGGCGCCAGCTCGTCGGCGCGCCGGTAGCTCTGCTCGGCCTCGGCGGTCTTGCCCGACTGGCGCAGCGAGGCCGCCAGACCGATCAGCTCGGCCGCGGCGCGTTCCGTGTCGCCCTCGGCCGCCCGGGCCTCGGCCAGCCTGGCGCGGTGGCGCGGATCGTTGGGCGCGGCCGCCACCAGGCGCTCGTAGACCTCGCGCGCCTGGTCGAATCTCTGTTCGCGGAGGTGCAGCTCCGCCGCGCGCAGCAGGTACACGCAGGCCTCGCCGGGAAGCTCCTGCGTGAGAAACAGCTCGCCGAGCTCCATCAACGCCTGACCGCGGTCGGGATCGATCCGGAGGATCTTCTTGTAGATCGCGACCGACTTGGGGAGGAAACCGCCGCGCTTGAAGCCCTGCGCGATCTTCTCGTAGTACGAGATCGCCTCGTCGTGGCGTCCCTGCTTGGCCAGCAGGTCGCCCATCCGGTTGAGGATCGGCAGGTCGTTGGGAGCGCGCTGGGCGACCCGTTGCAGCTCGGAGAGAGCCGCGTCGACGCGGCCCTGCTTGAGCAGGCGCTCGGCCTCCTTCAGTGCATGCTCGCGGTCAAACGCCATTCATGCCTCGGCCCCCCTCCGACCCGTCCGTCCCGATCCCGGCTCAGCGGAACCTGCGCTCGCGGATCCGGGCCTTCTTGCCGCGCAGTTTTCTCAGGTAGTAGAGCTTCGCCCGCCGGACGCGGCCGCGGCGCACCACCTCGATCCGCTCGACGTTCGGCGAGTGCAGCGGAAAGCTCCGCTCCACGCCGATGCCGCTCGAGATCTTGCGCACCGTGAAGGTCGCCCGCAGACCGGCTCCGCCCTGGCGGCCGATCACGTCGCCCTCGTAGACCTGGATGCGGGACTTCTCGCCCTCGACCACCCGGACGTGCACCTTGACGCGGTCCCCCGCCCTGAATTCCGGGAGCTTCCGCTTCAGTCCCTCGGCCTCGATCACATCGATCACGTTCATGACCTGTCCTCTTTCGTCACCCGTCGAAACCCGGGTGGCGCCCCGCCCGCCGGAACAGATCCGGCCGCTTGACCCGGGTCGATTCCCGGGCCTGCCGCCGCCGCCAGCGCTGGATCGCATCGTGATCTCCCGACAGCAGGACCTCCGGCACCGCGTGCCCGCGATAGCTCGCGGGTCGCGTGTAGTGCGGATGGTCCAGCAACCGGGTGTCCGAGAAGGAATCCTCGTCCGCCGCTTCGGCCCGTCCCAGCACTCCCGGGACGAACCGGGACACGGCGTCGATCACGACCAGCGCCGGTAGCTCTCCTCCGGTCAGCACGTAGTCCCCGATACTCAATTCCTCGTCCGCCAGATGCTCGCGCACCCGTTCGTCGACTCCCTCGTATCGCCCGCAGAGCAGGATCACCCGCTCCTGCTCGGCGAGCTTCCTGGCGATCCCGTCGTCCAGCGGCCGCCCCTGGGGCGACAGCAGCAGCACCCGGTCCGACTCGACCGGGTGGCTGCGCCGGATCCACTCGACCGCCTCGAACAGCGGCTCCGGCTTCAACACCATCCCTCCACCTCCTCCGTAGGAGGCGTCGTCTACCTGCCGGTGCGGCCCGATGCCCCACCGTCTCAGATCGTGCACCCGGACCGCGACCCGGCCCGCTCGCCGGGCCCGCGCCGGGACTCCGTCGTCCAACGGGCCGAGGAACATCGAGGGGAACAGCGTCACGACGTCGAACGTCACCCCTCGACCTCCTCGCGCCGGTTCAAATCTTCCAGGCCCTCCGGTAGCTGAACTTCTATCCTGCCGCGCCTCTCGTCAACCCTGCGGACGATGTCGGGCGCGATCGGGACCAAAAACTCGCCTTCGCGGCCCTTCGACACCCTCAGCAGCGGCGGCCCGCCGGTCTCGATCACGTCCTCCACCCGGCCCAGCAGCCGCTCCGTGCCGGCCTCCCGGACCTCCAGCCCGATCAGGCGCGCCTGGTAGAACGTCCCCTCGGGCAGCTCGGGAACCTCCTCCTCCGGGGCCCAGGCGGCGAGCCCCCGCAGGTTTCCGGCCTCCGTGGCGGTCTCGACCTGTCTCAGCTTCAGCACCAGACGGTCGCGATAGGCCCGGCTGCCCTCCACGTCGTAGCCCCGGCCCGGCTCCCGCCCGGGCGGGCCCAGCAGGACGCGGCTCAGACCGGTCCAGCGGTCGGCTTGCCCGGACCGGACCCGGATCGTGAGCTCTCCGCTGCTGCCGCGATGCCCGGCGACTTTCCCCAGCAACAACGGCCCCGGTCCGGTCCTCCTACTCGATGATCTTGACGTCAATTCTTTTTTGGAGCTTCATGCCGGCGGAGCCCAGGATCGTACGGATCGACCGCGCCGTCCGGCCCTGCTTGCCGATCACCTTGCCCAGGTCCTCGCGCGCGACCGTCAGCTCCAGCACCGTGGTCTGCTCGCCCTCGATCTCCCGGACCTCGACCTCGTCCGGGAGGTCCACCAGGGACTTCGCGATCAGCTCCAGCAGTTCCTTCATCCGCACTCACCTCGCGCCCAGCGGCCCGGGCCCGCGGCGCCTGGCGGTGGAGGGGCCTCAGGCCCCGGCGGGTCTGGCTTTTTCCAGCAAGCTCTTGACGGTGGGCGAGGGATGCGCGCCTTTCTTGATCCAGGCGTCGATCTTCGCCACGTCCAGATCGACCACGGCCGGGTCCTTGCCGGGATCGTAGGTGCCGACCGTATCCACGAACCGGCTCAGCGGAGTGGAGCGTGAGTCGGAGACCACGACCCGGTAGAACGCGTCCTGCTTGGATCCCATCCGTCGCAGGCGAATCTTCAGCACGTTTTCGGTACCTCCGCGCGCAAAGGCGCTCGAAACGACACAATATAGCCTATCGGCCCAAAAAAGGTAGCCCGCCGCGGCCCCGTCGGCCCCCCTTGCCGCGGCCCGCCCCCTGGAGCTTCTTCATCATCTTCCGGACCTGGGCGAACTGCCGGATCAGCCGGTTGATCTCCTGGACGCTCTGCCCCGATCCGCGGGCGATGCGGCGTTTCCGGCTGCCGTTGAGCACCTGGGGGTAGACCCGCTCGCGCGGGGTCATCGAGTCGATGATCGCCACGATGCGCGTGATCGCCCCGGTGTCCAGGTCGGCCTCGCGGACGGCCCCCATGCCGGGAAGCATCGACACGACGCTCGACAGCGGCCCCATCCGGCGCAGCATCTTGAGCTGGTCGCGGAAGTCGGCCAGCGTGAGCTGGTTCTTGCGGATCTTCTTCTCGAGCTCCGCGGCCTCGACCTGGTCGACGGCGTCCTCGGCCTTCTCGATCAGGCCCAGCACGTCGCCCATGCCGAGGATCCGGCCCGCCAGGCGGTCGGGGTGGAACAGCTCGAACTCGGACGGCTTCTCGCCGGTGCCGACGAACCTCACCGGCACCCCGGTGACGTGCCGGATCGACAGCGCCGCGCCACCGCGGGCGTCGCCGTCGAGCTTGGTCAGCACCACGCCGGTCAGCTCCAGCGCACGGTGGAACTCGCCCGCCGAGCGGACCGCGTCCTGCCCCGTCATCGCGTCGGCCACGAACAGGATCTCGGTCGGCGAGAACCGCTCCTTGAGCCCCCGCAGCTCCTCCATCAGCTCGTCGTCGATGTGCAACCGGCCGGCCGTGTCGACCAGCACCGTGTCGAAGCCCGAGCGGCGAGCGTGGGCCAGGCCTTCCTCGACGATCTCCAGCGGCTTCCGGCTGCCGTCGTGCTCGTGCACCTTGAGTCCGGCGCTTCCGCCGTACCGCACGAGCTGCTCGATCGCCGCGGGGCGGTAGACGTCCGCCGGCACCAGGTACGGATAGCGCCCGGACTTCTTGAGCCACAGCCCGAGCTTGGCCGCGGTGGTCGTCTTGCCCGATCCCTGGAGCCCGACCAGCAGCACCACCGTGGGGGGGCGCGAGGCGAGCCGCAGGCGTCCGGGATCGCCTTCCCCGAGCACCCGCTCCAGCTCGTCGCGGACGATCTTCACCACCTGCTGGCCGGGAGTCAGGCTGCCCAGCACCTCCTCGCCGAGCGCCTTCTCGCGCACGCCGTCCAGCAGCGCCTTGACCACCGAGACGTGGACGTCGGCCTCCAGCAGCGCCATGCGGATCTCGCGCAGGACCTCCTTGAGCACCGCCTCGGTGACACGACCCTGGCCGCGGAGCTTCTTGAAGACGCCCTGGAGCCTGTCGGACAGCCCCTCGAACACGCGCTCACCTCATCGATTCGACGGGAGTGGAGGCCGAAACCTGCCGGAAAAGGCGGGATTATAACGGTGTTACGGGGGAGCGTCCAGCCTCAGACGGACTTCAGCAGGTGGCCCATCTTGAGCTTCTTGGTGCGCAGGTACTCGCGGTTCTCGTCGCGCGGCGGCAGCTCCAGCGGGACCCGTTCGACCAGCTCGAGCCCGTAGCCGCGGAGCGCGACGTACTTGCCCATGTTGTTGGTCAGCAGCCGCAGCCGCCGGATCCCCAGGTCGTACAGGATCTGCGCTCCGACCCCGTAGTCGCGGTGGTCGGCGCGGAACCCGAGCGCGAGATTGGCCTCGACCGTGTCCTGGTTGTGCCGGTCCTGGAGCTCGTAGGCGCGCAGCTTGTTGGCCAGCCCGATCCCGCGGCCCTCCTGGCGCAGGTACAGGATCACGCCCCGCCCCTCACGGGCGACCAGGTCCATCGCGCGCTGGAGCTGCGGACCGCAATCGCAGCGCGTCGAGCCGAACACGTCGCCCGTCAGGCACTCGGAGTGAACGCGCACCAGCACCGGCTCGTCCGGTTGCGGCTCGCCCATCACCAGGGCCACGTGCGTCCGGTTCTCCAGCTCGAAATGGAACGCGTGGATCTTCCAGTTGCCGAGTCGCGTCGGCAGGTCCGGGGAGGCGACACGCTTGACCAGCCGCTCGGTCCGCATGCGGTGCCGGATCAGGTCGGCGATGGTCGAGAGCTTCAGCTCGTGGCGGCGCGCGAAGGCGCGCAGGTCCTCGAGTCGCGCCATGCTGCCGTCGGGGTTCATGATCTCGCAGATCACGGCTGCCGGCTTGAGCCCCGCCAGGCGGCACAGGTCGACCGAGGCCTCGGTGTGCCCCGCCCGCTTCAGCACGCCTCCGGGGACCGCCCGCAGCGGGAACACGTGTCCCGGCCGGGCCAGGTCTCCCGGCTGCGTCGCGTCGTCGACCGCCATGCGGATGGTGGCGGCCCGGTCACGGGCCGAGATGCCGGTGGTGACGTCGCGCCGGGCCTCGATCGAGACGCAGAACGCCGTGCCCCGGCGGGCCGTGTTCTCCTGGACCATCGGCGGGATGTCGAGCTGCTGCAGCCGTTCCGGGGTCATCGGCAGGCAGATCAGCCCGCGACCGTGGGTCGCCATGAAGTTGATCACGTCGGGCGTCACGTGCTCGGCGGCGCAGACCAGGTCGCCCTCGTTCTCGCGGTCCTCGTCGTCCATCACGACGACCATCCGGCCGCGCCGGAGGTCGTCGATGGCGCTCTCGACCGAATCGAAGCCCTGGTCCTCGCTCATCCGCGCCGCTCCTTTCGGGGTTCGAGCAGGGTGTCAAGATACCGTGCCACCAGATCGACCTCCAGGTTGAGGCGGTCACCCTTTCGGACCTCGCCGAGGGTAGTTCGCCGGCAGGTCTCCGGGATCAGGGCCACCTCGAACGCGTCGGCCGCGACGCGGGCGATGGTCAGCGAGACGCCCTGGAGCGCCACCGAGCCCTTCTCGGCCAGAAAACGGCGGTATTCCGCGCTCGATTCCACCTTCAGACGCCGGTCCGCCCCCCGTTGCGAGACCTCCAGCACCCGCGCGGTGGTGTCCACGTGCCCCTGGACGAGGTGGCCGCCCAACCGGTCGCCCGCGCGCAGCGAGCGCTCGAGGTTCACCCGCGCTCCGGTGACGAGGTCGCCGAGCGTCGTGCGCGAGAGCGTCTCGGCGACCGCGTCGGCTTCGAACGCACCGCCCGGAAGGTCGGCGACGGTCAGGCACACGCCGTCCACCGCCACGCTCTCGCCGGGCGCCAGCTCGCCGGCGAAGGGCGTCTCGATGGCCAACCGCGTGGCGCCTTCGCCGGGCACCACCCGGATCACGCGCCCGCTCGTCTCGACGATGCCCGTGAACATCTCAGGAGCCTCCTGCCGCCGAACGGATCGGTCCCAGCAGCGCGCGGTCGCCGCCGAGCCGCAGCTCTTGCCGGATCTCGACCCGCCAGCCCGCGCCGGGACCGTCGACCGCCGGCAGGTCCAGCAGCGGCGTCCCGTGGCGCGACGCGAACAGCTTCGGGGCCACGATCAACGCCGCCTCGTCGGCGAGCCCCGCGCGCAGGAACGATCCGAGCGTCCGGCCTCCTCCCTCGACCAGCAGCGACTGCACCTCGCGCCGGGCCAGGTCGTCGAGCAGGGCGCCCAGGTCGAGCTGCTGCGCGGTGCCGGGGAGCCGCACGATCTCGGCGCGCTCCCGGAACGGCCGCTCCGCCGCAGACGCGAGATCGTGCTGCACGTAGACCACCGGGAGCGGCTCGCCCGGGCCGCGTCCGGCGAACAGGCGCGCTCCGGGGTCGAGCCGCAGCCCCGGCGCGATCACCGCGCGCAGGCGCGGCGCGTCGACGCCGCGCAAGCGCACGGTCAGCCGCGGGTCGTCGTGCCGCAGCGTGCCCGCGCCGACCAGCACCGCATCGTGACGCATCCGCAGCCGGTGCGCGAAGCGCCGCGCCGCGGGTCCGCTGACCCAGCGCGATCGCCCCTCGCGGGCCGCGAGCATCCCGTCCAGCGTCACCGCGGCCTTCAGCGTGACCCGTGGGCGCCCGGTGGCGTGCCAGTGGTAGAAGGCGGCGTTGAGGCGGCGCGCCTCGGGCTCCAGCAGGCCGACCTCGACCTCGATCCCGTGCTCGCGGAGCCGCGCGAACCCGCGCCCGTCGACCAGCGGATTGGGATCCACCGCCGAGGCGACCACGCGGCCGATCCCGGAGCGGACCAGGTGCTCGGCGCACGGCGGCGTCCTGCCCTGGTGAGCGCAGGGTTCGAGGTTGATGTACATCGTGGCGCCGCGGGCCCGCTCGCCGGCGGCCTCGAGCGCGCGAGCCTCGGCGTGGGGCAGCCCGGGCGCGCGGTGGTAGCCGCTCCCGACCGGCTCACCGTCGCGGACCACCACGCAGCCGACCCGCGGATTGGGGCTCGTCGTGCCTTCCCCCAACGCCGCCAGGGCCAGCGCCTGCTCCATCCAGCGCCGCTCCCCGCGGTCGCTCAAGCGCCACCTGCGCCGTCGCCCAGCAGACCGTCCACGAATGCGTCGCGCTCGAACGGCAGCAGGTCGTCGACGGCCTCGCCCACCCCGACGTAGCGGATCGGCACGCCGAGCTCGCGCTGGATGCTCAGCGCCACGCCACCCTTGGCCGTTCCGTCGAGCTTGGTCAGCACGACCCCGGTCAGCGCCGCCGCACGCGTGAACTCCTTGGCCTGGGCGAGCCCGTTCTGGCCCGTCGTCGCGTCGACCACCAGCAGCACCTCGTGCGGCGCGCCGGCGATCTCGCGTTCGGCGACCCGGGCCAGCTTGCCCAGCTCGGCCATCAGGTTGGTCTTGGTGTGCAGCCGTCCGGCGGTGTCCACGAACACGGCGTCGGTCCCGCGGGCCCGCGCGGCCTGCAAGGCGTCGAACACCACGGACGCGGGGTCGGCGCCCTCGTCACGCTTGACCAGCTGCACGTCGGCCCGCTCGGCCCAGCGTTCGAGCTGGTCGATCGCGGCGGCGCGGAACGTGTCCGCGGCCACGACCAGCACCTTGCGGCCCGACCGCCGCTCGCGATCCGCCAGCTTGCCCACGGTCGTAGTCTTGCCTCCGCCGTTGACGCCGACCACGAAGGTCACCCGCGGCGCGCCCGTTCGCGCAGCCTCGCCGGCGGACGTCTCGGGCAAGGCCTCGCGCAGCGACTGACGCACCGCGTCCCGCAGCGCCGTGCCGTCGAAGGCCTGGCGGCGCGCCCGCTCGCGCAGCCCGTCCACGATCTCCATCGTCAATGCCGGACCGACGTCCGCGGCCAGCAGGCTCGCTTCCAGGTCTTCCAGGGTGGTCTCGTCCACCTCGTGCTTGCCCAGCACCGACGACAACGTCGCGGCCAGGTTTTCCCGGGTGCGGCTCAGCCCGCGGACGAGCTTCTTCAGCGACGCGAGGGCCATCTCACTCCATCATCTTGAGCAGCTCGTCGGCGCGAACCGCGGTCCTGCTTCCCGGAGCCAGCTCGAGCACGCGGTTGAGGTGCTGCCGGGCCTTCTCGGGCTGCCCGAGCCGCAGGTAGGCGAAGCCCAGCCGGTAGTGGAACTCTCCCGAGGTGCGATAGGCCGGTGCCGCCACCTCGTACTCGCGGGCCGCCTCGTCCAGCTTCCCGGAGCGATCCAGGACCGACGCCAGCTCGTAGTGCGCCTGGTAGTACTTGGGGTTGATCTCGACGGCCTGCCGGAAGTGGTCGATCGTCTCCGGCGTGCGGCCCTGCGAGGCGTAGAGCAGGCCGAGATTGAGGTGGACCTTCTCGGGCGTCGGGTAGGCCGGGTCCTCCAGCGCCTTCCGGTACTCTCGCTCGGCGTCCTCCTTGCGCCCGAGCTTGTCGTACAGCGCGCCCAGGTTGTTGTGGGCGTCGGTCAGGTACGGATCGAGCTCGATGGCCCGACGGAGCGCGGGCTCGGACTTCTCGTAACGCCCGGCGAGGAACGCGACCTGTCCGTAGAAGTTGTGCAGGCCGGCGTTGCCCGGCTCCTCGGCGATCGCCTGCTCCAGCGTCTCCAGCGCCTCGCCCAGCCGGCCGCCCTTGACGTAGGCTTCCGCCAGGCGGACCTTGCCGCCGACGTCGAGCTGCGGTGCTTGCCGGGTCGCCTGCCCGCCGCCGCAGGCCAGCGTCGCGGCCAGGAAACCCAACAGACCCAACACGAGCACGGACTTGCTTGATCGGCTCATTCGTTGCCTCCACGACGAGCGTGTGCGCCGCCCGGACCCGTCCTCCAGCGTAACAGATCCGCTCAGCCGCGTCCGAGCCAGCGCGACAGCAGCGAGCGTCGACGCGGGGCCGGCTCCGGCGCGTCCGCCGGAAGCTCGGGGTCACGTCCCTCGAGCAGCGCCCGCGGCACGTCGGTGACCATCGCCCGCGCCGTGGGCTCGCCGACGATCGCCGCCGCCGCCGCGACCGCCCGGCTGAGCACCGGCGGCCGACCGCGGACGTTGTGCGCGTCGCTCGCGATCACGTGGACCAGCCGCTTGCGCAGCAGCTCCTCGGAAAACTCCGCCGCCTCCTGGCCGAACGTTCCGACGATGCTGCCGGTGGTGATCTGTCCGTACGCGCCCAGCCGCACCACGCTCGCATAGCGGCTCGCGTCGTCCTGGAAGTAACGGATCCGCTCGGGATGCGCGAACACGACCTGGATCCCGGCCAGCTTGAGCTGGAACACCACGTTCTCGATGTCCAGCGGGTACTGGCTCAGCGACAGCTCGAGCAGCAGGGTCTTGCCGTTGTCGCCGAGCGTCAGCGCGCGGCCGTCCCGGATCCGCTCGGGAAGGTCGGGGCACAGGTGGACCTCGGCGCCCGGCACGACCTCGACGGCCACACCCGCCTCCCGCAGCACGCGGTTCAGGCGCTGCACGTCCTCGACGACCCGCGGACGCTCGTTGATGTAGAACCCGTCGCGGCAGTGCGGCGTGGCGACGATGCGCGTCACGCCATCGGCGGCCGCGACGCGCGCGAACTCGATCGCCTCCTCGTCGTCCTTCACGCCGTCGTCGATACCGGGCAGGATGTGGGTATGGATATCGATCATTCCCCATCGTCCTCGGCGGTGAGCGGCCGGCTCATCAGACGCAGCGCGGCGTCCTGGGGAGAGCTGTCCTCGTAGAGGATCCGGTGGACCTCTTCCACGATCGGGAGCTCCACGCCGTTGCGCCGCGCCAGCTCGAGCGCCGAGCGCGTCGTCCCGACGCCCTCGACCACCGCGCGGCTGGAGGCCAGCACGTCCGCCAGCCGCTGGCCGCCGGCGAGCCGCTCGCCGAGCCCGCGGTTGCGCGAGAGGGTTCCGGTGCAGGTCAGCACCAGGTCGCCCAGCCCGGCCAGGCCGCTGAACGTCGAGGCGCGCCCCCCGAGCGCGAGGCCCAGCCGCGTCATCTCGGCCAGGCCCCGGGTGATCAGCGCAGCGAGACCGTTGTGGCCCATCTCGAGGCCCTGCACGACCCCCGCAGCGATCGCGATCACGTTCTTCAACGCGCCCGCGAGCTGGACTCCCACCGGGTCGGCGTTGGTGTACAGCCGCAGCTCCCGCGACGACAGGTTCGCCTGGACGCGCGAAGCCAGCGCGGCATCCGCGGCGGCGACGACGACCGCGGTCGGACGGCCGCGGGCCACGTCACGGGCGAAGGAGGGCCCGGACAGCACCGCCGCGGGGCGCGACGCGCCGAGCGTCTCCGCGACCACCTGGAGCGGCAGCGCCAGGGTCCGCTCCTCGATGCCCTTCGCCGCCACGACGACCGGCACCTCCTCCGGCAACCGGTCGGCCAGCTGCTCGTAGACGCTCCGCGCGTGCTGCGACGGAACCACCGCCAGCACGAGGCCGGCGTCGCCGAGCGCCGTCTCGAGATCCGTCGTC
>JBFKMV010000089.1:0-19337 GCA_041629655.1 Candidatus Polarisedimenticolaceae bacterium
CCACCAGCGACAGCACCTGATTGCAGAAGCCGCGCATCGACTTGTAGCGGTCGGCGGCGGGCAGCACGACCACGGCCGCGAGCAGGTACAGGCACAGCACCATCGAGAAGAACGCGGACGGAACCGCGACCGCGGCGCGCAGCGGCCGCGCCAGGCCGGCCGCGCAGGCCAGGGCGCCGGCCGTGAGCAGCAGCACCACGGCGCCGAGCGCGGTCGCGGCCTCGGGGTAACGTTCGACCAGGCCGCCGCGGAAGAACCACCCCGCGCCGGCCAGCGCCAGGGCGATCGCGGTCATCATCCCGAGCGCGATCCGGCGCCGCGGCGCGGGGAGCCCGCCGCCGATCAGGCGGGCCGCGACCGCGCCGGCCAGGATCGCCACCGCCGGGGCGAGGGGCAGGATGTAGGCGCTGCGCTTGCTGGCCGAGAGCGTGAAGAACAGCAGCACCCCGAAGATCCACGACCAGGCCAGACGGCCGAGCCGTCGTGTCTCCTCCGACCGTCCCGGCAGCGCGACGGCCAGCGGCACGAACCAGGCCCAGGGCGCCATGTCGATCCAGAAGTACTCGAGGTAGTACCACCACGGCGCGGCGTGGTCCCAGGCCTCGACGTAGCGGGTCACGTTCTGCCGGACCAGCACCTCGGCCAGCACGGCGGTCTCGCCCCGGGCCCACAGGATCAGGTACCACGGCGCGCCGGCCAGCAGGCAGGACGCGGCGCCCGCCGCGACGGGAGCGGCGAGCAGCGACCGCAGGCGCCCGGTGGAGGCGAGGTACGGCAACAGCACCGCCGCGGGAAGCACCAGCGCAACGGGTCCCTTGGCGGCGAAGCCCAGCCCCGCCGCCAGCCCGGCGAGCGTCCAGCCGGTCCAGGCCGGACGGCCGTGGTCCAGCACCCGGGTGATCGCGAGCACCGCGGCCAGCGTCGAGACCGTGACCAGCGAGTCCATCTGGACCGAGCGCGCTCCCCACCAGACCATGAAGGTCGTCGCGTAGAGCAGCGCCGTCACGCGGGCCACGGCCCGCCCGACGTACGGGTAGACCAGCAGGTAGACCAGCAGCACGCCGGCGATCCCCGAGCACGCCAGCGGCAGGCGCAAGGTCAGCTCGTCGACGCCCCCGAACAGGCGGGCCGCCGTCAGCGCCATCCAGTAGTACAGGATCGGCTTCTCGGCGAACACCCGGCCGCCGACCGTCGGCAGCGCCCAGTCCCCGCTAGCGGCCATCTCGGCGACGGCCTGGCCGTAGGTCGGCTCGTTGGGGTTCCAGAGGTCCCGGGCCCCGAGCGACACGCAGAACAGCACCGCGGCGAACAGCGCCAGCAGCGCCAGGTCCGCGCGCAGCTCCGAGCGGGCGGGAACCGCAAGCGTCATGGTCGAGCGGGCGGGCCGGCAGCCGGACCGCCGGCGGCCGTCACCTCGCGCCGCCTCCCGGTCCCATCGGCATCAGGCCCTCGATCTTCTCGAAGCCCGCCGGAACCGTGCAGACGGTCTTGTCCATGGGTTTCGTCGCCGTCAGCGTGACCTCGGTCGAGGAGTTGATCGTCATCCCCATCATGCTCATCTCGACCGTCTGCTTGACCGGATAACCCTCGAAGGAGGCGAGCTTCTCGGTGGCGTCGCCGAACATCGCGTTGGTCTGCATCATGTCCGCCAGCTCGGCCCACACCTGCTGGTCGATCCCGACGTCCTTGCTGAACCAGACGTTGATCGTCATCGGCATCGGGCCGCCGATCTCGACCACCACCTCGTAGGCCTGCCAGCTTCCGATCTTGGCGGTGTTGCCGGTCTTGCTCGTGGTGACCTTGACCTCGCCGCCCTGACCCATCTGCTTGAGCATCTCGAGGCCCATCGAGGCCATCCCCTGGAGCTGCTCTTTGGTCATCTCGGCGTACTTCTTCTTCTGGGTCTGGATCACGAGCAGGTTGCCGGTAGCCTTGTCGAACACGGTCACGATGCCGTTGGCCTCGTCCTGGATGCAGTACGCGCCCTCGCCGATCCAGATCTTCTGTGTGGACTCGGTCGGGGGCTGCCCCATCACGCCCGCCGTCTTGACCACCTGCTCGAGGTAGTTGGATCCCGCCTGGGCCGTGGCGACGGCCGCGACCAGGCACACCGCGCCGACCAGCAGCGTGCGACGACGGCTCGACCTTCCCGATTGAGCGAACATGTTCGGTACCTCCCCGTCGGCCCCCTCGCCGAGTGCAAGGATCGTATCACCTTCGCGTGCCTGCCGCGGGTCAGCCGACCGGCTCCTGGAATTGCAGCTCGTGCAGCCGGGCGTACACGCCGCCGCGCTCCAGCAGCTCGGCGTGGGCACCCTGCTCGACGATCCTCCCGTCCGCGAGCACCACGATGCGGTCGGCGCGGCGGATCGTGCCCAGCCGATGCGCGATCACGATCGACGTCCGGCCCCGGATCAGCACGTCCAGCGCCTGCCGGACGCGGTCCTCGGATTCGGCGTCGAGCGCCGAGGTGGCCTCGTCGAGGATCAGGATCGGCGCGTCCTTCAACAGCGCCCGGGCGATCGCGATCCGTTGCCGCTGCCCGGCCGAGAGCCGCGTGCCGCGCTCGCCGAGCAACGTGTCGTACCCCTGGGGCAGCTGCCGCACGAACTCGTCCGCCTGCGCCGCGCGCGCCACCTCCACGATCCGCGCCAGCGGCTCCTGCTCGCGGCCGTAGGCGATGTTGTTGCGCACCGAGTCGTCAAACAGCAGCGTCTCCTGGGTCACGAGGCCGATCTGGCCGCGCAACGAGGCCAGCGTCACGTCGCGGACGTCCACGCCGTCGATCCGGATGCGTCCCGTCGAGGGGTCGTGAAAACGCGCCAGCAGGTGCGCCAGCGTCGACTTCCCCGAGCCCGACCGGCCGACCAGCGCCACGACCTCGCCGCGCCGCACCCGCAGGTCGATCCCGTCCAGCACGTCGTCGTCCCCGTAGGAGAAACCGACTCCTTCGAAGACGATCTCGTCGCGAAACGGCGCCAGCGGCCGCGCCCCGGGACGATCGCGGATCTCGCGCTCGCGGTCGAGCATCGCGAACACGCGGTCGGCAGCGGCGAGGGCCTGCTGGAACTCGACGTACAGCGCGTTGAGGCGCCGCAGCGACATGAACAGCAGCCCCAGCCCGGTCAGCACGACCATCAAGTCGCCGCGGTCGAGCTGCCCGGAGGCGATCCGCAGCCCGGCCAGGCCGAACAGCGCGGCGCCGACGATCGCGCCGGCCAGCTCCATCAACGCCGGCGACAGCGCGGCGGCCCGCCCCGCCTTGAGGTCCTGCCGCAGCATCCGGTCGAGGGCGGCGCGGAAGCGGCCGATCTCGAACCGCTCCATCCCGAACCCCTGGACCACCCGCACGCCGGTGATCGACTCGTGCAGCAGGCCGGCCAGCTCGCCCATCCGCTCCTGCGAGCGCGTGGAGGCGCGGCGCAGCCGCCGGCCGAGGCGCACCATCGGGTAGCCGAGCAGCGGTAACGCCACCAGCGCCACCAGCGACATCGACCAGTCGTGGATCAAGACCACCACGACCAGGAACGGCACCATCACCGCCACCCGCACCAGGTCGGCCAGCACGCGGGTGCTGATCCGCTGCAGCCGCTGCACGTCGTTGAGGATCCGCGAGAGGATCGTGCCGGTGGGGTGGGCCTGGAAGAACGCCAGCGACTGGTGCGCCACGGCCTCGTAGAGCTCCGCGCGCAGGTCGCGGATCACGCGCGCGCCGGTGCGCGTGGCCAGGTACTCGCCGAAGTACAGCAGCACGGCCCGGACGAAGAACACCCCGACCAGCAGCAGCGGCACCTGGACGAAAGCCTGCGGTCCGGCCCAGGCGGTCAAGGCGTCGAGCGGCAGCAGCCCGCGCGCGGTCTCCAGGATGTCGGGTCCGGAAGCGGCCGCCGCGCCGGCGGGCAGCAGCACGCGGTTGACCAGCGGCTTGACCGTGGCGACGACGGCGGACATCGCCGCCCCGGCCACCGCCAGCATGGCCACCGAGGCCAGCATCGCCGCGGTGTAGGGGCGGAGGTAGCCGAGCAGCCGCGCCAACGAGCCCATGCCGCGATGCTAGAACAGGCGCCGGGGACGGATCCAGCGTCCCCGGCGCGGGATCGGCTAGGCGGCGCTCTCGGGGGCCGCCGACAGGTCGAGCTTGACCACGACCTCGTCGCGGATCAGATCGTCGGGCTTGCCCGGGTACTCGATGCCGAAGTCGAAGCGCTGGATCACGAACTCGGCGCTGGCCTGGACGCCGCCCTCGGCGACCGTGATCGTGGCCGGGAAGGTCACGTTCTTGGTCACGCCGCGCAGCGACAGGTCGCCGGAGATCATGAAGTTGTCACCTTCCTGCATGATCCCCGTCGAGACGAACTTCGCGCTGGGGAAGTTCTCGACCTCGAAGAAATCGGGGCTCTTGAGGTGCCCGGTCAGCCGGTCGTTGTCGGTCCACATCGAGGTGGTGTCGATCGTCACCTCGACCCGCGACTTGCTCGGATCGCCGCCGACCAGCACGATCTCGCCGTCGAACTCGTTGAAGCCGCCGGTGTGGCTGCCGGTGACCTTCGAGCCCACGAAGCCGATCGTGGACTCGTCGGTGATCACGAACCGCGTGCCCTCGGCCTGCATCCCGCCGCTGGTGCCCGCCTGTTCCTTGACCTCGGCCTCGGGTTTGCCCGTGGCCGGGTTTTCGCAACCGGTCAAGCCGGCCAGCGCCAGCGCCGCCAGCATCGTTACCCACAAAATCCTTCGCGTCATATCCGTGTTTCCTCCTGAATTCACTGGGTGCAACAACCGCGGAGTCTAGGACATGGCAGGCGGCCCCGCAAACCGGGCCGCGCTAAGGCACCCCGCCGGCCAGGATCGTGGACAGCGCGGCGGCGTCGATGTTGCCGCCCGAGACCACGGCGACCACCTTGCCGGACCCCGCCCCGCCCGCGAGCGCCGCGGCGACGCCGGCCGCCCCGGCCCCCTCGGCGATCACGCGATTCCGCAGCGCCAGCAGGCGCACCGCGTCGGCGATCTGCGGAAGCGTCGAGACGCACGCCCCGTCGAGCAGCCGCCGGGCCAGCGGCCACATCTCCTCCAGCACGGCCTTGCCGCCGATCCCGTCGACGAAGGTTCGCCGGACCTCGACGGTCTCGGGCTTGCCGGCCGCCAGCGACGCCGCCAGCGGCGCACCGGCGTCCACCTCGGCGGCGAGCACCCGCACGCCGGGCGACAGCGCCTTGACCGCCGAGGCGATCCCGCAGCTCAGCCCGCCGCCGCCGTAGGGCACCACGATCGCTTCCACGTCGGGCAGGTCCTCCAGGATCTCGAGCCCGATCGTGCCGTTGCCGGCGATGACCCGCGGATCCGACACCGGGTGGATGAACTCGCCGTCGAGCCCCGGATAGCGGTGCTCGACCAGCACGCGCCACCACTCGTCGAACGGGATCGGGATCGACCGGGCCCCCAGGCGCTCGATCGCCTCGAGCTTGGTCCGTGGCGCGGCGTCGGGCACCACCACGTGGCACGGCACGCCGAGCCGCCGCGCGTTCCAGGCCACGCCCTGGGCCATGTTCCCGGCACTGGCCGTGTAGACGCCGCGCGCCAGCGCCTCGCGTCCGGCCAGCGCCATCGCGTTGCCCGCTCCGCGGACCTTGAACGAGCCGATCGGCTGCAGGTTCTCGAGCTTGAGCCAGATCTCCGCCGGGGCGTCCTCGACGTTCAACCGGATCAGCGGCGTGCGCAGCGCCGAGTCCCGGATCCGCTCGCGCGCGGCCCGGATCTCGTCGAGCGGGATCTCCCCGATCGGCTTCACGAATCGGACCCGGCCAGGTCGACCGTTGCGCCCCGCCCCTGCTCCAACGCCAGCGCGTAGACGTGGTGCGCGGCGGCGAGGTCCTCGACCGCGAGACCGAGCGACTTGAACAGCGTGATCTCGTCGTCGCTCCGCCGCCCGGCCACGCGACCGAGCAGCAGCTCGCCGATCTCCCCGCGGATGTGGTCGTCCCCGATCGCGCCCTCGCGCCTGGGGAACAGGAAGTCCCCCGCCTCGTTGAGCGTCGACTCGCGCCGGTCCACGAACAGCCGCGAGCGCACGACGGCCTCGGTGTCCAGCTCGCGCGCGCTCGCGATGCTCGAGCCGACCGCGTTGACATGGCAGCCCGGTGCGAGCCACGCGCCGTGCAGCACGGGCTGCGACGCCGAGGTCGTGGTGCAGACCACATCGGCACCGGCCACCGCCTCCTTCGCCGAACCCGCCGCCTCCACCGCGATCCCGTGCCGCGCCGACTCGCGCTCGGCGAACGCCTCGCGGTTGCGCGCGGTGGGGCTCCAGACGCGCGCCCGGCGGATCCCGCGCACGGCGAGCATCGCGGCCAGGTGCGTCCGCGCCTGGACCCCCGAGCCCAGGAGCGCCAGCTCCCGGGCGTCCTCCTGCGCCAGCAGCCGCGTCGCCACCCCGCTCACCGCCGCCGTGCGGATCGCCGTGATCTCGCTGGCCTCGACCAGCGCCAGCGGCCGGCCGTGCTCGGGCTCGAACAGCAGCACGAACCCCTGGTGCGAGTCGTACGGCGTGCCGTGGTTGCCCGGGAACACCGAGACGCACTTGAGCCCGAAGGTCGCCGGCTCGGCGAGCGCGCCCGGCATCAGCCCCAGGATCCCGCGGCCGCCCGGCAGCCGGATCGCCTGGCGCAGCGGGTTGAGCGCCCGGTCCTCCGCCAGCGCGCGCAGCACGCCCGCCATCAGGTCGATACAAGCCCGCATCGGCAGCAGGCGCCGGACCTCGGAGGCGTCGATGACGAGGACTCGCATCGGGTGCCGGGGAGTATCCCGCGGCGGTCGCGGCCCGTCAACGATCGCTCGCCTCGCGCGCGCTTGCGCGATATACTGCCCGCCTCGGCACGGAGTGCACCATGAAAACCGTTCAGAACAAGACGCGCCGGCCGCTGCGCGTGCCGCTGCCGCGAGGCAAGTCGCTGCACCTCGGCCCGGGCAAGACCGGGCAGGTCTCGGCGGAGGCCACCGACCATCCGGCGTTCAAGAAGCTCGTCGAGGCCGGCGAGCTGGAGGTGCTGGGCGACGGGGCGACGGCCACCGGCCGGGCGGGCGCGACGCCGGGCGGCCAGGAATCGACCCACGGCCACCCGCAGACCAAGATCGTGATGCCCAAGGGCAACCGCTAGGCGCGGCCGCGCCGGCCATGCAGCGACCCACGCTCGATGAGGTGCGCGCCGCCGCCGGGCGGCTGGCCGGGGTCACCGTCCGCACGCCGCTGGTGGCGCTGCACGCGTTCGAGGACGACCCGGGGATCCTGCTCAAGCCCGAGATCCACCAGCCGATCGGCTCGTTCAAGCTCCGCGGCGTCTACAACGCCGTGGCGCGGATGGACCCCGCGCGGCGCGAGGCCGGCCTGAGCACCGTCAGCGCGGGCAACACCGCGCAGGCGCTGGCCTGGTGCGGCCGGCGCTTCGGCGTCGCGGCGCGCAGCGTGATGCCGGAGACGGCGCCGGCGACCAAGATCGAGGCCGTGCGGCGCTACGGCGGGACGCCGGTGCTGGTGCCGATCGCCGAGGTGTTCCGCTTCCTCGAGGAGCACCTGTGGGAGCGGGAACCCTACGCGTTCGTCCATCCCTGGACCGACCGCGACGTGATGACCGGGCACGGCACGATCGGCCTCGAGATCGCCGAGCAGGCGCCGGAGGTCGAGACGGTCTACGTGCCCGTGGGCGGCGGCGGGCTGATCGGCGGCGTCGCCGCGGCGCTGAAGGCGCTGTGCCCCGCGGCGCGCGTGGTCGCGGTGGAGCCGGCCGGCTGCCCCGCGCTCCACGAGAGCTTCCGCCAGGACCGCCCCGCCCGAGTCGAGTGCCGCACGATGTGCGACGGCGTGGCCGTGCCCTACATGACCGCCGAGGTGTTCGGCGTGCTGCGCGGGCTGGTCGACGAGGTCGCGCTGGTCTCCGAGGACGACGTGCGGGCGACGATCCGGCGGCTGGCGCTCGGCAACCGCATCATCGTCGAGGGCTCGGCGGCGCTGCCCGTGGCGGCGGCGCTGGCGACGCCCGCGGAGCGGCGCGGGCGCAGCGTGTGCGTCGTCACCGGCGGGTCGATCGACACCGCGAAGCTGCTGGAGATCCTCGGCGAGGGCTGACGGGCGTCCGCTAGCGGCGCTCCAGCAGGTCGACGGCGCCGAAGAAGTACGCGATCTCCGTCGCCGCCGTCTCCGGCGCGTCGGAGCCGTGCACCGCGTTGCGCTCGATGTCGGTGCCGAACTGCTTGCGGATCGTCCCCTCCGCGGCTTCCTCGGAGTTCGTCGCGCCCATCGTGTCGCGCCAGTGCTTGATCGCGCCGTCGCGCTCGAGCACCATCAGCACCGCGGGACCCGAGGACATGAACGCGGTCAGGTCCTTGAAGAACGGCCGCTCGCGGTGCACCGCGTAGAAGCCCTCGGCCTCGGCGCGGGTCATCCGCGCCTGCCGCAGGGCCACGATGCGGAAGCCTTCTTCCTCGATGCGGGCCAGGATCTTGCCCACGACCTGCTTGCCCACCGCGTCGGGCTTGATCATCGCGAAGGTACGTTGCATCACGGGTCAGCTCCTCAGGATCTGCTGGATCGCCGCTCCGATTCCGGCCGGGCTCTCGACCACCGTGATGCCCGCCTCGCGCAGCGCCTTCATCTTGTCCGCCGCGGTGCCCTTGCCGCCGGCGATGATCGCCCCGGCATGACCCATCCGCCGCCCGGGGGGCGCGGTCTGCCCGGCGATGAACGCGACGACGGGCTTGGTCACGTGCTGCTGGATGTAGAGGGCCGCCTCTTCCTCCGCCGTGCCGCCGATCTCGCCGATCATCACGATCGCCTCCGTCGCCGGATCGGCCTCGTAGAGCCCGAGCATGTCGATGAAGCTCGTGCCCACGATCGGGTCGCCGCCGATGCCGACGCAGGTCGTCTGCCCCAGGTCGAGCCGCGTCAGCTGGTCCACCGCCTCGTAGGTCAGCGTGCCCGAGCGCGAGACCACGCCCACCGGCCCCGGCTTGTGGATGTGGCCGGGCATGATGCCGATCTTGCACGAGCCGGGCGAGATGATGCCCGGGCAGTTGGGGCCGATCAGCCGCACGCCGCGCCCGTCCAGGAACGCCATCACGTGCACCATGTCCAGCGCCGGGATGCCCTCGGTGATGCAGACCGTCAGCGGCACGCCGGCCACCGCCGATTCCATGATCGCGTCCGCGGCGAACGCCGGCGGGACGAAGATCGCGCTGACGTTGGCGCCGGTCTCCTTGACTGCCTCGGCGACGGTGTTGAAGACCGGGATCTCGTCGACCTCCGCGCCGCCCTTGCCGGGCGTCACGCCGGCCACCACGCGCGTGCCGTACTCCACGGCCTGCCGGGTGTGGAAGGTGCCCTCGCGGCCGGTGATCCCCTGGACCACCAGACGCGTCTTGTCGTCCACCAGCACTGCCACGGTCAGCTCCCCTTCGCCGCGGCGACGACCTTCTCCGCCGCGTCCTTCATGCCGTCGGCGACGAGGAAGGTCAGGCCCGAGTCCTTCAGGATCTCGCGCCCCCGCTCGACGTTGGTGCCCTCGAGCCGCACCACCACCGGCACCTCGACGCCGGCCTCGCGCGCCGCCTGCACCACGCCCTCGGCCACCACGTCGCAGCGCATGATCCCGCCGAAGATGTTGATCAGGACCGCCTTGACGTGCTCGTCGGCGAGCAGGATCCGGAACGCCTCGGTGACCATCTCGGCCGTGGCGCCGCCGCCCACGTCGAGGAAGTTGGCCGGGTTGCCGCCGTGGTGCTTGATGATGTCCATCGTGGCCATGGCCAGGCCGGCGCCGTTGACCATGCAGCCGACGTTGCCGTCGAGCTTGATGTAGTTCAGGCCGTGCCGGGAGGCCTCGACCTCCAGCGGGTCCTCCTCGTTCAGGTCGCGCAGCTCCTTGATCTCGGGATGGCGGAACAGCGCGCTGTCGTCGAAGGTCATCTTGGCGTCGAGGGCCAGGATCCGCTCGTCGCCGGTCCGGATCAGCGGGTTGATCTCGACCAGCGAGGCGTCGGTGTCGCGGAAGGCGGCGAACATCGCGCCGGCCAGCCGCACCAGCTGCTTGACCTCGTCGCCTTCCAGGCCCAGCCCGAACGCGAGCTGCCGGCCGACGTAGGGCGAGTAGCCGTAGCGCGGGCTGACCGGGACCTTGAGGATCGCCTCGGGGCGCGCGGCGGCGACCTCCTCGATCTCGGTGCCGCCTTCGGCGCTGGCGATGAACACCGGCGCGCGCTCGGCGCGGTCGAGCAGCAGCGCCAGGTAGAACTCGGAGCGGATGTCGATCCCCTCCTCGATCAGCACGTGGCGCACCTCGCGGCCCTCGGCGCCGGTCTGCTTGGTCACCAGCACGTTGCCCAGCATGCGGCCGGCCACCTCGGCCGCCGCCGCGGCGTCGGGCACGACGACCACGCCACCCAGCGGCTTGTCGCCGGCGGGACGCATCACGGGCTTGCCGTCCCTGGTGCGGAAGGTGCCCTTGCCGCGGCCGCCGGCGTGGATCTGCGACTTGACCACCACCGTGCCGCCGAGACGCTCGGCGATCGAGCGGGCCTCGTCGGCGCCGTGCGCGACCTCGCCCCGGGGCACCGGGACGTGGTGCTCGCGGAGGATCGCCTTGGCCTGGAACTCGTGGATCTTCAACGCCCGACCTCCGGGTTAGCGACGGGGATCTCGGAAGGAAAAACGGCCGCGGATTATAGGACAGCGGGGTGGATGTTTCCACGCGGCCGGGGCTGGCTCAGACCCAGCCGTTGCGCAGGCCGAGCGTGACCGCTTCGAGGCGGCTGTGCACGCCGAGCTTGGCCAGGATGCGCTGGACGTGGGTCCGCACGGTGACCGGGCTGATCTCGAGCCGGCGCGCGATCTGCCGGGTCGAGGACGCGCGGGCGAGCAGCGCGAGAATCTCGCTCTCGCGCGGCGTCAGCTCCTCGATCTCCGGACCCGGCGACCCGGAGCCCGCGGCCGGGACGGCGGCACCGTCGAGCGCGAGCTTGCGCAGCGTCCGCTCCCGTTGCGTGCTCCGCTGGCGCGCGCTGCTGACGTCGCGGAACACGTGGACCAAGAGCGACAGCTCGTGCCAGCGGGACGGCAGCACGACGGTGGTCACGTTGAGCCAAACCGGACGGCCCTGGCGCGAGCGGACCTCGAGGTCGCGGGTCGGCACCAACCCGCCCGAGGCCGCGGTGCTGACGGCGAGGCAGCGCTTGCGGCACACCCCGCAGCCGTCCCCGTCGGTCCCGCCGACGACCTCGTAGCACGGCCGTCCGAGCACCGCGCCGGGGTCGTGGCCCAGGATCGCCCGGGCCCCCTCGTTCCACAGCACGATCCGCTGCCGGCGGTCCACGACCATCACGCCGTCGGCGGTCCGCGCCAGGAAGTCGAACGCGCGCTTCATAACGGTGCGCCCATGATCCCACCTCGCGGCGGGGCGCGGGGCGCCAACGCGCCGGGCAACGGGAGTCAGCGCACCCCTTTTGTCGGGTTTCGCGCGCTCAGTCGAACAGCCGCGGGTGCGGCAAGAGCGTGAACGAGCGGCGGTGGATCGAGCACGGGCCGAGCCGCCGGATCGCGTCGCGGTGCTCCGCGGTCGGGTAGCCCTTGTGGGCCGCGAACCCGTAGCCGGGGTATTCCGCGTCATACTCGGCCATCATCCGGTCCCGCTCGGTCTTGGCCAGGATCGAGGCGGCGGCGATGGCGTGGCAGCGGGCATCGCCGCGCACCACCCGGTTCTGCGGGCCCTCGAACCCGGGGACCCGCCGCGCGTCGACCAGCAGGTGCTCCGGCGGCGTGGACAGCGCCGCGAGGGCCCGGCGCATCGCCTCGACGCCGGCCCAGTAGATGTTCAGCCGGTCGATCTCCGGCGGCTCGACGCGGCCGAGGGCGTACTCGGCGGCGCGGGCGCGGATCTCGTCGGCCAGCGCCAGACGCTCCTCGGGCGAGAGCGTCTTGGAGTCGTCGACGCCCAGGATCCCCACCCCGGGCGGGAACACCACCGCGGCGGCGACCACCGGGCCGGCCAGCGGGCCGACCCCGGCCTCGTCCAGACCGGCCACCCGCGTCAGCCCGCGCTCCCACAGGTCGCGCTCCAGGCACAGCAGGGCCCTGAGCCGCCGCTTGCGCCGCAGGGTGCGCGCCCTGCGGTCCTTGGTCTTGCCGCCCCGTCTCGCCGCCACGCCCCGATTGTAGGCCAAGCCGGCCTGCGTCATAATCGGTGCCCGTCCGGCCGACATCGACGATGGGGTGGAGCATGCACAAGCTGGTCCTGCTGCGTCACGGCGAGAGCACCTGGAACAAGGAGAACCGGTTCACCGGCTGGACCGACGTCGACCTGACGCCGCAGGGCGTCGAGGAGGCCAAGCAGTCGGCGCGGCTGCTGCGGGAGGACGGCTACACCTTCGACCTGGCCTACACCTCGGTGCTCAAGCGCGCGATCCGCACGCTGTGGATCGTGCTGGACGAGATGGAGCTGATGTGGATCCCGGTCCACCGGCGCTGGCGGCTCAACGAACGGCACTACGGGGCGCTCCAGGGGCTGAACAAGGCCGAGACCGCGGAGCGGCACGGCGACGAGCAGGTGCTGGTGTGGCGGCGCAGCTACGCCACGCCGCCTCCGCCGCTCGAGGAGACCGACGAGCGCTTCCCCGGCAAGGACCCGCGCTACGCCGCGCTGAGCCCGGCCGAGCTGCCGCGCACCGAGGCGCTCAAGCACACCGTCGAGCGCTTCCTGCCGCTGTGGCACGACGAGATCGCTCCCGACGTCCAGGCCGGCAAGCGGGTGCTGATCGCGGCGCACGGCAACAGCCTGCGCGCGCTGGTCAAGTACCTCGACGACGTGCCCGAGCAGGAGATCGTGGGGCTGAACATCCCCACCGGGATCCCGCTGGTCTACGAGCTGGACGGCGATCTGAAGCCGATCCGCCACTACTACCTCGGCGACCCCGAGGCCGCCCGCAAGGCGGCCGAGGCGGTGGCGAAACAGGCCAGCCGCAAGCCCTGATCCGGCCCTTGACCCCGGTCAAGGCGGGCCCGGGTTCCCGGCACTATCTTGAACCCGTGCTCCGCGGTGGAGCATCGTGACCCTGGAGTGGAGACCGAGCCATGACCTTCGTGATCGCCGAGCCGTGCATCGGGACCAAGGACGCCTCCTGCGTGGACGTCTGCCCGGTCGATTGCATCCACCCGACGAAGGACGAGCCGAACTTCGAGACCGAGGAGCTGCTCTACATCGATCCCGAGGAGTGCATCGACTGCGGCGCCTGCGAGCCGGCCTGCCCCGTCGAGGCGATCTTCGAGGAGGACGCGCTCCCCGAGAAGTGGAACGCCTTCACCGAGCGCAACGCGGCCTACTACAAGAAGTAGCCCGCCTCCCCCACCCCGAGCGCCGTCGATCCCGCGTCCGCCCCCCGGCGGGCGAAGCGGGATAGACTGTACGCATGGGAAACAATGGACGACCGCTGGGCGGCCGGAGCGTGGTGGTGACCGGGATCGGCGCCGTGGCGCCGAACGGTGCCGGCCGCGACGCGTTCTGGGAGGCCACGCGTAACGGCCGGAGCGGGATCCGCCGGATCGAGGACTTCGACGTCTCCGATCTGCCGACGCGGATCGCCGGCCAGGTTCCGGGATTCCGCGTCGAGGAGCACCTGCCGTCCCGCGAGATCAAGCACGTGCCGCGTGCCACCGTGCTGGGGCTCGCCGCGGCGACGGAGGCGATGCACGACGCCGGGCTCTCCGCCGCGACGCTGGATCTCGCGGAGCGCCGCCGGTTCGGCGTGCTGCTGGGCAGCGGCGGGGTGGGGCTGGCCTTCGCCGAGCGGCAGTTCCGCGAGCACTATCTGGGCAACCCCAAGGCGGTCAGCCTGTACGCGATCCCGTCCTCGACGCCGGGCGCGATGAGCAGCGAGATCTCGATGCGCTTCGACCTGCGCGGGCCGAGCCACGTGATCTCCACCGGCTGCACGTCGTCGACCGACGCGATCGGGCACGCGCTGTCGCTGGTCCGCTACGGACGGGCCGACCGGATGCTGTGCGGCGGCACGGACGCGCCGGTCGCCGAGGGCATCCTGCGCGGGTTCTGCCTGCTCAAGATCATGACGCCCTCCTGGAACGCCGAGCCCGAGCGCGGCTCGCGGCCGTTCTCGCGCGACCGCGACGGCTTCGTGCTGGCCGAGGGGGCGTGGATGCTGGTGCTGGAGGAGCGCGATGCGGCGCTGGCCCGCGGCGCGCGGATTTACGGCGAGCTGCTGGGGTACGGCAGCACCTGCGAGGCGTTCCACCGCGTGCGGCTGGACGAGTCGGGCGAGGAGCCGGCGCGGGCGATGACGCTGGCGCTCCTGGATGCCGGCGTCTCCAGCGACGAGATCGACTATCTCAACGTCCACGGCACCTCGACCGCGCTCAACGACCGGATCGAGACCCGCGCGGTCAAGACGGCGCTCGGCACCCGCGCGCGCGAGGTGCCGTGCTCGAGCACCAAGTCCGTGATCGGACACCCGCAGGGCGCCTGCGGCGCGGCGGGCGTCGTCACGGCGCTGATGGCGATGCGCGACGGCTTCCTGCCGCCGACGATCAACCACGACGAGCCCGACCCGGAGTGCGACCTGGACGTGGTGCCCAACCGCGGGCGGCCGGCGCGGGTCGAGACCGCGCTGTGCAACTGCATCGGCTTCGGATCGAAGAACTCCGCGCTGGTGTTGCGGCGCGCGGACGGCGAGGTCTGAGCGGTGCCCGCGCTGGTCCCGGCCCGGCGGTTCGACCCCGAGCTGATGGACCGTCCGGACAACTCCCCGGCGGAACTGGAAGCCGCGCTGCGCGACCTGCGGCTGGTCAACCGCTGGCTCGGCGGCGGCCGTGCCCTGCTGCGGGCCCTCGATCCCTGGCTCGACGCGGCGACGGACGGGAGGCCGCTCGAGGTGCTCGACGTCGGGACGGGCGGCGCGGACCTGCCGCTGGCGATGGTCCGGCACGCCCGGGCGCGCGGGCGGGCGATCCGGATCACCGCCGTCGACCGCGATCCGGTCACCGCCTCGATCGCGCGCCGCGAGACGGCCGCCTACCCCGACGTGCGCGTGCTGTGCGCCGACGCGCGGGAGCTGCCGTTCGAGCCGCGATCGTTCGACCTGGTGACCGCCTCGCTGTTCCTGCACCACTTCCGTGCCGCCGAGATCGTGGAGCTGCTGCGCGGGTTCCGGAGGCTGGCCCGCCGCGCGGTGCTGGTCAACGACCTGCGGCGCCACGTGGTGCCGTGGTCGTTCATCCGCGTGGTCGGGCGGCTGACCGCTCGATCGCGGATGTTCCTGCACGACGCGCCGCTGTCGGTGCTGCGCGGGTTCACCCCGGGCGAGCTGCGCGAGATCGTCCGCGAGGCGGGCATCGAGCGCGCCGAGGTGCGGCGACGCTGGCCGTACCGGCTGCTGCTGACGCTGCCCGGCGACGGGGTGGCGGCGTGAGTACCGGCGCGCGCGCGTTCGACGTGCTGGTGCTCGGCGGCGGGCCGGCGGGCGCGACGTTCGCCGCGCTGGCCGCGGGTGCCGGGGCGCGGGTGCTGGTCGCGGAACGGAAGCGCTTCCCGCGCGACAAGGTGTGCGGCGAGTTCGTCTCGGCCGAGGGTTGCCGGGTGCTGGCCCGGCTGGGCGTGCTGGAGCTGCTCGCCGCGCGGGGGGCCGGCCGCATCGGGCGCGTCGGCCTGACCGCCGCCCGCGGCCGGCGCGTCGAGTCGGCGCTGCCCGAGCTGCCGGGGCTGGGACGCGAGGCGCTGGGCGTCTCGCGCGCGCTGCTCGACACCGTGCTGCTGGAGTCCGCCGTGGTGCGCGGCGCCGAGGTCTGCGAACGCTGCGAGGCGGTGGCGCCGCTGACCGAGGACGGCCGCGTGACGGGGGCGCGGCTGCGCCGGGTGGGCGACGGCAGCGACGGCGAGCCGGTCACGGCGAAGGTCGTCGTGGCGGCGGACGGGCGGCGCTCGCTGCTGTTGCGGACGTTCCATCCCGGCGAGGGCGATCCGGCGCGGACCCGGGACGGGTCGTGGTTCGGGCTCAAGACGCATCTCGCGCTCGACGACTCGCGGCTCGACGGACGCGTCGAGCTGCACCAGTTCGACGGGGGCTACGCCGGGATGAGCCGGGTCGAGGAGGGGCGGCTCAACGTGTGCCTGATGGTCCGCGCCGGTGCGCTGCGCGACAGCGGCGGCACGCCCGACCGGGTGCTCCGCGAGCGCGTGCAGGCCAACCCCCGGGCGCGCGAGCGTGTCGCCGACCTGTCGCGCTGCGGGCGCTGGACGAGCGTCGGACCGCTGGCGTTCAACGTGCGCCGCCCGGTGAGCCACGGCGCGCTGTTCGTCGGCGACGCGGCGGGCACCATCGAGCCGTTCTGCGGCGAGGGGATCTCCAACGCGCTGCGCGGCGCGGAGCTCGCGCTGCCGTGGGCGCTCCGGGCGATCGAGCACGGCCGGCTGACCGCTGACCTGGCGACGGGCTACCGGCGGGCCTGGCTGGGCGCGTTCGGGCCGGTGACGCGCCGCGTCCGGCCGATCGGCTACGTGCTGGAGCGCCCGGCGCTGGCGCGCCCGATGTTCGGGTTGCTGGGAGGCGTCGCCGCCGCGCTGCTGCCGCGGATCGTGGCGGCCACCCGTACCGGGGCCTGAGCCGCCGATGACCGGCCCGCGTCCGTTTCCGACCCGCGGCGACCTGGCGCTGGCCGTGGTCGCCGTGGTGGCGGGTGTCGTGCTGTTCGGGTCGCTCCAGCGGATCTGGCCGCTGGCCGCGCTCGACCTCAACGTCGGCGAGGCGGCGCTGGAGCGCCAGGCCCGCGAGTTCCTGGAGCGGCGCGAGTTCGACCTCGCCGGCTACGTCGCCTCGACCGAGCTGCTCCTGGACCGGCCGGTGCTGGACTACCTGGAGAGCGCGTTCGGCCGCGAGCGCACCCAGGCCTGGATCGCGGAGGGGCTGCCGGTCTACCTGTACCAGGTCGAGCTGAAGCGGCGCGGCGAGACGGTGTTCTACACGGTCGACCTGCACCCGGGGCTCGGGGTGACCGGCTGGCGGCGGCTGGTCGAGGAGGACGAGCCCGGCCCCTCGCTCGGCGTCGAGGAGGCGCGCGAGATTGCGCGGCACGCGGTGGTCCACGGGCTCGGCGTCGATCTGGGAGGCTGGGAGGAGAAGGGCGTCGCCACGGGCGTGCTGCCCGACCGCACGGACCACCGCTTCTCGTTCGAGCGCCTGCTCTCGGAGCAACCGGAGCTGCGGCAGCGGCTGTTCGTGACCGTGGCCGGGGATTTCGCGGCCTACGCGCGCAGCGTGCTGGTGGTGCCGCGCGAGGCGGCCCGTGAGGCGCGCGCCGGCGAGGCGCCGGGCCGCGTGCTGGAGATCGTGGGCTTCGTGCTGCTGGCGGTGGCGGCGTTCGGCGGGTTCTTCGTGTTCCTGCTGCGGCTGCGCGACGGGACGGTGCGGTTGGGCCGTGCGGTGTTCTGGCCGGCGGTGATCCTGGTCTGCCTGTTCGGCACGTACCTGCTCCAGACCGCGACGCTGTTCGGCTACTGGGAGCCGTTGTGGCCGCGCTGGGTCTCGACGCTGCAGTACCTGGTCTACCGCTCGATCGGCGAGGTGTGGATGCTGCTGGCGCTGCTGGCGGTGATCGCCGCGGGCGACGCGCTGGACCGCCGGTCGGGCGCGGGACGCGGCCGCTCGCTGTGGGCGCTGTCGCGGGGGAAGCTGCTTGACGCCGGCGTCGGCGCGGCGTCGATCCGCGGCTTTCTGGTCGGGCTGGTCTGCGGGGCGGTGCTGGTCGCGTCCACGGTCGTCCTGGAGACGGTCGCCGGGGCCCGCGTCTCGGTCCAGCCGCGCGGGTTCTTCTTCTACGCCATCAACTCGGCCTCGCCGTCGGCGATCACGCTCATGTTCTTCCTCAACGTGGCGCTGTTGGAGGAGCTGGGCTACCGCTTCTTCGCCGGGACGTGGCTGTTGGGCCTGACCCGGCGCGCCTGGGTCGCGGTGCTGGTGCCCGCGGCGGTCTACGGGCTGACGCACACGCGGCTCGATTTCCTGCCGCCGGCGGAGCCGTTCTGGGGCCGCGCGCTGACGATGACGCTGGTGGGCTGCGTCTGGGGCTGGGCGTTCCTGCGCTACGACGCGCTGACCGTCGTGCTGTCGCACTACACGGCGGACCTGTTCATCTTCAACTGGCCGCGGCTGGCCAGCGGCGAGGCGGGTCCGACCACGGCGGCGCTCTTGACGGCGACGGTCCCGCTGCTGCCGGGCGTGCTGTGGCTGGTGGCGCGGGCGCTGGGGCGGGGCGGAGCGGCCCCGCCGCGTCCGGCTCAGTGACCCTGGGACTCCAGCCAGCGCTCGCAGTCGATCGCCGCGCGGCAGCCGTAGCCCGCCGCCGTGACCGCCTGCCGGTAGGTGTGATCGTGCACGTCGCCGGCGACGAACACGCCCTCGATCCCGCTCTTCGACCCGTTGTCGAGCTTGAGGTAGCCGGTCTCGAACATCGGCAGCACGTCCTTGAAGATCGCGGTGTTGGGCACGTGGCCGATGGCGACGAAGAAGCCGCCGGCGGGGTGCTCGGTGACCTCGCCGGTCTTGACGTTCTTGACCTTCATCCCGGCCACCTTGCCGCCCTCGCCGAGCACCTGCTCGACCACCGAGTCCCACAGGAACTCGATCTTGTCGTGTTTGAGGGCCCGGTCGGCCATGATCTTGGAGGCCCGCAGCTCGTCGCGGCGGTGCACCACGGTGACCCGCTTGCCGTAACGGGTCAGGAACAGCGCCTCCTCCATCGCCGTGTCGCCGCCGCCGACGACCACGATCTCCTGGTCGCGGAAGAAGAACCCGTCGCAGGTCGCGCAGTACGAGACACCCTTGCCGGCGTACTCGTCCTCGCCGGGGACGCCGAGCTTCTTGGGTGAGGCGCCGCTGGCCACGATCACGGCGCGCGCCCGCAGCTCCTGGTCGTCGACCCAGACGCGGAACGGACGGTCGGAGAAGTCGACCTTGGTCACGTCGCCGGCCACGAATTCCGTGCCGAAACGCTCGGCCTGCTTCTTGAACAGCTCCATCATCTCGGGGCCCTGGATGCCGTCGGGGAAACCGGGGTAGTTCTCGACGTCGGTGGTCGTCATCAGCTGGCCGCCGGCGGCCAGCCCCTCCACCACCAGCGGCTTCAGGTTGGCCCGCGCGGTGTAGATGGCGGCCGTCAACCCGGCCGGACCCGAACCGATGATCACGACGTTCCTGGTCTCGATGCTCACCTTGTCACTCTCCTCGTCGTTCGCCCGTTGCCGGCGAGGGCGATGCAGCGCCTCGTCCAGCCGTCCGTCCCGGTCCCACTGCACCAA
>JBFKMV010000090.1:0-18987 GCA_041629655.1 Candidatus Polarisedimenticolaceae bacterium
CTTGACGACCTCGGGCTCGTGCTTGGTCAGCGAGAACGACTGGACGGCGTCGATCTCGGGGCCGAGGTGGTGGTCGCGGTAGTGCTGCCACGTGCCCTCGACGCCGCCCGATTCGTAGACGCTCGACTCGCGGGCGAACAGCTTGCCCGCGGCGTCGAGGTCGGAGGCCGTGGTGGCGTCGAAGTAGGCTTCCGCGACCCGGCGCGGGTCGTCCGAGGCGAGGGCCGGCAGTGCGGCGACGGCCGCGAACACGAGCAGGACCAGCAGCTTCTTCATCCGTTTCTCCTCCGCGGGCGAAGGCCCACGTCTTTACGACCATAGCCGATTTCCGGCGAGGGGATACCATGAGCCCGATGCAGGACTGGATCACGACCTGGACCTCCCTGCCCAACCTGCACCCGGCGCTGGTGCACTTCCCGATCGTGCTGCTGCCGGTCGCGGTGCTGTGCGAAGTGGCCGGACTGACGGAGGCCGGGCGGCGCCGCGGCGCGCGGGGGCTGGCGGTGTGGTTGTGGGTCGCCGCCGGGTTGACCGCGGGGCTGGCGGAGTGGGCCGGCGAGGAGGCGGCGGACTCGTTCGCGGATCTGCCGGCGCGCACGCTCGCCGCGCTGGGCAACCACTCGGACTGGGGCCACTACACGTGGTGGACGCTGGGGGCGCTGGCCGTGCTGCGCATCGCGCTGGCGTGGTGGGCACGCGGCGAGGCGCCGCGGCCGGCGTGGCCATTCGGCGTGCTGGTGCTGCTCGGGCTCGGTGCGGTGGGGATGACGTTCTACACCGCGGACCTCGGTGGCGCGCTGGTGTACGAGCACGGTGTCGGCGTGCGGGCCGGAGCAGCGACGCCGGAGCCGACCCCGGCTCCTTCTCCCGAGACCCCACCGGTGGACGACGACGGGCCGGCGCTGTCGCGGTGGGTCGAGGGAGGGCACGGCGGCGGCACCTGGACGCCGCTGCCGGGTGACGCGGATGCGCTGGGCAGCGTGCTGCGCGCGGCGCCGGGATCGTCGCTGGCCGGCGTCAACGCCACCCCGCCGGAGCCGGGCGCTCCCCCCGGCCTGGTGCTCGACGTGGACGGCCAGGCGCTGCTGGTGTTGCCCGGCGAGCCCGGCGACGTCCAGGTCACGGCCGAGCTCGAGCTGCTCGGGTTCGAAGGCCGGATCGGACTGGCCCATCACGTGCGAAGCGCGCGCGAGGCCGGACTGCTGACCGTGACGGTCCCCGCGGGCGGGTTCGCGCTCGTGACGCTCCGGGGCGACGATGCGGACAAGCGGCTCGACGACGCGACGCAGGCGCTGCCCGCTGGGCCGTTCCGGCTCGCGGTCTCCGCCGCCGGGCGCCACCTGCGCGGTACGCTGGACGGCAAGCTCGTGGTGCACGGGCACGAGCCGGCCCTGCCGGGGGGCGCCTGTGGCATGCTGGTGGAGGGTCGGGGCCGCCTGCGGATCCTCCGTCTCGAGGTCGAGCCGGTCACCCACTGATCCGGGGTAACCCTTTCTTTTTTCGATTCGCGCGGTCGGGAATGTCGATCCCGCGCCGGGCCGTTCGTCTCACCTGCGGAAGACGGCCCGGAACGGGTCCGGAGCCGCGAGGCGACAGGGAGGTAGAGAAAGATGAGAGCGAAGATTGGCATTATTTCAATCCTGGGGCTGGCCGTGCTGCTCGGCGCGGCGGTTGCCACGGCCGGCGAGGGCGAGCATCACGCCGCGCCTGCCGTCGACGACGCGCGCTTCGAGTTCCTCGAGCGGCTGGCCGGAAGCTGGGTCCAGGAGGCCGGCGCCGAGGCCTCGCACCCCGGCGGGTTCGAGTTCCGGGTCACCGCAGGCGGCACCGCCATCGAGGAGCGCGAGTTCACGGGAACCCCGATGGAGATGGTCACGATTTACCACATGCAGGGCCGCGAGCTGGTGGCGACCCACTTCTGCATGCTGGGCAACCAGCCGCGCCTGACCGCGGCGCCCAAGATCGTCGACAACACGCTGAAGTTCACCTGCAGCGGCACCCCGGGCAACGCGGCGTCGCACGACGACCACCACGTCCACGGCTGGTCGATCCGTCTCGACGGGCAGGGGCGCCTGCTCTACACCGCCGAGCTGGTCAAGGAAGGCCAGGTCACCGAGTCGCCGTCGCTAGTGCTGACGCGCGCGCAGCAGACCGCGAGCCGCTGAGCGCGGCGGCGCGGAAGGAGGATTACCGATGCAGTACCTGATGCTGATCTACAGCAACGAGGACAAGGACCCGGCGCCCGGCAGTCCCGAGGGCGACAAGCTGATGAACGCCTACTGGAAGTTCACCGACGAGGTCAAGCAGGCCAAGGTGATGCTGGGCAGCAACGCGCTCCAGCCGGTGGCCACGGCGACGACCGTGCGGGTGCGGGGCGGCAAGACCCAGACCACCGACGGGCCGTTCGCCGAGACCAAGGAGCAGCTCGGCGGCTATTACCTGCTGGACTGCAAGGACCTCGACGAGGCGATCCGCTACGCGGCCAAGATCCCCTCGGCCGAGTACGGCTCGATCGAGATCCGGCCGGTGATGGTCTTCGAGTGACGGGAGCCTGATTGGGGCGGGCGACACCGGCGAGCTCGCGGGCGGCCGTCGAACGGACCGTCCGCGAGCACTGGGGGTACATCCTGGCGACGCTGGTCGGGCAGGTGCGCGACCTGTCCCTCGCCGAGGACGTGCTTCAGGACGCCGCTGTCGCCGCCCTGTCCGACTGGCCGGTCCGCGGCATTCCCGACAACCCGCGCGCGTGGCTGTTGACCACCGCGCGACGCCGGGCGATCGACCGCTTCCGCCGCGAGCGGCGCTTCGCGGAGCTGCGGCAGGAGATCGAACGCAGCGCCGGACCGGACATCGATCCCGACGATGACGTGCCGATGGTCGACGAGCGCCTCTCGCTGATGTTCATGTGCTGCCACCCCGCGCTGGCCGAGCCGGCGCGGGTGGCGTTGACGCTGCGCACGCTCGGTGGATTGACCACGACCGAGATCGCGCGGGCGTTCCTGGTTCCGGAGCCGACCATGGCGCAGCGCCTAGTGCGCGCCCGGCGCAAGATCCAGGCCGCCAACATCCCCTACCGCATCCCTCCGGCCGAGCTGTGGCCGGAGCGGCTGGCATCGGTGCTGGCCGTCGTCTACTTCATCTTCAACGAGGGCTACAGCGCCACCTCGGGCCGCGAGCCGACGCGCGCCGACCTGTGCGAGGAGGCGATCCGCCTCGGCCGGATCCTGCTCGAGCTGGCCCCGCGGGAGCCCGAGGTGGCCGGGCTGCTGGCGTTGATGCTGCTGCACGATTCCCGTCGCGCGGCGCGGATCGACGACGACGGCAACTACGTGTCGCTGGAGGAGCAGGACCGCAGCCGCTGGGATCGCGAGCCCATCCGCGCCGGGGACCGGCTGCTGCGGGCGGCGCTGGCGCAGGGCCGCCCCGGACCGTACCAGCTCCAGGCCGCGATCAGCGCCGTGCACGCCGCCGCGCCGTCGTACGCCGAAACCGACTGGCCCCAGATCGTCGGGCTGTACCGCGAGCTGTACCGGCTGAACCGGTCGTGGGTGGTGAGGCTCAACGAGGCCGTGGCGTTGTCGTACGCCGAGAGCCCACAAGCCGGCCTGCGCCTGCTCGACACCCTGGAACGGAGCGAGACCGTCCAGCGCTACCAGCCGTACCAAGCCGCCCGCGCCGACCTGTTGCGTCGCGCCGGACGTTCCGGCGAGGCGAAGTCGGCCTACCGCAGCGCGCTGGAGCTGACGGAGAACGAGTCGGAGCGGCGGTTCCTGGAGCGGCGGCTGGAGGAGCTGGGGCCGGGCTCGTGAGTCTCCGCGAAGGTGCAACCGGAGGGGTTGCATATCGATGATTGTTGCTCTATAAGCATCGCAATGAAAGTCACCATCGACATCGACGATGATCTGCTAAAGAGGGCTCGGGTTCGGGCCCACGACGAGCGGACAACCCTGCGTCGTATCGTGGAAGTGGCGCTACGCGAGTACCTGGCCCCTCCGCCGCGACGCAGGAGCTACCGTCTCCAGTGGCGAACGGAGCGGGGACGCGTGCTGCCCGGAGTCGATCTCGACAGTCGCGCCTCGCTGTACCGGCGGATGGACGGGCAAGACTGAGATCGAAGCCGCGCCTAGCCGATCCCGAGCGCGGCGGCGTTGTCGACGATGCGCCGGTCGAAGCTGAGCACCCGCAGGTCGGAAAACGCCCGCGTGAACTCGAGCGCCGTGGCCAGGTGGATCGCGTCGAGCGTGCGCACCGGCTCGACCGGGAAGGCGCGCGCAGCTCGGTCCAGCACGCCCTCCGAGACCGTCATCAGCAACCATGAGCCTTGTGCCCGTTGAAGCAGTCCGCGCAGCCGCTGGGCATCGCCTCCGGTCACGAGTCCCCCGTGCTCCGCGCGAATGAGCGCGCGCTCCGTCTCGGTTAACGTGACCAGCGACGTCGCGACCGTCGTCGCGTCATCGAGCGTCGATCGGACCTCGTCGGCCCGCGGCTCACCGAACAGCCAGGCCAGCAGGGCCGAGGTCTCGAGGTACACCGCGCTCAATCGCGGTGCTCCCCCCGGTCCTCGTCCACGAGCCGCGAGGCCGTCCCCCCGGGAAGCGCCACCGGCGAGGGCGGCAGCGGGGACCTGGCGCGCGTCGGGGGCTCGACGACACCCGATTCGATCCACCGCGTCACCACGGGATCGCCGGCGTCCTGGGCCGGGTAGCCCGCCCGCGGCTCGTGAAGCTCGGCGACCACGCGGTTGCGGTCCGAGACCAGGATCCGCGTCCCCCGGCGCACCTCGCGCAGGTACGCGCTGAGGTTGTTCTTGAGGTCCTTGATCCCGACCGTTTTCAGCTCGGCCATGCGACGAAGGTAGCTACCAGAGGCTACCTTGTCAAGTGCGGGCGGCCGGAGGAACCGATACGACTTTGCCGGGGTGGCGGGTCGTCTCGGGTAGGAGACGAAGTCACGGCCCGGCCGGTCCGGGGGGATGGACCGGCCGGGCCGCACGGGGTCGGCTTGCTCAGAACTCGCCCTTCAGCGCACCATCACTCACGACGTTGCCCTGAAGGAACACGCTCGCCATGCCGGTGATCGTGTTGACGGTACCGCGCGCGGCGCCGGAGCCGTTGAGCACCGTGGCCGCGCGCCCGGTGCCGGCGGTGATCTCCCACCCGCCGAGGATCCGGAACACGCACTGGCCGGCGGCGATGTTGGGGCAGTTGACGGTCGGCACGGACTGGCCGCCGTAGGTCCCGGAGATCGCGCTGCCGTCCGCCGCGGTGACGGTGAACTGGCCGTCGTAGAACTGCCCGCTGGCCAGGTTGAGGCAGTGGCTCTGGTCGATGTTGACGACACCGAGGTAGCTGGCGCGGCCGCCGCCCTGGATGATCACGGCCGGGTGGCCGAGGTCGCAGCGTCCCGCGCCGGCAGCGAAGTCCAGCACCTGTGTCGCGCTGCCCACGACCTGCCACGGTTTGTCCCACTCGCCGCCGGCCGTTGCCAGCGTGACGGCGCAGGCGGCGACGGCGAGCAGCACCAGGATCGAACGAAGTTTCGTCGGCATGAGTCCCTCCTTCCATTCTTCGAAACGGGTTGATCCGACCATCCCCTTTGTCTGAACCGCGCGGAATGGAGCCGAGACCCTTCAGCCGCGACTGCCGGCTAGCCCCGATCCGACTCCAGCATCTGCGCCAGGTCACGGATCAGCTCGTCGAGCCGCGTCTCGTCGAGAGTCCGGGCCGCGAGTCGATGCACGTGCTTTCGCACCTCGGCATCGTCGGGGCACAGCGCCTGCAATATCTCCTCCCGCTCGACCTCGGACAGATCGGCGGTGAACCGGTAGAGCGCCTTGACACGCTTGAATTGGCGCGAGTCCATCGACGGGCCTCGACAGAAACGCGCAAACGGGATCGGGATCGCGTCAAACAAGACGGGGCCGGGCTTGACCGAAACCCGTGTTTCCCGGTAGGAATGGGGTCAGAGGGGAGCCATGGACGCCCCACCGGGCCGGATCACCGAACTGCTGCACCAGGCCTACCAGGGCCGCGAGGGCGCGCTCGACGAGGTCATGGAGATCGTCTACGACGACCTGCGGCGCGTGGCCGCCAACCACATGCGCGCGCGCTACGGCGGGAACCTCGCCGGCGTGACGCTCCAGCCCACGGCGCTGGTCAACGAGGCGTTCCTCAGGCTGGTCAAGCAGCGCAAGCAGTACGACAGCCGCGGCCACTTCTTCGCCATCGCGACGCGGGTGATGCTGCGCGTGCTGATGGACTACGACCGCAGACGCGGCGCGGTGAAGCGGGGCGGCGACCGCCTGCGGGTCTCGCTGAGCGGCGTTGCGCGCCGAGTTGGCCAAGAGCCCAGCGCCGAGATCGGCGCCTTCGTCGAGGCGCTGGAGCGGCTGGAGAAGCTCGACGCGCGCACGGCGGAGGTGGTCAAGCTTCAAATGCTGTGGGGGCTCACCGTGCCGGAAACCGCCGAGGCGATGGATGTCTCGGTCAGCACCGTCGAGCGCGAGTGGCGGTTCGCCCGTCGCTGGCTCGCGGCCGCGCTGGGCGACGACCGCCCCTCCGCGCCGTCGTCATGACCCCCGAGCAATTCCAGCGCGTCAAGACGCTCGTCCGGCAAGCGCTGGAGCGGGCGCCGGGAGAGCGCGAGGCATTCCTGGACTCGAGCTGCGACGATCGCGAGGTGCGTGCGGAGGTCGAGCTGCTGCTCCGGCATCGGACCTCCGACGGCGCCGTCGCCAACGTTCTGCGGGTGGCGGGCGAGGCCCTCGGTGCCGCCGCGGGTAGCCGGATCGGACCGTACCGGCTGAGCCGCCTGCTCGGCGAGGGCGGAATGGGCGAGGTCTGGCTGGCCGAGCAGCAGGAGCCGGTCGAGCGGCGCGTCGCGCTGAAGGTGATCAAGGCCGGGATGGACACCGGCGAAGTCGTCGCTCGCTTCGAGGCCGAGCGCCAGGCGCTGGCGGTGATGGACCACTCCGCGATCGCCCGCGTGTACGAGGCCGGCGAGACGCCGCGGGGCCGGCCGTACTTCGTGATGGAGTACGTCTCGGGCCCGCCGATCACCAAGTACTGCGACCGCGAACGCCTCACGATCCCCGAGCGGCTGGAGCTGTTCGTCCAGGTCTGCGAGGGGGTGCAGCACGCGCACCGCCGGGCGATCCTGCACCGCGATCTCAAGCCGTCGAACGTGCTGGTGGCGACCGAGGGCGGTCGTCCTGCGCCGAAGATCATCGACTTCGGCCTGGCCAAGGCGACGACCCGGCGGCTGACCGAACGCACGCTGCAGACGCAGCTCGGCCAGGTCCTCGGCACGCCCGCCTACATGAGCCCCGAGCAGCTCGCGCTCGGCGGCGAGGACGTGGACACGCGGACCGACGTCTACTCGCTGGGCGTGCTGCTGTACGAGCTGCTCACGGGAGTGCTGCCGTTCGACGCGGGCGAGCTGCGACGGTCGGACTTCGACGAGCTTCGCCGCCGGATCCGCGAGCACGAGCCGCCGCGCCCCAGCTCCCGCCTGCGCCAGCTGGGCGACGCGGCCCGGGAGATCGCCGGCCGACGCGGGTCCGAGGCGCTGGCCGTGACGCGCACGCTGCGGGGCGAGCTGGACTGGATCACGATCAAGGCGCTGGAGAAGGACCGCGAGCGACGCTACGGCTCGGCGGCCGAGCTGGCGCAGGACATCCGGCGCTTCCTGGCGCACCAGCCGGTGCTGGCGGCGCCGCCCGGCGTGGGCTACCGCGCCCGGAAGTTCGTGCGGCGGAACCGCCTCGCGGTGATCGCGGCCGGCGCCGTGGCGGTCGCCGTGCTGGCCGGTTTCGCCGGCACGGCCGTCGGCCTGGTCCGGGCGCTGCGCGCGGAGCAGGAGGCGCGGCGCGAGGCGCTCACCGCGAGCGAGGTCACGGAGTTCATGGTCGGGCTGTTCGGCGTCAAGGGATTCCGCGCGCCGGAGCAGGGCGACCCGACCGCCCGCGAGCTGCTGGAGCGGGGCGCGGAGCGGATCGAATCGGAGCTTGCCGCGGAGCCGGAGGTCCGCACCCGGCTGATGCACACGATGGGCCGGGCCTACACCGGCCTGGGCCTGCTCGAGGAGGGCGAGCGGTTCTACCGCGCCGCACTCGACGAGCGGCGCGCGCGGCTCGGCAACGATCACCCCGAGACGCTGGCCGTGGTGCGCGACCTCGGCTTCTTCCACTGGGCGTTCGGACCGCTGGACCGCGCCGAGACGCTGCTCGAGCAGGCCGTCGAGGGCTACGGTCGGTCGGTCGGCGTGGAGCATCCGGAAACGCTCCGGGCGATGAGCGACCTGGCCAACCTGTACCTCAGGGTGGGACGCATGGTCGAGGCGGAGCAGCTGCACCGGCGGGTCCTGGCGACGCAGCGCCGTGTCCTGGGGGAGGACCATCCGGACACGCTGGAGTCGGTGCTCTCGTTGGGTGCCGTGTTTCGCGATCTCGGACGTTACGAGGAGGCCGAGCGGATGTGCCGGCTGGCCCTCGAGGGCCAGCTGCGCGTGCTCGGAGACGAGCACTTCGCCACCACGTCGACCAAGATGAGCCTGGCCCGCGCCCTGCGCGACCTCGGACGGTTGGAGGAGGCCGAGCCGTTGCTGCAGCAGGCCCTGGACGGCTTCATCCGCGCGTCCGGAGAGCGACAGAAGCCCGCGCTCAAAGCGCGTCTGCACCTCGGCGAGCTGCGGCGCAAGCAGGGTCGCCCGGCGGAGGCCGAGACGTTGGTCCGGCGGGTGGTCGAGCACTGGCGCTCGGACCTGGGCACCGACCACCCCGACACGCTGCATGCCGAGTACTACCTGGGCCTGGCCCTCGGGGACCTCGGGCGTCACGACGAGGCCGAACCTTTGCTTCGCTCGGCGTTCGAGGGACGGCGCGCGGTGATCGGCCCCGGCCATCCCGGGACCGTGCGAGCGCGGGACAGCCTGGCCGCGCTGTACGCGGCGATGCGGATGCCCGAGCGGGCGGCCGACGTGCTCGGGGACGGACCGACCCCGGCGCGGTAGCGCGGCGCACCTTGCTGCCTCACCCGACAAGTGGACCCGGTCGATGGGCATTGGGCGGTTTCACCGCTGCTATCTTGGTTTCAAACCGTCCCACCGGGAGAGGGAGCATCCGTGTCCACCCTCCGGCGATTCGCGACGCTCGTGCTTTGCATCGCGCTGCTGTCCGTCCCCGCCCGCGCCGGCATCAGCCAGGGCAAGGGCGAGATCGGATTCGACGTCGGGGCAACCGACTACGATCCGAACGTCTCCATCTCGGACAGCCATGGCTGGCTGTTCCACGTCCGTGGTGGGTGGCACTTCACGGAGCGACTCCAGCTCGAAGGCCAGTTCGGCATCTCGGTCCTCGAGGAAGGTGCACTGAATCAGGAGTTGAGCGTGTTCTTCGTGAACGGCCTGCTCAACCTTCGTCCCGAGGCCGACGTCCGGCCTTACTTGCTCGTCGGGTTGGGACGAGCGACGCTCGACCTGACCGGCGGCTTCAACGACGAGGCCCGGGCTTTCCAGGTGGCGGTGGGCGGCCGGTTGTTCACGGACAAGTGGAAGACGTCGGCGCTCCGCGTGGAGTTCTCCAGGCTGCGGGAGAAGACCTTCAACGAGACCTCGACCCACCACAGCGTCGCGGTCGGGCTGACCTGGCGGGTCGGGCCCGGCTAGCGCGCCGGCCAGAGTCTGAAACCGGCCGTGCGGAAGTGCCGGTCGAAGCTGAACGCCCGGTCCGCCCCGCGGGTCCGCATGGTCACGAACGAGATGCAGTCGGTGAAGCTCACCGGCTGATCCGCGAACTTCTCCAGCAGCTCCAGCGCGGCAAGCTCGTCCTCGGCGCCGGGGCGCACGATCGTCAACCTGTCGGAGGTCAGCATCGCCCGGGCGCGCTCCGCGGCGAACGCCGCACCGGCACGCCGCGCCAGCAGCGTGACGGTCTCGTCGATCACGAAGCTCGTCGTCAAGCAGCGCCGGCCGCTTCGCGCGAGCCGGGTCCAGCCGTCGACCGCGGCCGCGTGGTGCTGGTCGCGCGCCAGGTGCCGCGCGACGAGCGGGCCGGTATCGACAAAGATCATCGGCGCTTCGCCGGCCCGTAGAGCAGGTCGTCGTGCCGCTCGGAGGTGTCGGCCGGGAGCGGCCCGTCGTAGACGGCGCGGTCGGCCATCAGCGGGTCCTCGGCGGCGTCGCGATCGCCGCGGCGCAGCAAGGACTGCAGCGCTTCGCGGATCAGCTCCCCGAGGGAAACACCCCGGGCGCGGGCCTCGCGCGCGGCGCGCTGCTTGAGGTCTCGGGGAAGCATGATCGTCGTTCTCTGCATCGAGGGACCTCGCGTATGCATAATACATCCGCCATATGCCTTCCGCCACCCCGGCACTCCGGCCGACAGTACGGGGGAAAACGTATGGAAGTATTGAAGATTTGAGCTTTTTTTGGCCGCCGCGACCTTGACCTGCGAGTAATTCGCGCGGACAATCGCGACATCAAGACACCGGGCGCGCTCTCGCCCCCCTCGCAACCCGTCGCTCCGTCAAGGACCACGACACGGGAGGTCATCGATGAGGAAAGCCGGGATCCTCTTGTTCGCGACGATGCTCGCGGCCCTGACGTTCGTTTCCACGGCGGCTCGCAAGCCGAACCCGAAATGGCAGCCGGTCGGGCAGCCGCTGGCCCCGGTCGCGGCGCCGCACCAGTGGCAGCTCCGGCAACCGCTCCGCGCGCCGAGCATGGCGTTCGACCCCGACGCTCCGGTGGTCAACGTGGCCGCCGAGGCCAACCTCACCGGGGAGACGGACGGCGATCTCGACCCGACGATCGACGTCCAGATCACCCAGGAGATCATCGACAAGGCCGCCGAGCTGGGCACGCCGCTGGCGATGTACGAGTTCGTGCGCGACGAGATCGCGTTCCAGCCGTACTACGGCTCGCTCAAGGGCTCGGTGCACACGCTGCGCTCCGGCGCGGGCAACGATTACGACCAGGCCAGCCTGCTGATCGCGTTGTTGCGCTCGGCGGGTTTCGCGGCGCGCTACGCCGAGGGTCAGGTCGAGATGCCCGTCGACCGCGTCCTGAGCTGGCTCGCGGTGGACGACGGCGACGTGGCCTCGAGCATCCTGCACACCAACGGGATGGAGGGTATCTCGGTGCTCGGCCTCCCCGGCGGCACCGACTGCTGCGTGGACAACGGCACGCCGGGCTGCGACGACCCGACGATCGAGGCCTGCGTCTGCGCGCAGGATTCCTACTGCTGCGACACGGCCTGGGACCAGACCTGCGCCGACGAGGTGGTCAGCTTCGGTTGCGGCACCTGCGAGAACACCATCGTCGCCGTCCGGGCTCAGCGGGTGTGGGTCGAGGCGCGCGTGCCGCGCGGCTTCGGTGGCCCGCAGTGGGTGCCGCTGGATCCCGCGTTCCACCAGAGCCAGCTCCAGCCCGGCATCGACATCCCCGCCGAGATGGGGCTCGATGCGCAGGCCTTCATCGACGACTACTGGGACCCGTCCGATCCGGGCGTGACGCTGCCCCGGGCGGAGCTGCCCGTCGAGGTGCTGGAGCAGCAGATCCAGGACTACCTGGATGCCAATTACCCCGGTCTCGCGGTCGACGACGTGGCGCGCACCAGCCAGGCGCTCTCCGAGCCGCTCGGCCTGCTGCCCAACTCGATGCCCTACATCGCGCGGTCCCGCGACGGCTCGTTCTCGGAGATCCCGGCGGCCCGGCGCTACCAGGTCCGCTTCCATCTCTACAACGGGGCGACCACGCTGATCGATCACACGGTCAATCTTCCGGAGGTCGCCGGCCGGCGCGTCACGATCTCTTACGAGGGCGCGACGCAGACCGACCGTGACACGATCACGGCCAACAACGGCCTGCTCTACACGCCGCCGAACCTGATCGACATCCGGCCGCTGCTGAAGATCGGCGGGCAGACCGCCGCCACGGGAGCGGTCGCGATCGGCGCCGGGCGGACCCACAACAGCGACATGCACTTCCTGGCCCCGGCGAACGGCCTGGGCCTGCCGCAGAACGTGGTCCCGGCGATCTTCAACACGATCGTGGCCGGCGAGCTGCAGGCGATCGGCCTCGCGGTCCACGGCACCGAGAGCCCGCTGGCCGCGCCGATCGACCCGGCCGACACCGAGGGTTACATCCCGCAGCAGCGGTATGCCGACGCGACCGACTACCTCGAGCGCGTCTACGCCTCCGAGGTGCGGCTGGGCGAGCTGATGCACGCCGCGGTGTCGTTCGACGTGCAGGACGCGATCGTCAAGGACGACATCCTCGTCACCACCGACGGCGGGGGCAACCCGATCGACTGGGAGTGGCGCGGGTTGACCGTCGATGCCGACCGCTCGGTGATCGGCGTGTGGAAGGTCGACGAGTACCAGACCGGCTGCGGCGGCGAGGGCACGGACCTGCTGGTGATCGGCGGGGCCGAGGGCTCGGCGTTCGAGAACGTGATCTGGGAGGACAACTACGCCCAGGAAGCGGTCTCGACGATGAAGATCCTGCAGCTCGCCGTGGACCAGGGGCTGACGGTGTACAAGCGCTGGAACACGTTGCCGCTGCCGGCCAACAGCCTGCCCGCCTCGGTGCGCACGGCGCTCGAGAACGCGATCAGCATGGGTCACGAGGTGACGTTCCCCGAGGCCCAGATCACCTACTTCAGCTGGACCGGGACCGGCTACATCGACATGGATCCGTGCAACGGAGCGGCCGGCTACATCATCTCGGGCGGGCAGAACGGCGGCTCGACCGTCGACGTGTGGTTCGACATCCTGTGGGCCGATCCGACCCGCGAGGTCGACTACGTCGAGGGCAAGGTCGACTCGCCGGCCAACGACTCGCCCGACCCGGGGGCGATCTTCTGCCAGGGCGACACGACGCGGCTGCGCTTCGAATACCAGCTGCGGATCCACTACAAGGACGGCAGCACGGGGCCGTGGACCAGCCGCAGCCACACCAGCAAGTCGCCGAGCCAGCTCGCACCCGCCCACTACGTGGTGACGGTCGGCGATGCCGGGCCGCAGCACCAGCGGCAGCTCACGATCTACAAGGTGGTGCGCGAGCACCCGACGGGCGACCCGACCTCGTCGCCCGCGCCGGCGACCTCCGAGTTCACGTTCTCGGCCGGCGGCATGCTGTCGGTGCAGTGCAAGGCCAAGCTGATCCCGGCCGATGCCGGCGTGCAGGCCGTGGTCGAGGACCTGGTCAAGTGGACGATCACCGACATCGCCGGCTCGACGCTGACCTGGACCGTGCCGTGGCCGGGCGATCCCAAGGCCGGCAAGGGCTTCGACACCACGGCCGAGTTCAACGGCCTACCGCCGACCAACGCCGCGTTCGGCGGCAAGACGGTCACGATGACCGTGGACAATCCGCCCACGATGACCGACACGACCCAGATCGAGGTGTTCTTCCGCAAGTTCGACAACAACCCGCCGAACTGGTTCACCTACTGGAAACAGGCTTTGGCCGCGCTCACCGGCTCGACCGTCGACTACCGGAGCATCGCCGGCATCAACGGCCGCACGCCGGCGATGCGGCTGTGGTCGCCGGCGATGACCTACTCCAAGACCGAGATGTGGATCTCCGATCCCTCGGCCGAGTTCAACACGTCGCCGTACAACCCGGGCCGTCGCTACGGCATCGACGGGATGGCGGACACGATCCTGCACGAGGACGGCCACATCGTGCAGATCGGAATCGCCGACGCGCTGGTGGACACGGGCAACGGCATCTGGGAGAAGGGCTGGTCCTGGAACACCGGGTTCCCCAGCCCGGCCTACAACCACTACACGGCCGGCCCCGACGGCCAGCCCGGCGACGCGGGCGTCGATGACGACGGCGACGGGGATACGGACGAGACCGACGACAACTCCGAGTACGGCTTCGGCGACGACGTCGATCTCGACACCGACCACGACAACGTGCCTAACGACCGCGAGGGCGAGGACCCGCCGTGGGTCGAGCCGTACTGCCGGGCGCTGGAGGTGACGACCGACAACGATCACGCCGCGAAGGACTGGGGCGACCCCGGCAAGCAACACAAGACCAACAACAAGCACAACGACTGAGGAATCACCCGTGAGATTCGCGCCCCTCGATCGTGGAGTCCGGTTCGGCGTCGCGGCCGCGCTCGTCGTGGCGGGCGGCTGCCAGGGCACGCCGCGCGCCGACGTCGAGGTGCCCGACCGCGTGGCGGCCGTCGTCGAGGAGCGGATCGCAGAGGTCCGCTCCGCGCGGCAGCTGGCGGAGCTGGACCCGCAGCACCCCGAGCAGTACGCGGCGCTGCGAGACGCCGCGCGGAGCGGGACGCCGTACGTGCGTTTCGCCGCCGCCGACCGGCTCGCGGCCGCCCCGGACGGTCCCGCGGTGCTCGACGAACTGGCGGGAGTCTTCGTGCGGGGCGATCCCAGGTTCGCGGCCTACTGCACGGCGCGGGCGATCGCCGAGCGCGCGGCCCGCCTCGACGACCCCGGCGCCGCCGAGGCGCTGTACCGGTCGGAGCTGGAGCGGTCGGACTCGCTCGAGCTGAAGACGATGCTCGGGACGCTGTACCTGGAACGGTCGCCCGGTCCGCCCTCGCCGGAGGTCTGCCGCGCCGCGGGCCTGGCCCGGGTCGAGGAGGGCTCGGGAATCGTGCAGTACCGCACCCTGCGCCGGCGGGGCGGGACGGCGGACGGGTCCGCGGCCGCGATCGGCGAGCTGATCGAGGTGCTCGAGGCCAGCGTGCTGCCGGCCCGGCCCAAGGACCCGACGTTCCCGGCCCGCGCGCAGGGAACGGTCGCCGCGCTGATCGACCGGGGCGCGCCCGCGGTCGAGGCGCTGCTGGCCCGCTACGGCGAGCGCACCCGGCCCGAGAACGACCGCGATTACCTGACGCTGCTGTACGTGGTGGACGTCCTGCAGGGTGCCGGTGACGACCGGGCGTTGCCGTTCCTCGAGGCGCTCGAGGACGTTGCCCCGCTCGGCGGACCGTCGCGCAAGAACGTGGCGATGCACCGTGCAGGCGTCTACGAGCTGCCGCAGGCGGCCGCCGTCGCCCGGGCCTGGATCGAGAGCGGCGTGGCCTACCCGTACCACGACTGGCTCGCCGGGTGGTACCGCTGGTTCTTCGTTCACGAGTGAGAGACCGCTGAGTCCTAGGGGGGAGCTTCGATGATCCGCCGGTCCAGTCAACGCTTGATGATGCTCGTGGTCCTCGTGGGTCTCCTGCCCGGCGCGCCCGCGCTGGCGCTGCCGCCGTCGGTGGCGGACGGTCTGGCCTGGCTCGAGGCGAACCAGAACCCCGACGGCTCGTGGGGCGCCGCTTCCGAGCTCACGGTCACCGGCACCACGCTCGAGACGCTCACCGCGCTCGACCCGTGCACCGCCGCGGTGAGTGGCGGTGCGACGTGGCTGGCCGGCCAGGGCGCGGCGAATCACGAGTTCCTGGCCCGCCAGACGGCGGGGCTCGCCGGCGAGCCCGAATCGGTCGAGGACGCGCGGTTGCTGGCGCTGGACCTGCTGTCGCGGCGCAACCCGCCGGAGACGGATGCGGGACTGCCGAACTGGCCCGAGGGTGGATGGGGCATCGCGCCCGGCTTCGAGACCGACAGTCTCACGACCGCACTGGCGATGCTGGCGCTCGACCGCACCGGTTTCAACGGCGGCTTCAGCGTGACCGACGACACCGTGGCCGGCGGCGCCACCAACGTCTACGAGTGGTTCATTCCCGGAAACGCCCTCAAGGCGCGGATCCAGATCACCGTCGCCGGGGCGACCGTGCGCCTGCGCATGACCCAGGGTTCCCCGCCGACGCCCTTCGACCCCTACTTCGAGCTGCCCCCAGGCGGGCCGTACCTGATCGTGTTCCCCGACTCGGGATTGCCGTTCACCCCCGGCACCAACTACGTCGCGATCGAGAACCCCGACGGGCTGGCCCCCACGGCCACGTACTCGATGACGGCCTCCTACGAGACTCCGGACTTCGACACGCGGTCGCTGGCCGAGCCGCTGGAGTACCTGCGGCAGGCCCAGAACCCGGACGGCGGCTGGGGCAGCCAGCGCGGCGTGGCCAGCGAGTTCTACACCACGCTGCACGTGCTGCTGGCGCTGTTCCCGTACACCAGCTACGAGCTGGACACCGAGATCGCGTCCGCGATCGCGCACGTCAAGGGCCAGCAGCTCCCCGACGGCTCGTTCGGCTTCGACGGCTCCACCGTTTCCTACGTCACCGCGCTGGCCACGCTGGCGCTGGTTCGCGACGAGACGCCGACCTTCGGGGTCGAGACCGGAGACGCGGTGGCCGCACTGAACGCGCTCCAGGACGTCGACGGTTCCTGGGACCAGTCGGCGTACGACACCGCGCTGGCGATGCTGGCGCTGTGGGAGCACGAGGTACCGCCCGTGGCCGAGGCGGGTCCCGCGCAGACGGTGTCGGACGTCGACGAGAACTGCATCGAGAACGTCACGCTGTCCGGCTCGGCCACCGACGGCAACGGCAGCGTCGTCAGCTACGCCTGGAGCGACGATTGCGTGCAGATCGCGACCGGCAGCTCCGCCGCGGTCAGCCTGGGCGTCGGGACCCACGAGATCGTGCTGACCGTCACGGACGACGCCGGCAACACGGCGGTCGACATCGTCACGATCACGGTCGACGGAACGATCGATCACGGTTGCGCCGACACCGATGCGGACGGCGTGCTCGACGACGGCGACGGTTCCGGCACGGTCGGCGACAACCAGTGCGCCAGCGGCGTGCGGCAGGTCTGCGACGACAACTGCCCGCTGGACTCCAACCCCGACCAGGCCGACGGCGACGGCGACCTGTTCGGCGACGTCTGCGACTGCGACCCCGGCGACGGCCAGATCTGGTCCCGGCCGGGCGAGGTCAGCCTGTCGCTGACGCACGACGGCATCACCGGCCAGACCGACATCAGCTGGGCCGCGCCCGCGGAGACCGGCGGCATCGCGGCGCTGTTCTACGACACGCTGCGTGCCGACGACCCCGCCGACTTCACGGTCGCGACGTGCCTGGAAACCGACGACGCAGACACCCTGGCCGCCGACACCGCGACGCCCGCCGCCGGCGCGGCGTTCTATTACCTGGTGCGCGCCGAGAACGGCTGCCCCGGGGGCGGCACGCTGGGCGCGGGATCGAACGGAATCGAGCGCGCGGGGGCGGCCTGCCCCTGAGACCGCGACTCGCCGGGAGTGTCAGGTCGACGCCGCACGGTTGTTGCGCGCGTGCCGCGCCAGCGCGGCCTCGACGATCTGCCGCGTGAACCCGGCGTGGCCGGCGGGGTCGTGGAGCAGGATCAGGTCGGCGCTGCCGGGATCGGTCGGCGGGTAGTAGACGCCGCAGTTGGGATTGATCTCCAGCATGTGCGGCGTGCCGTCGCCGTCGACGCGCAGGTCGCAGCGGCCGAAGCTGGCGCCGTTCAGGGCGACGAAGAACCGCGCCGCCTCGTCGCGCAGCCGCGCCGCGAGCGCCGGGTCCTCCACCGGGGACGAGGTCAGCTCGTTGTAGTCGATCCACTTCAGCCCGGCGTGCTTGAAGCTCTCGCCGTCCGGGAAGCGGTACTGCATCGGGGTGTAGGTGGTCGGCCGCCCGGGGTCGGCCGGGTTCTCGGCCACCAGCACCGTGCACTCCAGTCCCTCGACGTACTCCTCGATCAGCGCCGCCTCGTAGCGCGACATGATTTTGCGCGCCTGCCGGCGCAGCCCGGCCGCGGTGCGCACGCGAGAGGCGCGGCTCAGGCCGACGCTCGCGTAGCTGCTGAAGTGCTTGACGAACAGCGGGAAGCGCAACGTCCCGGCGGCGCGCTCGACGTCCTCGGGGGTCCGGGCGACGACGTAGGCGGGCGTGGCGATGCCCGCCGCCTGGCAGGCCTGCTTCATCCGCTCCCGCGACGGCTCGTAGAACTCCGAGGTCGCCCCGGTGAACGGGACGCCGAGCCGCTCCAGGGTCTCCACGACCTCGATCCCCGGCGTCTTCTCGTCCGCCGCGCCGTCGCACAGGTTGAAGAACAGGTCGAAGCCGTTCTTGGCCAGCGCGGTGACCCGGCCGACGGCGGTCGACTTCCGGAGCGTCGCCACCTCCCAGCTCGCCTCGGGGAGGAACGGCCGCGGGTCGCAGGGCCAGTCGTCGGCCGGGAACGGATCGGCGTCGAGGTCCTGGGACGTGAGCAGGCAGATGCGCATCGATCGCAATCGTAGCGCATCTGCCCGTCAAGTCACTCGGTCGGGATGCGCTTCTTGTTCTCGCCCAGCCAGACCTCGAAGGTCTGGAGCGACGGGTTGAGCTTGCGCGCGACCTCGGGCTTGCGCGGCCCGCGGAACGCGTCCTGGAAGTCGCGCTTGAACTGGAACATGTTGCCCAGGTCCTCGGCGCCGGGGAAGCCGAAGCCGCGGAAGGCCTCCGGCGTCACGGCGTTGTAGCGCACCTCGCGGCCCAGCGCCTTGGTCAGCTTGGCCGCCATCTCGGCTCCGGTCAGGTGCTCGCCGGCGATGCCGACGGTCTTGCCGATGTACTGCCGTCCGTCCTTGAAGATGCCGTAGGCGCAGCCGCCGATGTCCCCGGCCGCGATGCCGGGCAGCTTCTTGTCGCCCATCGGCATCGTGATCGCGAGCACCCCGTCGGGGCCGGGCTTGGGGTTCATGCCGAAGTGGATCATGTTGTCCCAGTAGAACGACGTCAGCAGGAACGTCGTCGGCACGCCCTCGTCGGTGAAGAAATGGTCCGCGGCGCCCTTGCCGTCGAAGTGCGGGACCTTGTACTTCTCCATCAGCGTCGGCATCCGGTCGTCGTCGAGCGGCACCCACTTGCGCGTGTCCTCGAGCGTGGACCAGATCACGTGCCGGAGACCGGCGCGCTTGGCCGCCCGGGCCATCGCCCGGGCCTGCGCCGCCTCCTTCTCGGGCGAGTAGTGCTCCCAGAAGTTCGTGATGCAGAAGGCGCCGTACGCCCCCTGGAACGCCTTGTCCAGGCTCTGCTCGTTGTCCAGGTCCGCC